>NZ_BAABNP010000012.1:0-117724 GCF_038429965.1 Brevibacterium ammoniilyticum
ACCTCACGCATTACATCGCGAGGTGTCTGCTCGAGTCCGGTGGCTTCAGACCGGTTCTACACTCTCAATTACGATGAGCCCGATTGGGTGTGAAAGTATCTCGTGCACGTTCATGTCAGGGCTGCTCTCGAAGTCTTGTGGAAGTGTCATTCAGCACCGGTCGGCTCGATGCCGCCTACAGCGTATCGCGACCACGGATGTGCAATTTGACGCTCCGTCACCCAATTCTCCCCAACGCTTGACAGAGCGACCATTGTCGGTCACTCAAGCGGGCCCTAGGATTAGGAGAATCAGTCGGACAGGCGAATCGAGCATGAGTCGTCCGATTCACACGTTCGCCCATGTCAAGGGTGACTAGAACGTGTATGCAACTGACCAATTCACAGTGGCATGCTGCGCAAACAACTCGGCAACGCAAACAGCACCGGCACCCAACACACCCACTCCCGCACGAGATGCAACGAGGCGGCTCAAAAGAAGGGAAGTAGATATGACAATCGGTCGTGATCCCAAACCTGAAAACGACAGCGACTCTGATAGGCGCCAAGCCGAGCTGGTCGGTGACGAAACCTCAAGCAACGAACCGTTGACACATTCATCCGACACAATCGGCAAACCAACTGACGGCGGACCCCGTTTCGTATCCTTGCCTCGTTTCCGAGGGTCCCGGATTGCCGCGCTAGATCGAAACATCATTATGGTTTTGCCGCCGATTCTTATCATTGCGGTCGTGATTGCCGTTACCGTTAGCCCTCTCGGTTCAGCAACGGTCATCGACTCGATACGCACCTTTGTGACTTCCAACTTCACATGGCTGTTCATCGTCTACTCGCTCGTCGCGGTGATCCTTTGCTGCTGGGCAGCGTTCAGCAAAGTCGGTTCAGTGCGCCTTGGAGGTCCGACTGCTCGTCCAGAACACGGAAAATTCGCTTGGTACTCGATGCTGTTCGCGTGCGGTCAGGGCATCGGACTCATTTTCTGGTCAGTCGCGGAGCCGATCCTTTTGAGGGAAGGGGTGCCAGTCGTCCCAAAGGGGGACTTTACAGCCCAAGGTGGGCTTGTGTGGACATATTTCCATTGGGGGCTCACCGCATGGGCCATGTATTGCCTAGTCGCTCTTTGCCTTGCGTACTCGCATCACAATCTCGGGAAGACACTGACCTTTCGAGAAGCCGTAGTCGATATCTTACCGTTGCGCACCCGTCGCACCGCCGGGGTCATTGTCGAACTACTCGCAATCATCGCAACTGTTCTCGGTCTCGCGACCTCGTTTGGCTTTGCAGCTCTCCAATTCACTTCTGGCCTCTCATCATTCACAGGGATAACGAGCAATGCTGCAGTCTGGCTCATTGTCATTGCCGTACTCGGAGGTCTGACAATGGTGTCAGCATTCCTCGGCGTCAACAAAGGAATGAAACGAGTCAGTGAGGCAAATTCAATACTCAGCATTGCCTTAATGGTAGGAGTCCTGGTATTCGGACCCACCATCTTCATCCTCTCAACGATGACCCAATCATTCGGCTCGTTCATTTCGAATTTCGTCCCAATGAGCTTCTGGACGGAAGCTCAGGCCTCAGCAGAAGCGTTGCCCAGCTGGCAGGATGCTTGGAACGGACCTTGGACAGTCTTCATTTGGTGCTGGGTCATCGCCTTCTCACCATTTGTCGCAGGGTTCATCGCACGAATATCCCGCGGCCGCAGTATTCGTGAATTCGTCCTGGGAGTCACCATCGTCCCGTCCTTGATCGTCATGGTGTGGGTGGCGATCTTAGGGGGCGCGGCGGTCTACTACGACGATGCGTCGAAGGGAGCAATCTCAGCTGATGTTGCTGAAGACACGTCTACCGGTCTATTTTCCATGATTCAAGGCGTTCCAGTAGTCGGTGGCATTCTTCTGATAATCGCAACTGTATTGGTGGCGACCTATTATGTCACGAGCCTGGATTCAGGGACTTACGCGCTCTCAGAGTTCGTCACTGCTCCAATGAAGTCCGGCCCATGGTTTCGAGTAGTCCTTGTTGCAAGCATAGGCACTGTAGCTGTCGTCCTGCTCACTGTCGGTGGCACTTCTGTGGTCGACACAGTCCAGACGGGCACCATTATCGGCGCTTTTCCTTTCACGTTCGTCCTCTTGCTCATGTTCATGAATCTCGTTCGACGACTACGTGGGCGCAACGCGCGGACCGAGCAGGAAGAAATCGCGATCAACTACGCTTCACATCTTCCGGAAGATGACCACGTTGACAAGAATGGGATCCCTCTTGATGACGATGGGCAGAAGTAGATCGGCGATGAAGTGTAGTTGCCCTTGTACACAATTGCGACCATGAAGACGATAGAGGACGGGATAAAACTTGACTGTATACATGGAAGAACTAGACGCCTTCACGTACTCAGAAAAGATCAGAGCTGGCGCTCCTGTGCTTATACCTGCGGGTTCGATCGAACAGCACGGTCGACACATGCCACTGCACGTCGACACCATTCTTTCTCGGAGGATCGCAGGAGAAACCGCACGTGAGGTCGGGGCCGTTGTCTCAGCCCCAATCACCTACGGATATAAATCTCAGCAGAGGTCGGGAGGCGGCAATCATTTGCCGGGTACAACTAGCCTCGACGGCGAAGTCGTCACAACGATAGCGAAGTCTCTAGTAAATGAATTCGCTCGCCACGGCGCAACAAACATCTGTTTCATAAACGGCCATTTTGAGAACTATCAGTTCTTGTATGAAGGTGCCGATCTAGCACTCCGAGAATTGAAGTCCGCCGGCGTCGAGGACTTAAGGATAATGCTTCTATCCTACTGGGATTTCGTCGACGATGCCACAATCGACAGGCTATACCCCGACGGGTTCGCTGGGTGGGATCTCGAGCATGGCGGTGTGCTAGAGACCTCGCTAATGTTGCATCTCTTCCCCGAGCAGGTTGATATGACCAAAGTCGACGACGGCCCTCCGGCCATATTGCCAAATTACGATATTCTTCCCGTCCGTCCCGAGCTCACTCCTGCATCAGGATGCCTCTCGTCCGGCGCTGACGCCACAGCGGAAAAAGGCAAGCTGCTTCTACAACACGCGAGTGCTCGAATGAGTGCTGCGATCACAAACGAATTTGGGCTATAAGCACATGCGGTAGTGGCACGAGCTCGCCCAATGGGTAGTGAGCAGTTTTCGAATAGGTACAACTCCTGGTGGGTGTGCAAGCGTCCGAACGGGCCTTCACATCGGTTGGTCAACTATTGCGACATGTCAACGAGTAGTCCTATTTCGCGCGAAACGTCATGATCGCCGCAACCGAGGCGTTGCGGCGATCATGAGGATATGTAGTTTGGCTCTTCGGTCAGGAAAGCTCGGGGTGCGGAAGCTCCCTGAGCTTCCGCCTACCTGCTCGACACGCGTCCGAAGAGATTCGCGATCGGGGCGAGCAGCAGCGGCCTGGCGGCGAACCAACCGGCCACGACCACGACCATCGCGATGAGGAACCAGATGAGACCGGCCCATCCGACCACGTCCGTGCCGGCGAACATGTACCCGAGGTTCTGTCGAAGTCCGGTCGTGAACACGAGGAACACGTGGACGAGGATGAAGAACACGAAGAACAGCATCGTCGGGAAGTGGATCGCCCGAGCCAGCGGCGCCGGGTAGATCTTGTTCAGCGTCGAGGCGTCCTTCGGCCACCATTCGCTCATCCGCACACCGGTGATCGCGGCCAGCGGAGCGGCGATGAACACGACTATGAAGTACATCAGCTGCTGGAGCGCGTTGTAGTTGACCCACGCATCTTCCATCGGCCATTCCATCGTGGCGTACTGCAGCGCCGCCGACAGAGCGTTCGGGAAGACTTCCCAACTGGTCGGCACGATGCGTGCCCAGTGTCCGGAGACGAAGAGCAACACGACGAAGACCACACCATTGGCCAGCCACAGCAGATCGAGGCTCGTGTGCAGCCAGAGGTTGATGCTGATCTTCTTCCCACCGTTCTTCGGCGTGTAGAACGCCGGCGGTTTCTGCTGGTGACGCACCTGCAGACCCGAGCGGATGATGAGCACCATGAAGAAAATGTTGAGGAAGTGCGTCCACCGCACCCAGCCCGGGAAGCCGGGATCGACGAAGTCCGGGATGTGGTATTCGCCCGGGTAGCGTTCGAGGAACTCCGGCACGCCCGGCAGGGTCGTGACTCCGCGCGCGGCGAGGATGAGGATCCCGGCTGCGACGATGAGTCCGCCGAGTCCCAGCCCGACGAGTTTGGACCACTGCCCCAGCGACTTCGAACCGATCATGATCGGTTCCTTCTTCGCTGCAGGCTTCGCCGAGGCAGTACTGCCCGAACCCGAAGACGTGGCCTTTGCGGCCGGTGCCGTCTTCGCGGCCGGCTTGTCCGCGGTGCGTGCCGCGGCCTTGTCGTCGTTCGTCGCGGCGGGCTTGGCCATCGGCTTGCGCTGAGCGGGCTTGTCCGCGGTCTTCGCCGCAGGCTTCGCCATCGGCTTGCGCTGAGCGGGCTTCTTCTCGGCTTCGTCAGATTTCTTCTCCGACGCAGAGGCGGCTCCCGCACCAGCGACCGCCGCACCTGCAGCGGCTCCCGCACCTGCGGCTGCCGCCCCGGCACCGACACCACCGATTCCGGTGCGTCGACCCTGTGGCTTCTTCTCGCCTGATTCGTCACCGGCGGCCGGCTTCGAATCCTGCTTCGTCTCAGCCGTCGACTGAGCATCATCGGCAGGCTTGGCTGCCTCAGCGGGTGCTGCGGCGGCGGCCTGTCCGGCGCCGGCGGTCTTCACTGCCGTTGCCGGAGCGAAGCCTTCCGGAGGCCAGGGGTCTCCCCCGGCGGTGCGGGGAAGTCCACGACGCAGCGGAACATCGGAGAGCTCTCCCGAGCCCGAGCCGCTTACGGCAGCTGCGGCCACACCGGCAGCACCTGCGCCGGCCGCGGCGGCTGCCGCGGGAGCAGCGGACGAGGACTCGGAAGTGGAATCGGCTGCAGTGTCGGCCGAAGGAGTTTCGGCCTGAGCAACGGTTTCCTCTGCGGTGCTCTCGGCAGGCGCAGCCGCTGCCGGAGCAGCACCGGCGGTCGAACCGCCTGCGGCCTTGGCTCCGGCGGGTGCGAACCCTTCCGGAGGCCAAGGATCTCCGCCTTCGACGCGCGGCAGACCGCGACGCAGCGGAACTTCGGCGGCGGGGGCAGATTCAGCAGCCGGAGCGGCGGCAGTTTCTTCTGCAGTCGACTCATCGTCGGAGGCAGAGGCGGCGACGGCAGCGCCAGCTACGGCACCGACTCCAGCCGTTGCTGCGGCGGCAGCCGGGGCAGCCGAGGACTCTTCGTCCGACTCGACGGACGCTGACTCTTCGGCAGCTGGCTCTTCGGAAGCGGGGGCTTCGGCCGACACTGCGGGCGCAGCAGAAGCACCGGTGGCCTTGGCTCCGGCAGGAGCGAGACCTTCCGGAGGCCACGGCTCTCCGCCCTCGACGCGCGGCAGACCACGACGCAGAGGTACTTCGGCCGCAGGAGCGGCAGGTTCAGCGACAGCAGATGCATCCGCCGAATTCTCAGCATCGTCGTCACCGGCCGCGGCAACACCCGCAGCGCCAGCGGCGACTCCGGCAGCACCGGCACCCGCGGCGACGGCAGCACCGGTCGAGGAATCAGAAGAATCATCAGCCGGTTCCTCGAAGGAATCCTCAGCTGTTTCCTCAGTCGAGCCCTCGACGGAGTCCTCCGCGTCGGCGGAAGCGACGGTCTCCGTCGATTCCTCAGCCTCGGTCACATCGGACTCGGCCGCCTCGGCGGGGGAACCTTCATCCAGTTCCTCCGTGTCGGATGTCTCCGGCAGCCACGACGCGCCCTCTTCCAAGGGTTCGCCGATGGTGCCCTCCGGGGGCCAGGGGTCTCCGCCTTCGACCCGGGGCAGACCCGAGCGCAGCGAACTGGAATAGGTTGCCATATCAGGACTTGTTCTCGTTCAGTGATTCGATGGCCTGCGGAACGACCTTGAACAGGTCGCCGACGACGCCGAAGTCGGCGATGTCGAAGATCGGCGCCTCGGCGTCCTTGTTCACGGCCACGATCGTCTTCGAGGTCTGCATGCCCGCCTTGTGCTGGATCGCCCCGGAGATGCCGAGAGCGACGTAGAGCTGCGGGGACACGGAGACACCGGTCTGACCGACCTGGTGCGACTGGGCGATGAACCCAGCGTCGACCGCGGCACGCGAAGCGCCGACAGCCGCACCGAGGACGTCGGCGAGTTCGCCGACGAGCTCGAAGGATTCCTCCGAGCCGACGCCGCGACCACCGGAGACGACCTTCTGCGCACCCCGGAGCTCGGGGCGCGAGGAGGTCTCGACGATGGGTTCGAACGCGGTGACCTGGCCGGCGCGCTTGCCGGAGTCGGTGACGGAGAGGACCTGCGAGTTCGCGGCCTGGGCCTCTCCGCGGTTCTCGATCGCACCGAGGCGCACGGTGATGACGGGGGCGCCGAAGGTCGGGGCCGACTGGGCGGTGTAGCCGCCGCCGTAGACCGAGTGGTCGGCGACGATGCCCTCGGAGTCGCGGCTCACGCCGATCGCGTCGACGGACAGCGCCGAACCGGTGCGCACGGCGAAGCGGCCGGCGAGGTCGCGTCCGTCGATCGAGTTCGGGACGAGGACGGCGTCGGGGGCGGTGAGTTCGGCCGCAGCGGTCAGCGCGTCGACGGCGAAGGTTCCGAGCGCGGAGTTGCCGTCGGGCACCTCGGCGACGAGCGTCTGCACGGCACCGAGCGAGGCGGCCTTCTCAGCGGCTGCGTCGCCGGTTCCGGCGGGGGCGATGATGAGGGCGACCGGGCTTCCGATCGCGGCGGCACCGCCGAGGAGTTCGGCGGCGGGCTTCTCGAGTGCGCCTTCGGGATCGACCGTCAGGGCGACGAGGATGGTGTCCTGGGGGAATTCAGACATGGGTGATCTCCTTAGGCCAGACGGTTCTTGATGAGGAATTCGGCGAGCTCGGCACCGCCGTTGCCGTCGTCGACGACCTTCTCACCGGCTTCGCGCGGGGGCTTCTCGGCGACGGTGACCATGATCGAGCGAGCCCTCGACTGGTCGGCGGCGTCGATGTCGAGGTCGGACAGGCCGATGACCTCGAACGGCTTCTTCTTCGCGGCCATGATGCCCTTGAAGTTGGGGAACCGGGCTTCGGGAAGCGCCTCGGTGATCGAGATGACCGCGGGCAGCTCGGCCGTTACCTGCTGCTGGCCGCCGTCGACGGCGCGGGTGCCGGAGACGGATCCGTCGGTGATCTCGACGGCGGAGAGGTTCGTCAGGTGCGGCAGGTCGAGGTGCTCGGCGAGCATCGCCGGCAGCAGTCCCGCGTTGCCGTCGGTGGAGATGTTGCCGGTGACGACGAGGTCGTAGCCGCCGCGGCGGATCGCTGCGGCGAGCACCTCGGCGGTGAGGCCGAGGTCGGCGCCGAGGAGTTCCTCGTCGGCGATGTGCACGGCGTCGCCGGCGCCCATCGCCAGGCCCTTGCGGATCGTGGCCGTGGCACCGGAGGGGGCCATCGAGATGACGGTGATCTCGGTGCCGTCGTGGCCGTCGGCGTAGGAGAGTGCGACTTCGAGTGCGCGCTCGCCGATCTCGTCGAGCACGGCCTCGGAGGCGGCACGATCCGCCAGACCGGTCTCGAGATCGAGTTTGCGATCCCCGTACGTGTCCGGGACCTCTTTGACCAACACAGCGATCTTCAACGTGGCTCCTTATTCGTGACGCAGGTCCGCCGCCTGGCAGGCAGGCCTGCTGCGAGTCGTCTCTGACCATAATCTACAGTTCAGAAACTGCCGTCTGGTAGTCAGGTTCGCGCGGAACCCGACGGTGCTCCGCCCTCCATGGTACGTGGTGGAGACCACACCGCCGACAGCGGGTCGCCCCGTCGAACGGCGGATCGCTCGTACTGAACGAACGATCACTTAAGTGTACGTGGGATCGAGGTCCCGTGCACCCCTGAGCTCACGGATCGTCGTCATCCCGCCCTCGCCGAGGCGGTCGATCCTCTCCGCGCCCGCACCCCATCCGCCCCGGACTCACCCTCGTCCGCCCTAGAATGGTGTCCACCCACCGCACCAGCGACAGCGCATCAAGGAGCACCCGTGTCCTTCGACCTCGACGACATCGACCGCAGCATCGTCGCCGCGCTCGTCGAGGACTCGCGCTTGAGCGTCCGGCAGCTCGCCGAACGCGTCCACATCTCCCGGTCGGCGGCGCACAAACGCTTCACCGCGCTCATCGAATCGGGGGCGATCAAGGGCTTCACCGCCGAGGTGGACCGCACCGCCCTGGGCATGTCCGTGACCGCGGTCGTCGTCGTCAAGATCGGCGAGCGCCCCTGGCCCGAGGTGCGCGACGAGCTCGCCGAGCTGCCCTTCGTCGAGAAGGTCCAGGCGGTCAGCGGCGACATCGATGCTCTCGTCACGGTCAACGCCCCGGACAACACCGCACTCTCGCAGGTCATCCTCCGCCGCATCCACGAGGTGCCGGGCGTGACATCGTCGCGGTCGCTGCTCATCCTCGACGAAGCCGAAGGCCACCGGCCCGGCGCCCACGGCTGAGAGTCGCTGAAACCCCCGGAGCGACGACCGTCGCCTCCCGTCGGATGCAGTGAATCGGCAACACCTGCAGCGACCGGAGGGCACGGCGCAATACGTCGGCTCCGAGGGTTCCGTGCGAATGAAACAGTGAGGCCTCGGGACGGAACTCCAAGCAGGTGTGTCAACTGCCGGCGAGCCCGTTGGCCTCATAGGTCAGCCTAACCTAACCATCCGACCGCCGCAACAGATTTCTTCCACCGTGACACCGTTGCCAAACGTCCACCCCGACCGCCTCGAATCGTGCACACCGTCCACCTTTGGCGCGACGATCGGCGCCCCCGTCCGTGACGGTTCCCAGGGCCTGGATCGGTGATCGCGGTCACGTCATCATGAGGTCATGACCATCGACGTTCCCACCACCGGCCGCGCGCTGCCGCAGCTGCAGCCCCTCAGCTTCATCGGCCCGGACGGCAAGCCCACCGACACCGACACGAACGGGCTGGAGATCCCCAGCGACCGCACCCTGGCGGGCCTCTACCGTCAGATGGTCCTCGTGCGCCGGTTCGAAGCTCAGGTCACCCACCTCACCCGGCAGGGACGCCTCGCCACGTATCCGTCCGCCGCCGGTCAGGAGGCGTGCGAAGTGGGAGCGACGACCGCCCTGGCACCGAACGACTGGCTCTTCCCTACCTACCGCGACTCCGCGGCGCTGCTCACCCGCGGCGTGCCCGTCGGCGAGATCCTCGCCGCCTTCCGCGGCGAGTGGCACTGCGGCTTCGATCCGCAGGAATACCACACCTCACCTGCGGCGACGCCGTTGGCGACGCAGACTCTCCACGCTGCCGGATTCGCGATGGCGTCCAAGCTCAAGGGCCGTGACGCGTGCACGCTCACCTTCCTCGGCGATGGGGCGAGCAGTGAGGGCGACACCCATGAGGCCTTCAACTTCGCCTCGGTGTGGCAGACGCCGACGGTCTTCGTCCTCCAGAACAACCAGTACGCGATCTCGACCCCGCTGCGCGAGCAGTCGAACGCGACGATGCTCGCCGACCGCGCCGCCGGCTACGGCATGCCCGGCATCCGCGTCGACGGCAACGATGTCGCCGCCGTGTTCGCCGCCGTCACGGCAGCCCTCGAACGCGGCCGCGAAGGCGACGGCCCCACCCTCATCGAGTGCCTCACCTACCGGATGGAGTCGCACACGAACTCCGACGACCCCACGAAGTACCGGGACGCCGAGGAGGTCGAGCACTGGAAGCAGTACGACCCGATCACCCGCCTCGAGGCCTTCCTCCGCTCCCGCGGCGTCCTCGACGACGCGAATGTCGCAACGATCGCCGAGGAGGCGGAGACCCTCGCCGCCTCCGTCCGTGAGGCGATGAACACGGAAGCCGAGATCGACCCGACCGAGCTCTTCGCCTACGTCTACGCCGCCGAGCGCACCGCGCTCATCGAGCAGCAGGGCCAGCTCGAGGCCGAACTCGCAGCACTCGCAGGATCCGAGGCATGAGCGTCGAGACCACGGACACGACCACGACACCGACGGGCACGGCCCCCGCAGACTCGGCGCCCACGGACTCTGCGCCCACCTCGGTGACCATGACGAAGGCCCTCAACCAGGCGCTGCGCGATGCCCTGGCCGAGGACGAGAACGTCGTCGTCTACGGCGAGGACGTCGGCCGCCTCGGCGGGGTCTTCCGGGTCACCGAAGGACTGCGGAAGGAATTCGGACCGGAACGGGTCTGGGACTCCCCGCTCGCCGAGTCGGGGATCGCGGGCACCGCGGTCGGCATGGCGATGGCGGGGATGCGCCCGGTCATCGAGATGCAGTTCGACGCGTACGCCTACCCCGCGTTCGAGCAGATCGTCTCCCACATCGCGAAGATGCGGAACCGCACGAAGGGTCGAGTCACCCTGCCGATCACGATTCGCATCCCCTACGCTGGGGACATCGGCGGCGTCGAGCATCATTCGGACTCCTCCGAAGCGTACTGGACCTCGACCCCGGGTCTGACCGTCGTCACCCCGTCGAATCCGGCCGACGCGTACTCGCTGCTGCGCGAATCGATCGCCTCCGACGACCCCGTGATCTTCATGGAGCCGAAGTCAAGGTACTGGATGAAGGACAGGCTCAGCCTGCCCGTGACGACGGCCCCGATGAACCGCGCCGAGGTGGTCCGCGAGGGCACCGACGCCACCCTGCTCGCGTACGGGCCCACCGTGCGCACCGCGCTCGCCGCCGCCGAGGCGGGGGGCGAGCACGGACTGTCGATCGAGGTCATCGACCTGCGCACGCTCTCGCCGTTCGACGATGAGACCGTCTCCGATTCGGTGCGCAAGACCTCGCGCGCCGCCGTCATCCATGAGGCCGCGCAGTTCGGCGGATACGGCGCCGAGGTGGCCGCCCGGGTCACCGAACGCAACTTCACGTACCTCGCCGCCCCGATCCTGCGGGTCACCGGCTTCGACGTGCCCTACCCGTCCCCGAAACTCGAGGAGTTCTACTTGCCGACCGCCGAACGTGTGCTCGACGCCCTCGAATCGTGGGACTGGGAGCTGTGATGAGTGCCGTGACGAACGCGGGCGCCCGCGACTTCATCCTCCCTGACCTGGGAGAAGGCCTCACCGAGGCGGAACTCATCAGCTGGAAGGTCGCCGTGGGCGATACGGTCCACGTCGACCAGACGGTCGTCGAGGTCGAGTCTGCCAAGAGCGTCGTCGAACTTCCGTGCCCCTTCGCCGGGACGATCGTCGCGCTGCATGCGAATGCCGGTGACACCGTTGAGGCCGGTCAGGCTCTGCTCTCCGTCGCCGAGGCGGGTGCCGGGTCGGGTGGCTCTGCCGGGGCTGCGGGCTCCGGCGCTGCTGGGTCGGGTGCTGGGGGCACCGACGATGGGGCGCCTGCGACCGAGCCGCCGGCCGTCGACGACTCGGAGGATCCGGTCGGGGTCGAAGGCGGCGGCATCGAGGGCGGCGGCGCGAACCTCATCGGCTACGGCACCTCGGAGCCGAAGGCCCGGTCGGGGAAGAAGCGCTCGTTCGGCGCGAAGCGCGGTGGTGGTGCGACGAGTGCAGCCCCGGCCGTGCCTGCGCGTCCAGCCGCCTCCCCACCCGCAACCGCACAGCCGGCCTCCACCCAGTCCGCGGCTCCCACGCAGTCGGCAGGGTCGACGGCTACGGCAGGGTCGACGGCTTCGGCACAGTCTGCGACTTCAGCAGTCTCCACCCTGTCGTCCACGACCTCGCCGGTCACCTCGCCGATCGTCCGCCGGCTCGCACAGGACCACGGTTTCAGCGCGAAGCACCTGCGCGGTTCCGGCCCCGGCGGGGTCGTCACGCGGGCCGATGTCCTCGCCGCGATCGACTCCGGCGCAGGCTCCTCGGCTGCCGACGGCAGCGTTGCTGGCAACGCCGCTGCCGGTGCGACGAGCCCGGTCGGGCTGACGTCCGCTGGAACGTCCGGGGACAGCGCTCCTGCGGCGACCGCCTCGGCGAGCATGCCCACCTCGATGCCCACTGACAGCTCGATGCCCACCGACAGTACGGATCACGACATCCGGACCCCGATCACAGGGCTGCGGAAGGTCGTCTCCGAGCGGCTCTCGCAGTCGCGGAGGGAGATTCCCGAGGCGACGATCTGGCTCGACGTCGACGCGACCGAGCTGCTGCGGACGAAGAAGGCACTCGAGGCACGCACGGGTGAGAAGTACTCGCTGCTCGCGCTCGTCGCGCGGTTCGTCATCGCAGGTCTGAAGAAGTATCCGATCCTCAACTCCTCGATCGACACGGCCGCGAACGAGATCGTCACCCATGGTGACATCAACCTCGGCCTGGCCGCGCAGACCCCGCGCGGACTCATGGTCCCCGTCGTCCACGGGGCCGGCGAGATGAGCCTGCGCCAGCTGCGCGATTCGATCGGTGAGACCGTCGGCAAGGCCGCCACCGGGAAGTTCGCGTCTTCGGAGCTCTCGGGCGGGACGTTCACGCTCAACAACTACGGCGTGTTCGGAGTCGACGGATCGGCCCCGATCATCAATCTGCCCGAGGTCGCGATGCTCGGCCTCGGGCGGATCAAGGACCGCCCGTGGGTCGTCGACGGCGAACTCACCGTGCGCAAGGTGATGTATCTCAGCTTCGTCTTCGATCACCGTGCCTGCGACGGCGCCGAGCCGAGCGAGTTCCTCACCTTCGTCGCCGACTGCATCGAGAACCCCATCGCCCTCCTCCCGGAGGTGTGAGGGCTCCGCAGGTGTGAGGGCTCCGCGCCTCACGGCAGTCGCCGCCGGGTTTGGCAAGATGGGCGCATGACTCCCGGTCCTGATCCTGCCCGAGCCGAGCTGCTCGCTCTGCTCGGCGTCGTCGCCCCCTTCCGCCGCACGGTCGTCGCCCGCACCAGGGAGAAGGCCGGTCTCCCGCAGCTGAGCGAGGCGCAGGTCGAGGTGCTGCGGGCCGTCGACCGTTCGGGCACGGCCACTCCGCGGGAGATCGCCGAGCTGCTCGCGATGGCACCGTCGACGGTGAGCAATCTGCTCCGCCCCCTGCTTGCCGCAGAGCTCCTCCAACAGCTCCCCGTCCCCGGCGACCAGCGGTCGAAGTCCCTGTCCGTCACGGCTCTCGCCCGGGATCAGCTCGCCCGCTTCGACGCCGCGGCCGCCGAGGTCCTCTCCGAGGCCTCCGCCGCACTCTCGGCCGCTGACCGGGCGGTACTCGGTGAGGCGGCCGGAGCACTTGAGCGCCTCCTCGCCGAGGTGCGCGACCGCTGAGAGCCGTACAGCCACACGGCACACACTGACACGGTGCACCACGTCCCCACGGGTTGACCGCCCCCGCCTCCTCAGATAGTTTTGTTACAAAACTATCTGAGGAGGTTCATCCATGCGCACCATCGCTCTCGAAGAGCACTACGGCACCCCGGAACTGCTCGCCGCCACCGGCCTCGACGTCTCCTGGCTTCCCGGCCGCCCTGACCAGCGCCTCTGCGACCTCGGCGACGACCGGCTCCGGCGGATGGACGACGCCGGCATCGACGTCCAGGTCCTCTCGGCGGTGACCCCGGCCGTGCAGGAGCTGCCCGCCGACCGCGCCATCCCGCTGGCACAGTCGCTCAACACGGAGCTCGCGGAGTCGATCATCGCCGGCACCCCCGACCGCTTCTCGGGCTTCGCGACCCTGCCGACCGGCGACCCCGAGGCTGCCAGCCGCGAACTCGAGCGTTCGGTGCGCGAGCTCGGCCTCCTCGGCGCGATGATCCACGGCGCCACCGGCGGCGTGTTCCTCGACGATCCCCGATACGAGGGCCTGCTGCGCACGGCCGCGGACCTCGACGTGCCGATCTACCTCCACCCCGAATACCCGACCGACACGATCCGCACCGCCTACTACAGCGGCCTGCCCGGCAGCGTCGGTCCGGCGCTCGAGACCGCAGGCATGGGCTGGCACTTCGAGATCGGCCTCCACATCGTGCGGATGATCACGCAGGGCGTCTTCGATCGGATCCCGGGCCTGCGGATCATCATCGGCCACCTCGGCGAGGGCCTGCCGTTCTACTCCCAGCGCCTCGACGACTTCGTCTCCGCGCTCGACACCGACATCGCCCACCCCGTGAGCTGGTACCTGCGCAACCACATCTGGGAGACGACGAGCGGCTTCTTCTACGACGGACCGTTCACTCTCGCCGCCGAGACCTTCGGGCTCGACCGGATGATGTTCTCCGTCGACTATCCGTTCAGCGACAACACCCGAGCCCGGGAATGGTTCGACCGCCTCGATCTGAGCGAGACCGACCGTGCCGCGATCTCCCACTCCACCGCCGAGGCTGTCCTCGGGCTCCCGTCGACCCGGTAGTCACCGCCTGTGGGGCCGCGGCTGTCCGCACTGGCACCCTCAGCACGGTTCAGTGCGCGGTTCCTGGACGCTGAGTGTCGATTTCACTGCCACGGATCGGCACTCAGCGTCCGGAGAACGCGGCTGCGATCGAGCGCGCCCGGCACTCAGCGTCCGGAAGTCGCCCCGTAACGCGCTCGATCCACGCGAGCCTTCGCTGCGCGTGGATCGAACCGGTGATCCTCCGATACATGAGGGGAGGAGTCTCTATGCGGGCCGGCTCTCGTGGGCGATGCCGGAGTGCTCGTCGCCGTTGCCGTACCGCAGCAGGCGCAGGGCGTTGAGCACGACGAGGAACGTCGACCCCTCGTGGATGAAGACGACCGGCCCCATCTGCAGGCCGAGCAGGCTCGCGGGCACGAGGAAGCCGACGATGACGAGGGACGCGATGAGGTTCTGCCGGATGATCCTCGACGAGGCGCGGCTGAGCCGGATGAGGAACGGCACCTTGCCGATGTCGTCGCTCATCAGCGCCACGTCGGCCGTCTCGAGGGCGACCGCGGAACTCGCCGCCCCCATCGCCACGCCCACCGAGGCGTTCGCCATGGCCGGGGCGTCGTTGACGCCGTCGCCGACCATCGCCGTGTCGCCCTGCGCCGACAGCGTGCGCACCGTGGTCACCTTGTCCTCGGGCATGAGGTCGCCGCGCGCGGTGTCGACCCCCACCTCGGCGCCGATCGCATCGGCCACCCGCTGGTTGTCACCGGAGATCATGACCAGCTGATCGACACCGGACCCGCGCAGGGAGGAGATGACGGCCTTCGCCTCGGCGCGGGGAGCGTCCATGACGCCGAGGACGCCGAGGAACCTGCCTCCCCAGCGCACGACCATGATGGTCCGTCCGGCGTCCTGGAGGTCGCGGGCGAGCGTCTCGATCTCCGGGGTGAGATCGCCGGTGAACATCCGCAGGCTGCCGAGTTCGGCCTGCTGTCCGTCGATCTCGGCCCGCACGCCCTGGCCGGTGATCGATTCGACATCGGCGGCCTGCAGGCGCTGATCGGCGGGAACATCGGGCTCAAGGCCGGTGACGATCGCCGTGGCCAGGGGGTGGTCGACGGAGGATTCGAGGGCGAGCGCCACTCGGGAGAGCTCCTCGGCGGTCACACCAGGTGCGGGGGTGATGTCGGTGAGCCGGGGCTGACCCCAGGTCAGGGTGCCGGTCTTGTCGAAAGCGATCGACTTGACCTTGCCGAGCGTCTCGAGGGGACCGCCGCCCTTGACGAGCAGCCCTGCCCGGGCGGCGCGGGCGACGCCCGAGAGCACGGCGGCCGGGGTAGCCACGGCCAGCGCACACGGGCTCGCGGCGACGAGGACGAGCATCGCCCGGTAGAAGCTGTCGGCGAACGGTTCGCTGAGGACCAGCCAGCCGAAGGCGAGGACGACGAGGACCAGTGCGATGACGAGCGGGACGTACCAGCGCTGGAAGCGGTCGATGAAGCGCTGCGTCGAGCTCTTCGTGTCATCGGCCTCCCGCACCATCGTCACCACGCGCGAAAGCGTGGAGTCGGCGGCGACGGCGAGGACGACGACGTCGAGGGATCCTGAGCCGTTGACGGTGCCGGCGAAGACACGCGAGGTCTCGTCGATGCGGCCCGGATTGGCCAGCGCGTCCTCGCGGTCGGGCGCCGGGGACTTCTCCGCGGGGATGCTCTCACCGGTGATCGCCGCCTGGTCGACGGCCGAGTTCCCGACGAGGACGAAGCCGTCGGCCGGGATCCGCGCATGGGGTCGGACGACGACGACGTCGCCGATCTCGAGCTCCTCGGTGGGGCGTTCGACGACTTCGTCGCCGACGCGCACGAGGGCGAACGGGGGTGCGAGTTCGGCGAGTGCCTCGATCGACTTCTTCGCCCGGCCCATCGCGTACTCCTCGAGCGCGTGGCCGAGGGAGAAGAGGAAGAGCAGGACGGCGCCTTCGGCGAACCGACCGACGCTGGCCGCGCCGATCGCGGCGACGAGCATGAGGAAGTCGACCTCGAAGCGCCCGCGCATCACCGATCGGATCGCGGTGGCGAAGGTGAAGAAGCCGCCGAAGAAGTAGGTGGCGAGGAAGAGGGGGATCGCGACCTGGACGACGGGGGCTCCGGGCACGAAGTACTCGAAGATCGCACCGGCGATGTAGGTCACGCCTGAGGTGATGGCGAAGCCGAGCTCCCACGCCGGACCACCGAGGTGGCCGTGCTCGTGATCGGCTCCCTGCCCTTTCGTGTGGGTGTGCTTCTCGTCTGCACGCGTTGTCTGTTCCATGCCTTCATCATATGCACGTATATTTATATGTCAATATGTTGTGGCGGAAACATGTGGTTGGTTCCAGGAACCTTTGAGGGCGGTGCCGACCTACTCGTCGAGGAGGGCGGCGGCGTACATCGGACGGGCGGCGTCGGCGCTCGGCGGGTGGAAGAGACCGGCGGTCGCGTCCCGGTAGAGACGCGACGCCTCGTGGCTGGTGTCGAAGCCTCCTCCGCCCGTGCTCATCAGGGCGATCTCCGCGGTGCGGCGGGCCACCTCGGCGGCCTTGATCCGGGCGGCCACGAGACGCAGCGGCCATCCGGAGCCGTGGTCGACGAGGTCGTCGAAGTCCCGGGAAAACGCGTCGATCATCGCGGGCACGGCCTGGAAGTCGAGGTGGGCGTCGGCGAGCCGCGCCCGGGTCTCGGGCACCTCGGCGAACGAGGTGCCCGACTTCGCGGAGGTCCGCTTCCGCAGTCCGGCGGCCCCGATCTCCAGGGCACGCGCGGCCACTCCCGCGTAGACGGCGGCGATGAGGAGCTGGAAGTTGCTCGTGATCGCGAAGGTGAGCAGATCGGGGTGGCGGCCGGCGGGGATGATCCGGGAGACGCGGTCGGGGCGCATGGGCACGTGGTCGAGGATCGTCGCCCGCGACTGCGAGGCGCGCATCCCGAGGACGTCCCACCGGTCGGAGACCGTGATGCCGGGCGCGGTGCGGTCGATGAACCCGTAGACGAGTTCCCCGGCCGCCGGTTCGTCGGCGTCCGGGCCGGCGAGACCCTCGTCGTCGCGGGTCACCGCACCGTGGACGATGAGCCGCGTCCACACTGGGGAGAGCGAGGTGAAGATCTTCACGCCCGTGAGTTCGAAGCCGCCGTCAGCCGTCGGCACGGCTTCGGTCGTCGAGCCCTGGAGGACCCAGTCGTTCGAGGGTTCGGAGATGCCGAAGGCGAAGATCTCACCGGACATGACCTCGTCGAACACCCAGTTCAGCGAGTCGTCGCCGCGGTCGGCCAGGGCCTTGACGACGCCGGTGGTCATGAGGTGCATGTTGATCGCCAGGGCCGTCGCCGGGGCGGCCGCGGCCAACCGCTGCTGGAGCCTGGCGACCTCGAACAGGGTCAGTCCCGGGCCACCGTGGGAGGCGGGGACGAAGAGCGTGAGATAGCCGAGGGCTCTGAGCTCCTCGAGGTCCTCGTCGAAGAACGTGTTCTCCCGGTCGTAGACGGCGGCGCGTTCCCGGAACCGCTCGAGGGTCTCCTCGGGCAGGTAGCGCGCGGCCAGGTCGGCGATACGGGTCTCACGGTCGGTCATCGGTGCTCCTTGCTGGTGGGTGGTGACGCAGGACGATCGCCCCGTTGTGGCCGCCGAATCCGAACGACGTCGACAGCACGGTCTCCAGTCGCGCATCGTCGGCGAGGGCACGGGGCTGATCTGCGACGATGTCCCAGCCGTCGAATTCCGGTTCGCCGAGGTTGATCGTCGGCGGCAGCGTCCGTGTCCTCAGCGTCTCCACCGCGAGGACCGCTTCGACGACGCCCGAGTCACCGAGGAGGTGCCCCGTGCTCGACTTCGTCGCGCTGATCGGGATCCTGCGGGCGGCCGCCCCGAGCGCCGCGTCGAAGGCGGCGAGCTCGGCCCGGTCGCCGGCGGGAGTGCCTGTGGCATGCGCGTTGATGTGGTCGACGTCTCCGGGCCTCAGGCTCGCATCGGCGAGTGCCTCGACCACGGCAGCCGCGGCGCCGCGTCCCTGCGGGTGCGGGTTCGTCGGATGGTGGGCGTCGCTCGCAGCTCCGAAGCCGGCGAGTTCGGCGAGAATCTCAGTGCCGCGCGCTCTCGCGCTGTCTGCCGATTCGAGGAGGATCGCCGCAGCTCCCTGACTCATGACGAAACCGGTGCGGTGCGAGTCGAAGGGTCGGCTCGCGGCGCTCGGATCGTCCTCGTAGCCGGCGGCGAGCGCCCGCATGTTCGCGTTCGAGGCGAGGTTGACCGGTCCCAGGCAGTCCTCCATCCCGACGACGAGGACGGCATCGGCGTATCCGTGGCGGATGCGCCGCATCCCTTCGCCGAGGCCGATCGCCCCGGATGCGCACGTCGCCGACACTCCCTGCGCGGGTCCGCGGATGTCGTGGCGCTGGCTGATGAGCGCGGCGGCGGAGTCGGGGGCGCCGTGGATGGCGAGGGTGAGCGGGACGCCGCGGGGGCCGGAGGCGTCGAGGGCGCGGGTGGCCTCCTGCATCGCATCGACCGGGCCCGAGCCGGTGGCGGCGATGACCGCGACCCGCGACCGGTCCCACGGCAGCTCCTCGGATGGGGCAGGGAGTCCCGCGTGCGTGAACGCCTGGTCGGCGGCCGCGATCGCCCAGTGCTGGACCGGGCTGAGTCTGCGGGCGAGAGCCCGGGGCAGGACCGCCTCGGCGTCGAAGTCCCTGATCTGCCCGCCGATGCGCACGGCGAGGTCGGCGAACTGCTCGCCGGTGAGGACGTCGATCGCGCTGCGGCCACCCCGCACGGAGTCCCAGAGCGTTCTCACGTCGAGTCCGCTCGGGGTGATCGCACCCATGCCGGTGATGGCGACGCGGCGATCGGTGGTCACAGTCGTAGTCCTTGTCCGTCCACGATGAGGTCAACGATTTCGGCCCGCCGGATCTTCCCGCCGACCGTCCGCGGCAGCCGATCGAGGACGAAGAATCGGCGGGGCACGAACTGCGGGGCCAGGCGCGACCGGGCGTGGGCCAGCAGGGCGGCCTTGCCGATGCCCTCACCGCCGGCTTCGATGACGAGGGCGACGATGCTCCCGAGAGCGGCATCGGGCAGGACGATCGCGACCACCTCGCCGAGGCGGTGCCCGCCGGCCGCATATCCGTCGAAGGCGCGTTCGACCTCGGGCAGGGACACCTTGTGCCCACCGGTCACGGCGATGTCACCGGCCCGTCCGGCGAGCTGGAGGCGACCGTTCGACATCCGCCCCTGGTCATCGACGGTTGCCCAGCCGTCGGGACCGCGCAGCACCGCCTCGGTCGTGCCGGTGACATAGCCGTCGGAGCACGCGGCGGCGAGGATCCACAGCGTCCCGAGTTCGCCGTCGGGCACAGGATGCCCTGATTCGTCGCGGATCTGTGCCCCGATCGTCGGGTAGATCTCGATCCACGTGCCGTCCCCGTCCCGGCTGTCGCCGATGAAGCCGATCTCCGCGGCACCGTAATAGCTGATGAGGCGGGTGCGGGGAAGTACCTCGCCGAGGCGGTCGCGGATGGCAGCGGGCAGGTTCGCGCCCCCGGTGACGACAAGGTCGAGACCGACGAAACGGGCGGGGTCGCGGTGGGCCGCCTCGGCGAGGGCCTTGACGACGGCGGGAACGGCGACGATGCGGGTGATCGACTCTTCGTTGATGCGGGCGCCGAGGGTGAGGGGTTCGAACTCGTCGGCTAAGTGGATCGAACCGGCCGTCGCGAGGCTCTCGATGACGGCGTAGAGGGTGAGGCTGTACGAGACTGGGCCGGGGGCCAGCGTGACGATGCCCGGCAGCGGTTCGAGGTGGGCGGCGGAGACGGCGACGTTCGCGCGGTACTGGTCGCGGGTCTTGATGAAGGCCTTCGGGTTGCTCGTCGTCCCGGAGGAGAAGAGCATGAGGAACGGTTCGGCGCCGTCCCGGACTGTGGGGGCAGGCAGCGGGGTCTGCTGGGCCTGCGCCGTTCGCGTACGACGGTCGACGGCGTCGGTGAAGGCGGCGGAGGAGATGACGGTGCCGGTCCAGCCGGTGGCGGCGAGCGCCTCGGCGAGGGCGGGGGAATCGCTGATGACGAGCCCGATCCCGGTCACGGTGATGACCCCGACCTGATGGTCGAGCGGCCAGCGGGGGTCGATGGTCGCAGAGACCGCCCGGAAGCCGGCGAGCCCGGCGATGATGCGAGCGGTGAGGAACGCCGAGGTGAGGCTCACGGCCGTGATCGGGATGCCCAGGGTCTCGGGCGCGGGTGCCGGCGGGGTCTCCTGCGCACGGTGGAGGTCGTCGACGGCGGCGAAGAGGGCCTGCGAATCGGCGACGAGCTCAGCGTAGGTCAGTCGTTCGTGCGCACCCGCGATCGCGAGTCGATCGGGGTGGGTGCGAGCGGTTTCGAGGATGGTGGCGGTGATCGGCACGGGCAGACTTCCGGGTGAAGACCCAGGTCAGGGGGCTTTGGCCGGGACGGGGCTGCTCGTGAGGGTATTCGGGTCGGCGACGATGACCTCGGCTTCGGCGATGGGGAGGACGACGCCCATCGGGTCGGTCAGGCCGGCCTCGGCGTAGAGCCGTGAAACGCGGGTGCGCAGGGAGCGCATGATGAAGATCGCGACGATGGGGATGAGGACGATGATGACGACCGAGGTGACGCCCACGGCCAGGGACACGGAGTTCGCGACGCCGTACATCGGCAGGCCGAAGAGGCCGAGGGCGGCGCCGAGGATCGCCAGCGCGCCGAGCCACACGAGGACGAGCGTGATGCGGCTCCACACCGCGTCGAAGCGGCCGATCTCCTCGTCGAGGACGTCGAAATCGGAGAGTTTCGGGCGGCGGGTGGTGGGGAGTTCGCGGTAGATCCGCTCCCCCGGATCCTCACCCTTCGACCACTGCCGGATGACTTTGCCCTTGCCCGTGATGTGCCACTGAGATGTCCACTCGTCACTCATAGTCGGAAGTCTAAAGGGTCGAGATGACCGGTCAATTGACAGCGGTGGATCCGCGGGCGGGGAGCTGCTCGCTACGGGGAGCGCTCGCACCACCGAGCGCAGACACGGAACGGGCGCCGTGCCCGGAGGGGAGGAACTCCCGCCCCGGACACGACGCCCGCTCTCACGCGACCGATCCGAATCCGGTCAGCTGACCGAGCCCAACCCGATCAGCCGTCCGAGCCGAACCCGCTCACGCGGATCCGATCACTCGGCGACGTAGTACATGCGCTTGTTGACGAACTCGTCCATGCCGTAGGGGCCGAGCTCGCGGCCGAAGCCCGAGCGCTTGGTGCCGCCGAACGGGATCTCCGCGCCCTCACCGGCAGGGGTGTTGACGTTCGACATGCCGACATCGAGGCGCTGGGCGATCTTCGCAGCGCGCTCCTCGTCCTTCGAGAACACGGCGCCGCCGAGTCCGAAGTCCGTATCGTTGGCGAGCTCGAGGGCGTCGTCGTCGTTGGTGACCTTGTAGACGGTCGCGACGGGTCCGAAGAGCTCCTCACGGTAGGCGTCCATCTGGTCGGTCACGTTCGTGAGCACGGCCGGGGAGATGTAGGCCGAACCGTCATCGGCGAGCTCACCGCCGACGAGGGTCGCACCCTGCTCGACGGCGCGGTCGAGCTGCTTGCGCAGGTTCTCCGCGGCGGCGCGCGAGGACAGCGGCGAGTATCCGCCCTCGACCGGATCGGACGGGTTCGACTTCTGCGAGCTCTGCGCACGCTCGGTCAGTCCTGCGACGAAGTCGTCGTAGATGTCGTCCATGACGATCATGCGCTTGTTCGCGTTGCAGACCTGGCCGGTGTTGTACAGGCGCGTGCCCCACGCGGTGTCGACGGCCTCGTCGAGGTTGTCCGTGTCGAGGATGATGTACGGGTCGGATCCGCCGAGCTCGAGGACGGCCTTCTTGAGGTACTTGCCGGCGAGCGCGCCGACGATCGAGCCCGCACGCTCGGACCCGGTCAGGGACACACCCTGCGTGCGCCGATCGGCGATGATCGTCTCGACCTGGTCGTGCGAGGCGTAGACGTTCGTGTAGACGCCCTTGGGCACACCCGCATCGTCCATGATCTGCTGGATCGCGGCCGCCGACCGCGGGCAGATCTCAGCGTGCTTGAGGATGATCGTGTTGCCGAGCACGAGGTTCGGGGCCGCGAAGCGCGCGACCTGGTAGTACGGGAAGTTCCACGGCATGATGCCCAGCAGCACGCCGACCGGACGACGCTGGATGTACGCCTTGCCGCCGGAGAAGGACTTGATCTCCTCGTCCTTGGAGAACTCGGGTCCGTTGTCGGCGTAGTAGTTGAAGATCGCCTCGCTGAACTCGGCTTCCTCGATGCCTTCGGGGACGGGCTTGCCCATCTCCTCGGCGATGATCTTCGCGAGCTCTTCCTTGCGCTCGCCGAAGAGGTCGGCGACCTTGTTGACGATCGCCGCGCGCTCTTCGATGGTCTTCTCACGCCACTTGAGGTAAGCAGCCTGTGCCTCGTCGATGACCTGGCCGATCTGCTCGTCGGTCGCGGTGTCGAACCGTTCGACGATCTCGCCCGTGGCCGGATTCTCGACCCGGTAGCCGGTCGCGGCGCTGACTGAACTGCTCATTCCAGACTCCTTTGACTCGTGGCACCCTGGGTGGTTCCAGGGAAGCGAATGCCTACTGCGACGCCGTCGGAATCGACGGATCGCGTATGCCTGTCCCTCACGCTATCAACACGTGACCTGAGCAACAAGTGGCGGAACCTGGGGGTATCATCAGCGCTCCGAGCACTCTGACGACCCCGCCGAGGTGGTGCGGATTCCGTCACGCAAACGACGGAATCCGCAAGCGGGCACTACGGATGTCACGGTTTCGGCAGGACTCGCCGAGGCGGCCTCACCACCTCGGCGGACCCGATCCTCACCGTCCGAGCAGGTCGAGGGCGTGCGAGGTGATCGAGACGGCGTCGATGCCGTGGATCTCGTAGGCCTCGGCCACCGAGGAGGCCTGCCCGAAGTCGCTGACGCCGAGGTTGCGCGTGCGGTCCCCGCGGATGCCGGCGAGGAACGACAGCGTGTGCGGGTGGCCGTCGAGGACGGTCACCAGCGGGGTCGGGTGGGCTGCGGGGAAGAGCTCCTCGGCGATCGCCGACCGCGGGCTCGGGCTCACCTTCGTCCGCTCCTGCACCGCCCGGAAGATCTTCGACGGCGAGGTCAGGCACACGACCCCGGCGCGCACGCCGAGGCCGGTCAGGCGCCCTGCCGCCTCGAGAACCTCGGTCATCATCGCGCCGACGCCGACGAGCGTGACCTCGTCCGCGTCAGCTGGGTGCGAGCTGAGCCGGTAGCCGCCGGCGACGACCTGGCGGCGCCGGCGCTCGCGCAGCAGCGCATCCTCGGGCACCGCAGCGAGCTCCTGTGCCACGGGCCGCGTCGTCAGCCGGAAGTACGCGGAGTCGCCGTCGGGGTCGGCGAGCTCGGACAGCGCCTCGAGCAGCGTCCATTCGAGGTCCTGTGCGAAGGCCGGCTCCCAGCTGGTCAGCCGCGGGATCTCGAGGGTGACCGAGGGCGTGTTGAACGACTGGTGCGCCCCGCCTTCGGGGGCGAGCGTCACTCCCGAGGGCGTGCCGACCATGATCGAGCGCCCGCCCGCGTAGAGGCCGAAGGTCCACGGTTCGAGCGCCCGGTTGATGAAGGGGTCGTAGATCGTCGCGATCGGCAGCAGCGGCTGCCCCCACCGGGATCCCGTCGCCCCGAGTTCGCAGGCGAGCGAGACGAGGTTGACCTCGGCGATGCCCATCTCGATGTGCTGGCCGCCTGCGCCCTCGTGCCATTTGAGGACCCGTTCGCGGTCGTCGGAGAACCAGTCCTCGCGTCCGGCCGGGGACCACACGCCGGTCTTGTTGATCCAGCCGCCGAGGTTCGTCGACGTCGCGACGTCGGGTGAGACCGTGACGACTCGGCGGGCGACCTCCGGGGCGACGTGCTTGAGGTCGGAGAGGAACCGGCCGAGGGCCGCCTGCGTCGAGACCACGGACTTCGGGGTGAAGCCGAGCTCGGCCGGCACCTCGGCGACGGCATGGGTGGTCAACGGCTCCCGCCGGAGCCGGTCCGCGGTCTCCGCGCACAGTCGACCGGCCGGGGTGTCCGGGTCGAAGGCGACCCACGGGTTCTCCAGCTCCATACCCGAGGCGGCCGCGAGGTCGCGCATCTGCGCCTCGGTGAGCTGGGCGGCGTGGTTGCCCGGGTGGCCTTCCGTGGCCAGCCCTCGGCCCTTGATCGTGTAGGCGAAGACGACGGTGGGCCGGGTGTCGTCGATCTGGTCGAAGGTGTCGACGAGCTGCCCGAGGTCGTGACCGCCGAGGTCGCGGATGAGGGAGGCGAGCGCATCGGGGTCGAACCGGTCGATGACGGTGCGCAGGGAGGCGGCGTCGACCTCGGCGAGGCCGGAGAGCAGTCGGTCGTGGACCTCGGTGGGGTGGGCGCGCAGGAGCCGCTGGTATTCGGGATTGGGCATGGACACGAGTCGGTCCTTGAGCGCCTGACCGCCCTCACCTGCGAAGACGGCCTCGAGCCTGCGTCCCCACGGGCAGGTCAGGACCTGCCAGCCGGCGGCGGAGAACATGCCCTGGAGGCGTTGGATCTGGACGTCGGGGATGACGCGGTCGAGGGACTGGCGGTTGAGGTCGACGATCCAGGTGACCTCTCCGAGGGCGCGGACCTCGGGGTCGATGATCGCCTCCCACACCGCGCCTTCGTCCATCTCCGCGTCGCCGAGGAGGGAGTAGAAGCGGCCGGCGGACGGGGTGTCGGGGAAGCGGTCGGAGACGTAGCGGTGGGACAGGGCGGCCCAGATGGGGGCGGTCGCGCCGATGCCGACGGATCCCGTCGAGAAGTCGACGGTGTCGGGGTCCTTCGTCCGCGACGGGTAGGGCTGGAGGCCGCCGCGGGAGCGCAGGGTGTCGAGGTAGGAGACGTCGAGGTCGCCGAGGAGGTAGTTGATCGCGTGGAGGACCGGGGAGGCGTGCGGTTTGACCGAGACCCGGTCGGTCGAGCGCAGGGTCGTGAACCAGAGCGCGGTCATGATGCCGGCCATCGACGCCGAGGAGGCCTGATGGCCGCCGACCTTGACCCCGTCGGTGTTCGCCCGACCCCGGTTGGCGCGGTCGATGATCGAGGTCGCGAGCCAGAGCACGCGCTGGGCGATCTCGTCGAGGATCTCGTCTTCGCCCGACGCCGAGGCGGTCAGCGGCCGGTCATTCGTTCCGGGCGGGCTCACCTGCATCGACGTTTCGAACTGGTGGAGTTCGTCGTCGGTGTGCTGGCTGTGTGCGGTCATGTGGGGCTCCCGTCGGTGAAGATCGATGAGTAGGCGTTGAGGGCGAGCTGCCCGCCGAGGTGGGCGTAGAGGACCGTCGAATCCGGCGCGATCGCCCCCGTGGAGACGAGATCGATGAGTCCGGCCATCGACTTGCCTTCATAGACGGGGTCGACGATGACGCCTTCGAGTTCGGCGGTCGTGCGGATGGCGGAGATGGTCGATGCGTCGGGGATGCCGTAGGCCGGGCCCTCCCAGCCGGAGCGGATGTCGACCTCGTGCGGGCTGATCTCCCGGCCGAGACCGATGAGCTCGGCGGTGCTCTTCGCGATCCGGGTGACCTGATCGCGGGTCTTCTCCACCGTCGCCGAGGCGTCGATGCCGATGATCCGACGCGGGCGACCCCCGGCGTCTTCGAGGGCGGCGAAGCCCGCGATCATGCCGGCATGCGTCGACCCGGTGACGGTGCAGACGACGATCGTGTCGAAGAAGACCCCGAGCTCGGTCTCCTGTTGGGCGACCTCGTACGCCCAGTTGGCGAACCCCAGTCCGCCGAGCGGGTGTTCGGAGGCGCCCGCCGGGATCGGGTAGGGGCGACCGCCGGCGGCCTCCACCTCGGCGATCGCCTCGGTCCAGCTGTCGCGGATGCCGATGTCGAAGCCGGAGTCGTCGAGGCGGACGTCGGCGCCCATGATGCGGGAGAGTTCGATGTTGCCCAGCGTCTCGGCCGCGGGGTCGTCCCAATCGACCCAGCGCTCCTGGACGAGGCGGCAGCCCAGTCCGAGGTGGGCGGCGACGGCGGCGACCTGGCGGGTGTGGTTGGACTGGTAGCCGCCGATCGAGACGAGCGTGTCCGCGCCGGAGGCGAGGATGTCGGGGACGATGTACTCGAGTTTGCGGGTCTTGTTCCCGCCGAACGCGAGGCCGGAGTTGACGTCCTCCCGTTTCGCCCAGACCCTGGCCCCGCCGAGGTGGTCGCTCAGTCGGCGCAGCTCGTGAACGGGGCTCGGGCCGAAGGTCAGGGGGCAGCGCTCGAAGTCGGTGATGGCCATGGCGTCCTCGTCTCTGGGGCGGTGCTGGAGCGGAGGTGGATGGGTCTCCTCGTTGAGACCCACCTCACGATATGCAATATATTGCATTCTGGTGCTCGCTACAATGGGGACCGACCGGCCATCCCACATTCCAGGATTCACGGGGGCTGGTCGCCGAGCCGTCACCGCACAGACAGGGAGAGCAGCCGTGCCGATACCTCAGGCGTCACCGATCCCGCACCGGACGCTGCTCCGCGACGACGTCTACCGGTCGATCCGTGATGCGATCATCCGCGGTCAGCTGGCGCCGGGAGAGCAGCTGCGCGATCAGGAGCTCGGGGCGTGGCTGCGGGTCTCCCGGACCCCCGTGCGCGAGGCCCTCCAGCGCCTCGCCCAGGCCGGCCTCGTCGTCGCCGAGCCGGGGAAAATGACCCGCGTCGCACCTGAGAACCCCGCCGCGATCATCAATGCCCGCCAGATCGCGGCCGAACTCCACGCCCTGGGGATGAGGCTGGCCCTCCCCCACCTCGATGCCGATGACCTGAACGAGATGGAGGAGGCGAACGAGCGGCTGCAGGCGGCGCTCGTGGCATCCGACAGCGAAGCGGCCATCACCGCCGACGACGACTTCCACGCAGTGGCACTCACCCGCAGCGGCAATCCGCTCATTCTTGACCACCTCGAGGTCGTCACCGCGACCCTGCGCCGCGCCGAATACCTGCACTTCGATTCGGAGAAGGGTTCGGCCTCCCCCGAACAGCACGTCGAGATCCTCGCCGCGATCCGTGCCGGCGACCACGACCGCGCCGTCGACCTGACCAGGGAGAACTGGTCCGTCCTCGAGGGGTGAGGGCAGGGGCAGCCCCCATCCGACGCCCGCATACCGACAAGGCGAGAGGTGTTGACGCTGAAAGGTCGATCGATATACTCGGCAGTAACACCCCGTAGTAACTTACGTCACATTTGAGGCGCTGACACAGATGTCGGCGTCGGGAAGAGGATCGATGAAGTTCCCCAAGTTCCGCTCGCTCACCTCGTCGTATGCCGGTCGGATCGCCCTCGTCGCGATTCCCGCCGGCATCGTCTCCGCCGGTCTGATGGGCGGTGTCGCGCAGGGCGCGGTGCCGGTCTCGTTCTCGGTCTCGGGAAGTCAGTTCCAGATCAGCGCCTCGCAGCTCGAGGGCACCGGGTTCTCCCAGTACGGCGGTGTCGCCGAGGACTCCGAGAAGGGCAAGCACACTGTCGCGATCGCCAACATCAAGAGCGCCGAGCTCAATGATCTCTGCCAGTCGGCGGTGACGAACACCCCGCTCGGCAAGGTCGGCGTGCTCATCACCGCCGGCGGCGACGGCGAACCGGCCACGGCCAGCGACCTGCAGATCGGGATGACCGGGCTCAAGGGCGACGCCGAGTTCACGAACATCCGCATCGGCGTCGATGCCTCCGACGTCAACACGAAGGCCAAGGGCACGGCGGGTGACTTCGCGCAGGACTCCGACACGATCTCGATCAAGGGTCTCGAGCAGACGGCGTGGAGCACCCAGGCCTCGGTCTTCACCCTCAAGGGCATGAAGCTCGAGCTCACCGACGGCTCGAAGACGTGCTTCTGATGGTGAGTGCACAGACACGACGCAGCCGCCACGGAGCCGAGCGAAACGCGCGCACTGAGCGAGCCGAGCAAAAAGGGCGCACCGCCCGCTTCCGGCTGTGGCGTCGGCAACGGCCGTTCATCGGCGGGCTGCTCGTCGTCCTCGGCGGGATCGAGCTCTTCTTCTCCGGTCAGCTCGACACGGGGAGGATCCAGGTCCAGTTCGGCATCGAAGGACTGCAGGCGACGGTCATCCCGATCGCCCTCGTCCTCCTCGGCGTGCTCGCGATCGCAATGCCCGTCCATCATGTGTTCTACGGGATCCTCGCGCTCATCATCGCCGTCTATTCGCTCATCGGGGTCAACCTCGGCGGGTTCGTCCTCGGCATGCTGCTCGCGAGCGTCGGCGCCGTGCTCGTCGTCGCGTGGATGGGACCGCGCGAGTCCCGGTCCGAACGACGGCGCAGGCGAACATCGGCAGAGTCGGCAGCCAAGGCCGGGCCGGCAGTCAGGGCTGAATCGGCAGCAGAGACGGTGTCGTCGAACGACGCGGAGACTGCATGAGGGCCCGCGCGGCGGCGCTCCTCGCGGCTCTCGCGCTCTCGGGTCCGATGGCGCTGGGCGCATCGACGGCAGTCGCCGCCGAGGACACCGAGGCGACGGGGGGATCACCCTGCACTCCGCAGGCCCAGTGCCAACGGCTCTCGGCGTCCGGTCCCGGTCTCGGCAGACCGACCACCGATCCGACCACGGGTCCAGCGTCACCGGGCACCGAGTCACCGGGCATCGGCACACCCTCGGAGTCACCGACGGACCCACCAGAAGCCACCGACCCGCCAGGCACCACCAACCCACCATCACCCACCGAGTCCCCGACCGCTCCGGTCGAGGCCAAGCAGGATGACGACGCCCCGGTCTTCGCGAAGACCCCGGCCGCGATGGGTTCGAAGGCACTGTCGTTCACCGGTCTGAGCGGGGTCTCCATCGTCGATGTGCCCACTGCCGACGGCGGGTCGATCCGTACGCTGAAGATCACCGCGGAGTCGATCACGATCTCCGGGTTCTCGCTCACCGTGCGCCCGCCGGGTGAGCCGGGGCTCGTGACGAAGGCCGATGAGATGACGCTCAAGGGCCACGTCAGCGTCTACCTGGGGTCGATCACGGCCACGACGAAGGGCGGCAAGTCCCTGACGCTGGGCACCGACACCCCGCCGCCGCTCGACGACGTCGAACCGGGACTGGTGCGGGTGACGATGGGTCTCGTCGGCTCGATGGCCGATTCGATCACCTACAGCAACACCGACCAGAAGATCGTCGCACCCTAGCCGGCCGCACGGCAGTCAGCCGGGACGCTCGCCCTGGCAGAGCCGCATCGCCCTCACCCCGCGATGCGGCTCTCCCGTGTGCGCAGATAGTCGACGAAGCTGTCGGCGAGCACTCGCCCCACACGCACGAGCTCGGTATCGGCCTCGCGCAGCTCCTCGGCGATCGATTCCCGCGTCTTCCCCTCCGGCAGAGTGAGCGACGCCGAGCCCAACCACCGTCGGATCTGCGCGGCATCCGTCTCCGGGTGGAACTGCGTGCCCCACGCGAACTCCCCGACTCGGAATCCCTGCACGGGCGCGTCCGACCCGGTGACGAGCAGCTCCGCGCCCTCGGGCAGCGCCATCTCCTCCTGATGGAAGAGCACCGCGGGAATCGTCGTCCCCGACAGGGCTGCGAAGACCGGATCCGCATCCCCCGCCGAGGTGGTGGCCAGATCGTAGATCCCGATCTGCGGGCGCTCCCGCCGAGTGATCGGCGCATCGGCAGCCGCGGCGAGCAGCTCCCCGCCGAGGCAGATGTTGAAGCTCGGGAACTCACCACCGGCCGAACGCGCCAGCAGGTCCCTCACCTGCGGAAACCACGGGTTCGCGGCGTCCTCGAGGGGACCGGCGGCACCGCCGAGGACGAGGAGGGCAGCGTACTCGCCGAGCAACCCGGACTCAGCCACCGGGATCGCCTCGCCGAGGTACGGACGGACGACGACCACCTCGGCGCCGGCCTCCTCGAGCCACTGCCCGAAGCGTTCGGGACCTGTGCCCCGCTCATGTTCGACCACGAGGATCTTCATCCCGCCATTCTCCTCACTCGACCTCTGCGCCGGTACCCACTCGTTTGGGCCGCAGCGCGGATTGTGGGCCGTGCACCACCCACAATCCGCGCTGCGGCCCAAACGAGGGCCCCGACACTGTCATTCCGCGGTGACGTACGCCGAGGTGATGCCGCCGTCGACGGTGAATGCCGAGGCGTTGACGAACGTCGAGTCGTCGCTGGCGAGGAAGGCCACGGCTGCGGCGATCTCCTCCGGCTCGCCGAAGCGACCGCCGGGTACGTGGACGAGGCGGCGCTGCGCCTGGACGGGGTCGGCGGCGAAGAGGTCACGCAGCAACGGCGTGTTCACCGGTCCCGGGCACAGGGCGTTGACGCGGATGCCCTCCTTCGCGAACTGCACCCCGAGCTCGCGGCTCATCGAGAGCACCCCGCCCTTCGAGGCCGAGTACGAGATCTGCGAGGTCGCGGCCCCCATGAGCGCGACGAACGAGGCCGTGTTGATGATCGAACCCGACCCCTGGGCGACCATGTGCGTGAGCGCGTACTTGCAGCAGAGGAACACCGAGGTGAGGTTGACCGTCTGCACCTTCTGCCAGGCCGCGAGGTCGGTGGTGAGGATCGAATTGTCGTCGGTGGGGTTGATGCCGGCGTTGTTGAAGGCGACGTCGACGCGCCCGAAGTGCTCGACGGTGGTCGCGAAGAGGTTCTTCACGTCCTCCTCCTCGGCGACGTTCGTGCGCACGAACAGTCCGCCGAGCTCCTCGGCGATCTCCTGCCCGCGGACCTCGTCGAGGTCGGCGATGACGACCTTCGCCCCCTCCTCGACGAGCCGCCGCGCGCTGGCCAGGCCGAGTCCGGAGGCGCCCCCGGTGATGACGCAGACCTTGTCCTTGAGTCGAGTTGCCGCAGTGGTCATGGTTCTCCTTGAGTTCCGATGTGGTGCAGTGTCAGTGGTGGTGCAGAGTCAGTGGTGATGAAGTGTCAGTGCTGGTGGGCCGGCCCCGCCGAGGCCGGAGACAGTCCGCCGAGGCCGGGCGCCGTCCGCAGGGGCTGGTCTCAGTCCGCCGGCCGGGTCGCGAAGAAGACGTTCTTCGTCTCGGTGAAGCTCGCGACCGCGTCGGGTCCGAGCTCCCGGCCGAGGCCCGACTGCTTGAACCCGCCGAAGGGCGTCCAGTACCGGACCGAGGCGTGCGAGTTGACCGAGAGGTTGCCGGCCTCGACACCGCGGGAGACCCGCATCGCCCGGTCGAGGCTGTTCGTCCAGATCGAACCGGAGAGCCCGTACTCGGTGTCGTTGGCGATCCGCAGGGCATCGGCCTCGGTGTCGAAGGGCACGACCGAGAGCACGGGCCCGAAGATCTCCTCGGTGAAGTCAGCGGTCGACGTCGAGGCCGGGGTGAGCACGGTCGGCGGGAACCAGAAGCCGGGCCCCTCCGGCGCCGAACCCGTGAATGCGACCTCGCCGGCATCGACGTAGGCGGCGACCTTGTCCCGGTGGGCGGCGGTGACGAGCGGGCCCATCGCCGTGTCCGGCAGGGTCGGATCCGCGGCCGCGAAGTCCCCGACAGCGGTCTCGAGGGCCGCCATGAAATCGTCGTAGACGCCGCGCTGGACGAGCAGACGGGAACGCGAACAGCAGTCCTGACCCGAGTTGTCGAAGACCCCGCCGGGGGCTGCGGCCGCGGCCGCGGCGATGTCGGCGTCGTCGAAGACGATGTTCGAGTTCTTGCCCCCGAGTTCGAGGGTGAGGTTCTTCACCTGCGCCGCACACCCGGCCATGATCCGCTTGCCCACCTCGGTCGAGCCGGTGAAGACGACCTTCCGCACCGCCGGGTGGGTGACGAAGCGCTCTCCGACGACCGAGCCCTTGCCGGGGATGACCGTGAGCACACCCTCGGGGATGCCGGCCTCACGGGCGAGTTCGCCGATCCGGATCGCCGTGAGCGGGGTGATCTCCGCGGGCTTGAGGACGACGGTGTTGCCGGCGGCGAGCGCGGGCGCGAACCCCCATGAGGCGATCGGCATCGGGAAGTTCCACGGCACGATGACCCCGACGACCCCGAGCGGTTCGGCGAACGTGATGTTCACGCCCCCGTCGACGGGGATCTGCCGGCCGAAGAGGCGTTCGGGCATCGCCGCGAAGTACTCGATGACGTCGCGGACGTTGCCCGCCTCCCACGTCGCGTTCGAGATCGTGTGCCCGGCGTTGGCGACCTCGAGGGCAGCGAGTTCGTCGATCGCGTCGTCGACGGCGTCCGCGAAGCGCCGCAGCAGCCTGGCCCGGTCGCCGGGGGCGACGTGCCGCCAGGTCTCATAGGCCTCTGCGGCCCGCGCGATCGCCCGGTCGGTGGCCGCGAGATCCGCGAGCTCCACCTCGGCGATCGAGACCTCCGTGGCCGGGTTGACGACGGTGTACGTGCTCAATTCGGTGCTCTCCTTCACGTTGTGATCTCCTCGCCGAGGCGCTGCCCCGTCCCCGCGAGACGGTCCCCCGCCGCCGCGACGAGGGCGGCGACGACGCGCGCATCGTCGGGGTTGTGCTCGGGATGCCACTGCACCGCCAGCAGCCATCCATTCTCCCCCGCAGCGCCGGCCGGGGAGGAATCCTGTTCGATCGCTTCGATGAGTCCGTCGGCGCTGCGCGCGGTGACGGTGAGTCCCTCGCCGAGGCGGTCGACCGCCTGATGGTGATAGCAGGGTGCCGTGGTCGCCTCCCCGAGGACCTCGCGGGCGAGGCTGCCGGGCTCGGTGGTCACCTCGACCTCGCCGTAGACGCCGGGGCTCGGCTGGTAGTCGGTGTGGCCGACGACCTCGGGCAGGTGCTGGATGAGGCTGCCGCCGGCGGCGACGTTGATGACCTGGAGGCCGCGGCAGATCCCGAGCACCGGCAGTCCGCGCTCCCGGGCACCTGCGAGCAGCATGAACTCCGAGGCGTCCCGGTAGGGCTGGGATCCGGTGCGCTCGTGCGCGATCTCACCGTACGCCTCGGCGGCGATATCGGCTCCTCCGGCGATGAGGAGCCCGTCGATCCGGTCGAGGACCGCCGGCGTCTGCCCGTGCGGGGGCAGGAGGACGGGGATCGCCCCGCAGCCTGCGACCATGCGGACGTAGTCGGCGGGGATGAGGGCCGCCTCGGCGTCCCAGACACCCCACTGGGCCTGCTGCAGGTACGAGGTGATCCCGATGACGGGAGTGGGGTCAGAGTCGTTCGAAGCCACGGATCCTCTCCCAGTCGGTCACGGTCGCATTGTAGGCGTCGAGTTCGATGTCAGCGGCGTGGACGTAGTGGCGTACGACGTCCTCACCGAACGCCTCCTTGGCGATCGCCGAGCCCTCGAGCAGGTCGCGGGCCCCGGTGAGCGTCGTCGGCAGACGCTTCGCCCCGGTCGTGTACGCATTGCCTTCGGTGATGGGAGGCAGCTCGAGCTCGTTCTCGATCCCGTGGAGGCCCGCGGCGATGAGGGCGGCCGCGGCGAGGTACGGGTTGAGGTCGGCACCGCCCACCCGGCATTCGACGCGCAGGGAGGGGCCGTTTCCGACGACGCGGAACGCGCACGTGCGGTTGTCGAAGCCCCAGGCCACGGCGGTGGGGGCGAAGGAGCCCTCGACGAAGCGCTTGTAGGAGTTGATGTTCGGGGCGAAGAAGTACGTGAAGTCCTCGATGCAGGCGAGCTGGCCGGCGATGAAGTGCTCCATGAGCGGGGAGAAGCCGTGCTCGCCGTCACCGGCCATGACCATGTCGCCGTCGGCGGACCGGAAGCTCAGATGGATGTGACACGACGATCCCTCCTTCTGGTCGTACTTGGCCATGAAGGTGATCGACTTGCCGTGCTGGGCGGCGATCTCCTTCGCGCCGTTCTTGTACACCGCGTGGTCGTCGCAGGCCTTGAGCGCCTGCTGGTAGCGGAAGGTGATCTCATGCTGGCCGAAGTTGCATTCGCCCTTCGCGCCCTCGACGTAGAGTCCGGCCCCGGCCATCGAGTTGCGGATGTCGCGCAGCAGGGGTTCGACGCGGGCGGTGCCGAGGAGGGAGTAGTCGACGTTGTACTGGTTCGCCGGGGTCATCCCCTGGTACCGGGAGTCGAAGGCCTCCTCGTAGCTCGTGTCGAAGGTGATGAACTCGAGTTCGGTGCCGACGTGGGCGCTCATCCCCGCCTCGGCGAGGCGGTCGAGCTGCCTCTTGAGAATCTGTCGTGGGGAGGCGGTGACCGAGTCCCCGTTCGTCCACGTGAGGTCGCAGTTGACCATGGCCGTGCCCGGCTGCCACGGGATGAGGCGCAGGGTCGCGAGGTCGGGCTCCATGACCATGTCGCCGTACCCGGTCTCCCACGAGGACATCTCGTAGCCGTCGACGGTGTTCATGTCGACGTCGACGGCGAGCAGGTAGTTGCACGCCTCGGAGCCGTGTCCGGCGACGTCATCGAGGAAGAACTGCGCGCCCAGCCGTTTGCCCTGCAGCCGGCCCTGCGCGTCGGTGACGGCGACGACGACGGTGTCGATCGTGCCCTCCTCGGTCAGCCGCCGGAGTTCGTCGAGGGTGAGCGGCTTCGCCTGCATCGACCCGCGGGTCGTCCGCTGCGGTGCGGCCGTGCCGGTGGTGAGATCTGCCATGGGTGGTACCTCTGTTCTCGTCAGGTTGAGTGCGTCGGTGTGAGTCAGTGTGGGTCGGTGTGAGTCTGTGCGAGTCGGCGGGTGGGCTGGCCTGCCGGGCTATTTGAGTTCGCTCTCGGCGGCCTCGATCTGGGCGAACTCCTCTTCGGGGGCGCTCGCGACGAGGTGGTGGCGGGAGTAGAACCAGAAGTAGGCGAGTGCGATGAGGAAGACGCCGGCGGCGATCGCGGCGGCGAGGATGTCGACGAAGAACGTCGCGACGACCGCCACCGAGGCGAGGACGAGGGCGATGCCCGTGGTCACCACACCGCCGGGGGTGCGGTAGCCGCGCGGGAGGTCGGGCTCCTTGAAGCGCAGGCGGATGTGGGAGAGGTTGAGCAGGACGTAGGAGACGGTGGCGCCGAAGACCGCGACGTTGAGCAGGACTCCGCCGTTGCCGCCGGAGAGGACGGCGATGAGGAAGCCGATCGTGCCGGGGACGATGAGCGCGAGCACGGGGGTCTTGCGCTTGCCGGTCAGCGACAGCCACTTCGGCAGGTAGCCGGCGCGGGAGAGCGCGAAGAGCTGGCGGGAGTAGGCGAAGATGATCGAGAAGAAGCTCGCGATGAGCCCGGCCAGGCCCGCCCAGTTGACGAAGGTCGCCAGCCACGAGTTGTCACCGTAGACGTATCGCAGCGCCTCGGGCAGCGGGTTGTCGGATTCGCCCATGGCCGCGGCGCCGGCGATGCCGGGCACGAGGAGGAGCATGAGGGCGCCGAAGACGACGAGGATGGCCATGGCCGTGATGATGCCGCGCGGCATGTCCCGCTTCGGGTCGGCCGATTCTTCGGCGGCCAGGGGGACGCCCTCGATTGCGAGGAAGAACCAGATGCCGAAGACGAGGGAGGCGAGCAGGCCGCTGATGCCCATGGGCAGGAAGGCGCTCGACCCCAGGGCGGCTGTCGGTTCGATGTCGAAGAGGTTGCTCGCGTCGAAGTGGCCGACGGCGGCGACGACGAAGACGATGAGGGCGATGACGGCGATCGCGGTGATGACGAACATCAGGCGCAGCGCCTCGCCGACGCCCCACAGGTGGATGCCGACGAAGATCGCATACGCGGCGAGGTAGATCGTCCACGTCGGCACCGATTCGGGGAGGATGCCGAGCGCTTGGACGTAGCCGGCGATGAATGTCGAGATCGCCGCCGGAGCCATCGTGTATTCGATGAGGATCGCCATGCCGGTGGCGAAGCCGCCGAGCGGACCGAGCGCGCGCCGGGCGAAGCCGTATCCGGCGCCGGCCGTCGGCAGGGTCGAGGAGAGTTCGGCCAGACCGAAGACCATGCACACGTACATGAGCCCCATGAGGAGGAAGGCGATGAGCAGGCCGCCCCAGCCGCCTTCCGCGAGGCCGAGGTTCCACCCGGAGAAGTCCCCGGAGATGACGTAGGCGACGCCGAGGCCGGCGAGCAGGATCCACCCGGCCGCGCCCTTCTTCAGCTGCCGCTTCTCGAGATAGTGCTCGTCGACGTTGCCGTACTCGATGTTCTTGCTCATATCCGCCCCATCACGTTCAATGGATCACAATCAGACCATTGGCTGAGGTCGAATGTAGTATGACCCAGATCACGGTGTCAAGGGTTCGCCGAGGTTAGTGTGGGGAGGTGGACGTGGATCGGAACGACGATGACGGCAGCCGTGAGAGCGGCCGTGAGGACACAGGTTCCGGCGCCGAGGCGGCGGGTCGTCCGCCTCGCCTGCGCGGGGGCAATGTCTTCGAGCACACGATCGCCGAGCTGCTGCGGGCGATCCGGCTGGGCAAGTACCTCGTCGGGGACAAGCTGCCTCCCGAACGCGAGCTCGCCGCGCAGATCAACGTCTCCCGGGCGACTCTGCGGCAGGCGCTGAGCGAACTGCAGATCGCCGGCGTCGTAAGCGTCCGGCGCGGCCGGTACGGGGGCACCGTCGTCACAGCGCTGCCGAGCGCGGACACGGATGCGGGCATCGACCTCGGCGAACTCGATGATGCGGTGCGGTTCCGGCTCATCCTCGAGACCGCGGCGGCCAGGATCGTCGCCGGCAGGGATCTCAGCGAGGCCGAACGGGAGACGCTCGTCGCCGCGGAGCAGCGGTGCTGGATGCCCTTGGGGTCCTCGGCCGAGGACATCGAGCAGTTCCGCGCCCTCGATGCGCGGTTCCATCTCACGATCGCCGAGCTCACGGGGATCCCGTCGCTCACGCAGGCGGCGGCGACGACGCGCGACCGGATCAACGCGCTGCTCGATCGGATCCCGTTCATCCACACCAATGTCGAGCATTCGTGTGCGCAGCACGCCCGCCTCGTCGAAGCGATCCTCGATCACGACGCCGAGGCGGCGGCGACCCTGGCCGCCCAGCACGCCGAGGGCACCGAGCAGCTGCTGCGCGGTTTCCTCGAGGGGAAGTAGGCCCGACCCATCCATCTGGCAGACCATTCCATCCGACAGTGCGGCCGGTGGGCCGACGGCACCGATGATGCCGATCAGTCCGGGTGGCCTGTCGAACTCCAGCAGCCGGTCGAACTTCAGCAGCCGGTCATCGGCCAGCTGCTCATCGGCTGAGCCCGGCCGCCTCGGGTGCGCTCTGCCGAGCGGCGCTCGCGGCGAGAACCCGCTTGCGCAGGAGCAGGAAGAAGAGGACGAGTCCGACGGTGAGGCTGATGTGGCCGAGGCCGGCGATGCCGGAGATCATCGCGTTCGACTCCTGCCCGAGCACGGTGAGGCTGCCGTGCCAGACCATCGTCGCCGAGGTGATGATGACGCCGGCGTTGTACGTGGCGAAGAACCAGGTGAACATCCGGGTCCCAGAGAGGTCGAAGGCCTTGTCGAGGGCGAGGACGATGAGGAGGACGATGAAGCCGAGGGTGAGCAGGTGGGTGTGGACGAGCCCGAGCTGCGTGAAGTCGCCGGACGGGAAGTCGTTGGCCTTCGTGAACTCGCGGTAGAAGAGTCCCGAGAGGACTCCGGCGATCATGTAGGCGAATGCTGCGGTGAAGATCTTCGTCATGCTTCCACCTCATCAGGCGCACGCGAGTCGCGTCATGACCACAAGGATGGAAATCGGTCTCCAACTTCCGATTGATGTTTCGTTTCACAGGGCTCCCAGGCCCGAAACGGCGCGGATCGGGCTGTCTGCGGCGTTAGCCTGAGCCCATGAGTCTCTTCACCCGCATCGACCGCATCGCCGGGGGCCGCAGGGCCGATGTCGTCGTCGCCCGCGAGGGTCTGGACGACCCGAAGACGACGACGGCGTTCCGCTGGATCCTCTGGCTGCTCGTCCTCGAACTCGTCATCGGTCTCGGTGCCGTGGGCATTGCCGTCGCCTTCGCCGAGGCGGGGGACGCGGTCCCGTTCGCCGTGTGGATGCGCACGGTGATAGTCCTCGGCATGACGATCACCCTGTTCTACTTCTTCTGGCGGGCGACGAAGGGCCTCTACTGGGGCTACCAGCGGCTGCGCCTGTTCACGAAGATTTTCCCGATCATCACCCTGGTCATGGCCGCGATCCCCGGCCTCTACCCGGGCTGGATGATCACCGAGCAGATCGTCTTCAGCCTCATTATGATCGGCATCGGCGACTTCCTCACCGGCGATCACCTGCGTGAGGTCTTCCGCCTCCCCCGCTGAGGCCGTCCCCGCTGACGGTCGGCGCGATCACCCCGCGACGAGCCGGCGCGCCTCCGCCTGGTGGGCGGCGATGAGCGCCTCCTTGTCCAGCGCCTGCCCGTCGGCGCCGATCGCGTTGCCGTCGATGACGCGCCAGTCACCGGCGATCATCACCCGGTCGGCGCGTTCCGCACCGCAGAGGACGAGGGCGGGGATCGGGTCGTGGGAGCCGGAGAACGCGAGGCCGTCGAGGCGGAAGAGCGCGAGGTCGGCCTGCGCGCCGACGGCGATGCGACCGATGTCGGTGCGCCCGAGCGCTGCTGCCGAGCCGCGGGTCGCCCAGTCGAGCACGCGGTCGCACGTGACCGCCTCGGCGCCGTAGCGCAGGCGTTGGATGTAGAGGGCCTGACGGACTTCGCGGATGAGGTTCGAGGCGTCGTTCGAGGCCGAGCCGTCGACGCCGAGGCCGACGGCGACCCCGGCGTCCTCGAGTTCGACGGCGCGGGCGATGCCCGAGGCCAGGCGCATGTTCGACGTCGGGCAGTGGGCGACGGAGACCCCGGCCGCGCCGAGGCGGACGATCTCCTCATCGTCGAAGTGCACGCCGTGGGCGAGCCACGTCCGGTCGCTGAGCCAGCCGACCGAGTCGAGGTAGTCGACGGTGCGCAGGCCGAAGCGCTCGCGGCAGAAGTCCTCTTCGTCGAGCGTTTCGGCGAGGTGGGTGTGGAGGCGGACGTCGAGCTCGTTCGCGAGTGCCGCGGATTCGCGCATGAGGTCGGTGGTCACGGAGAACGGCGAGCACGGGGCGAGGCCGATCTGGATCTGCGCGCCGGCGCCGCGTTCGTGGTAGGTCTCGACGAGGCGGCGGGAGTCGGCGAGGATCACCTCGGCGTCCTGGACGGTCTGCTGCGGCGGGAGGCCGCCGTCCTTCTCTCCCAGCGACATCGAGCCGCGGGTGAGCATCGCGCGCATGCCCAGCCGGCGGGCGACGTCGACCTGGATGTCGATGGCATCGTCCATGCCGGTCGGGAAGAGGTAGTGGTGGTCGGCGGCGGTCGTGCACCCGGATTCGAGGAGTTCGGCCATCGCGACGGTCGTGGCGAGGTCGAGGGCCTTCGGTGTCAGGCGCGCCCAGACGGGGTAGAGGTTCTGCAGCCAGCCGAAGAGCGGGAGGTCCGCGACGGGCGCCCAGGCGCGGGTGAGGGTCTGGTAGAAGTGGTGGTGGGTGTTGATGAGGCCCGGGGTGATGACGTGCTCGCTCGCGTCGACGACCTCGTCGATCCCGCCGGCACCGAAGCCCTCGGGTTCGCCGCCTGAGGGGACGAGCTCGACGATGGTGCCGGTGGAGGTATCGACGACGATGCCGCCGGCGGCGTCGGGTTCGGTTCCGCCGCCGCTCGGTTCGATGCCGTTGCCGGTTCGGTCGGTTCCGCCGCCGAGGTGGACGGCCAGGGGATTGCGCAGCCAGATTCTGGACATCTCAGTCGCCTCTCGATGAGTGCTGCGGGAGAGCGCTCGCCCGCCCGGGGTGCGGCGACGACGCTGGGGCCGTGGCCGCCAGCTCAGGTTTCACGGCGTCTGCTGCTCCGCCGGAGGTTGTGAGTCCACATCCCGCGCGGCCGATTTCGACGGCCGATTTGTGCGTGGGACTCACACCGACAAGACTGCACTCTAGCATGTGTCCCGGATCACGAATCCAGGTTGCCAACACCGAAACCTTCGCCTAGCATTCTGCGATAAGGAAAAATACTTTCGCATCTTGGAAGTGATAGTCGCCAGAGGGACCCCCTCACCGGAAGTACGATCCGATCCTCAGAGGCACAGGCCGGGCTCATGATCTGAGCTCATCCGACCCGGGGTGCACTGCCGCATCCGCGCCTCCAGCGACCGGCCAGCAGGTTCGCGCCCAGAGCACACCGCTTCGGGTCGCGGCCAGGAATTCAACGGAGAAGAAGATGTCGGTGTCCAAGCAGTCTCAGCGCAAGCCGCGGCGTCCCGAGGACGAGCGGCTGCCTGTCGGCACGTCGTTCGCGTACGGCCTGCAGCACGTCCTCACGATGTACGGCGGGATCATCGCCGTTCCCCTCATCATCGGCAAGGCCGCGGGTCTCGATGACGGGGGCATCAGCGTCCTCATCGCCTCGTGTCTGTTCATGGGCGGGCTCGCAACGATCCTCCAGTCGTGGGGTGTGCCGTTCTTCGGGTCGCAGCTGCCGCTGGTCCAGGGCGTCTCGTTCGCCGGCGTCGCCACGATGACGGCGATCCTCGCCGGTGGGGACGGGCTGCCGGAGGTGTTCGGGGCGGTCATCGTCGCCTCGGCCATCGGGCTCATCGTCGCTCCCGGGTTCGCACTCATCGTCAAGTTCTTCCCACCGGTGGTCACGGGCACGGTGATCACGACGATCGGGCTCTCGCTCATGCCGGTGGCTGCGGGGTGGGCGATGGGCGGCAACGCCGAGGCGCCCGACTACGGCAGCATGCGCAACATCCTCATCGCGGTCGGCACCTTGGCCATCGTGCTGCTGCTCAGTCGGATCCCGGTGGCGATGATCTCGCGGCTGTCGATCCTCCTCGCCATCGTCATCGGCACCGTGGTGTGCCTGATCTTCGGGTGGGCGGACTTCTCGCGGGTCCTCGATCGGGGCATCTTCGCGTTCCCGGAGCCGTTCGCGTTCGGCATGCCGACGTTCTCGGCGGCGGCGATCATCTCGATGTTCATCGTCATCATCGTCACCTTCGCCGAGACCACTGCCGACATCATCGCCGTCGGTGAGATCGTGCGGACGAAGGTCGATTCGAAGCGCATCGCCAACGGTCTGCGCGCCGACATGCTCTCCTCCGCCGTGTCTCCGGTGTTCAACTCGTTCACTCAGTCGGCGTTCGCGCAGAACGTCGGGCTCGTCGCGATCACGGGGGTGAAGTCGCGCTTCGTCGTCACGGCCGGTGGCGCGATCCTCGTCGTGCTCGGTCTGCTGCCGGTCATGGGCGGGGTCGTCGCTGCGATTCCCTCCCCGGTCCTCGGCGGTGCGGGCATCGTGCTCTTCGGCACGGTCGCCGCCTCCGGCATCCGCACTCTGTCGAAGGTCGAGTACGAGGGCAACCTCAACATGATCATCGTCGCGGTGTCGCTGGCGTTCGGCATCATCCCGGTCGTCGCACCGGAGTTCTACAACGCGTTCCCGTCGTGGGTCGGCATCATCCTCCACTCGGGCATCTCCTCGGCGACGATCATGGCAGTCCTGCTCAACCTCGTCTTCAACCACATCGGCGTGAAGACGAAGGACCGGTCGGATCGTTCGGTGTTCGTCGCCGGTACGGGGAGGGTCATACGCAGGGAGGATCTCCAGCGGCTGCTCGACCATGAGGCGATCCTCGCCGAGGGCGACACGATCAAGGACGGCAAGGTCGTCGATTGCAACGGCGAGGAGGTCCCGGTCGTCACCGAGGATCAGCACGAGAAGCTCGCCGAGGCGGTCCGCAGCGGCGAGGTCAAGACCCGTGACGATGTCCGCCGGGTCATCGAGGAGACGGAGACGCCCGACCGCTGAGAGACCAGGACACGAGCACCGAGATCCGGGTCGGTGAGCCTGTCGAAGGTGGCGAGCGGTGCAGAGGAGGACGGCTCAGTCAGACTGACTGGGCCGTCCTCCTCTGAGTGGTCCTAAGGGGTCATGCGGTCATGCGGTTATCTGACCCTGCAGTCGAGAGTCGTGGGAGTGAGTGACCAACCGGGCTTGGTCGAATAACTGAGGAATTGCTCTGTCAGAACGGCGGAGGTTCGCCGCTGTCCCAGACCCAGCGCCGTACCCTCGAGTTCTGAGAGCTCGAGTCCCGGATGCCTGTGTCCTCACCCTCACGGCACTGGAGCAGCCACGGCGAGGTTTCCGGCGCGCTCACCCACCCGGAACTGCCGACGCTTCCCTCGGGGCCCGGGCACTCCTCGGCGAATCTGATCTCGCCCGGTTCGGGTGCAGGGGTGACTGCATCGCTAAACAAGCCGCCGTCGCCCTCCGACCCGCCGTCGCCCTCCGACCCGCTGTCTCCATCCGAACCAATGCCCGCGCCAACGCCAGCGACCCGGGCCCTTCCGCCGTTCCCGTTCATCCTCTGGGCCGCGTCGCCCATCAGCCGGGCGTTCTCGATGTTGACAGGGTTGTCCCCTGCGGCCACCGACGCACTGATTCCGTGCGGGAATCGGTACTCCAGTTCGCCGCAGTCGTTCATAGTCACCGAGAACCTGCCATCGGTCTTCGCCTGATGGTCCTTCTTGCACAACGGGTGGAGGTTTCCGAACACCGTCAGTCCGCCCGCGGACGGGTCGTCGTGGTTGTAGGGGATGATGTGGTCGACTTCAGCGGATTCCGCACGCCGTCGACAGCCGGGCATCGTGCATCTCTGCCATTTCGTCACAAGCGTCTGCCGCACCGATTGAGGTATGTAGTAGCTCTTGGCCTTCGCGTCGATCGGTGTCCCGGTTGCCGGGTCGGTGAGGATTCGTGTCCATGTCGAGCACTGGCCTGCGATCGCTCTCGCCGTCTCCGCCGGAATGGGTGACCCATCAGGGAATGTGCCGGGCAGGTCTGACTGCCCGAGCAGGCTCATGCACGGCACGGTGGTGATCATCTTCGCCTGCACGCTCACCCAATACGGTCCGGTCGGCATCGACAGCAGCACTTTGACGCGGCTTCGACCATGTTCGTCGCGATCGACGACCGAACTGGAGTCCAGCTCGAAGTCGGTGGCGATACCGTCGGCGGCGGCAGCGACTTCACTGCTGCTGGCGCCTGTGCCGCTTTCGATGACTGCATCCGAGCCCACACCGTCGAGTGCAGCGCATTCGGTGCCGCCGGCCGCAGCGGTGCTGTTACCGGATGGGGCGCTCGTGGCGGTGTCGACCGCCTCGGCGATGGTCCCATTGATGTCGTCGACACTGCGGACGTGCTCGAGGTCGAGCGGAATCTGCCGGGTCGTCGTCGACCCCGTGTCGGTGTCCGCAACGAGGACCTCGAGGCGCACCTGGGGTCGGGTGCAGGTGGCGATGTCGAACATCAGCGCGTCGATCGCCCGATCGTCGTCGATGACGGAGCCTTCAGGCAGCTGATCCGCGAAGCAAGCGGTGTTGCCGTTGCGGATGGCCTTCGCGAACGCTTCGATCCGCAGATAGTAGGCCTGCAGGTCTGCCGAGGGTCCGACGAGGGAGACGCTCGCAGTCCCGTCGGGGTACGTCGTGATCGATACCCGCCGTTTCTCGTGCGCCGTCTTCGTGCGATCGGGTTCGGGCTGGATCGCATTGATCCGCGTGCCCAGGGATTTCGCGAACGTCTCCGGGGTGATGTCGGCACGCCTCCCGGCGAGGTAGTCGTCGATGTTCGGCAGCAGCGCGAAGCGCACGTCCTGGCACAGCCGCGTCGCGACGTTGACGTGTTCGATGGTGAACTCGCCGTCGAGGCAGCGCTGATAGAACTGCGGCAGCCCGTGGACGAGGATCATCGACGCCGTGACGTGGCTGTAGGTGCGCGTGGTCGTCGCGCCGAGAACGGCGGCGAATTCGGCGAGGTCCTCGGTGTGGGAGTACATGTGCACCCAGTTGTAGAACGTCGAGTCCGGCCGGAACCGCGGGAATCCCGGAAGATGCTCGGTTACCGGGGAAACTGCGCCGACTCCTGCTGCAGCGACTGCTGCGTCGCCGGTGGAGCCAACAGCTGATTCGCCGGCAGGGCCATCGGTGATGCCGTCCCCGTTCGAGGACTCCTCCTCGTCGGTACGGCCGTCGGTGTTCGAGGACTCCTCCTCGTCGGTCACACCGTCTGCAGACGCATCACGCTTCGAGGGGTCTACGGACGCGCCGCTCTCGGGTGGGTCGTAGCGGTGGGCGGTGTCGATGAACGACGCATGCGCATAGGGCTCATCGGGCCGGGGATTGAGGAGGCGGAGGTGCTCGACGACTTCGTCGAGGAACAGCCCGGCAGTGGTCCTCATCGCATCGAAATGCGCGCGGTCACGGGCGGCATAGACCGAGACGACATCGGCGAACGGGGAATCGGGGTCGACATCGAAGCGCGGGATCCGCGATCGATCCGGGCAACCATCATCGGCAGCACTGCAACCAGCCCCGTCAAGGTTCGAGAGGTCCGTCATCGCTGGTCACCTGCCTTTCCACTTCGGTGTGGATCTGTGATCCCAGTCTAGATCACATCACAAATCGTGTCAATCCCTTTTTCGAAATCTCTTCGAACGTCGAACTCATTGAGTTGAGGACGCTCAGTCGTTTTCGGCGATCAATCAGCAGGCTGAAGGGGCAGCCCCGGGCGCCTTCGTCCGCCCCGTTACCCCTCACTCGTGGACAGAATCGCCCGCGCACTCACCCTTCGCGCATGAGCAGTCCCGGCAGCTCGGACATCGAGTCGAAGGTCGCATCGGCACCGGCGGCGAGCAGGACCTCCGGCGTCTGATGCACCGGCGACGGCGGGCAGAACCCGAAGACGTACGATCCCGCAGCCCGCCCCGCGATGACTCCGGTCGGGGAGTCTTCGATGACGGCCGCCTCGGCGGGATCGACATCGAGAGCATGCGCGGCGGCGAGGTAGACGTCGGGGGCCGGCTTCGACCGGGGAAGCTCCATACCGGAGAAGATCCGACCCTCGAAGGCGTCGTAGAGGCCGATCTTCTTCAGCTGCAGCTCGATCTTGGGTCGGTCCGCGCTCGACGCGCACGCGAGCTTCCCCGGGTAGACCGGCTCGAGCAGTCGCACGGCCTCGACGACGCCGGGAATCGCCTCGAGACGGGCGTCGAGTTCGACGTTGCGTCGGCGGCGGAACTCGGTGAGCCAGTCGGCGTCGATGCGGTAGCCGGTGTGCTCCTCGATGACGTCGGCCTCGTCGCGCAGCATCTTGCCGACGAATCGGGTGACCGCTTCCTCGGGCGAGAGGTTCCATCCCAGTTCGGCGAGCATCGTCCGCAGCACCCCGTTGGTGATGCTCTCGGAATCGACGAGGACGCCGTCACAGTCGAACAGCACGGCAGCGAATTTCGGGCTCAGATCCATGGCTCGATTCTGTCATCCCCGCCGAGGTGGCACCGCCGAGGTGCGCCCGCGGAGGTGGTCCTGGCTCCGTCGCGGTGGCCCAGGATACGCCGAGGTGGCACCGTCGAAATGGGACCGGCCCCGCCGAGGTGGGTCCGCCGAGGTGGGTCCGCCGAGGTGGGTCCGCCGAGGAAGGTCCGCCGAGGTGGCCCCGAACCCGCGGGAACCGCGCCGCCCACTCCCAGGTCAGACCGGGTACGCCGACCACAGCAGGGCCGCCGAACCCAGCGCGCAGCCGATGATGACGAGGCCGAAGAGCGTCAGCCAGCCGCCTGCCGGCACCGCCGATCCGCGACTGAGGATATAGGCATCCGACTGCTGGACGTTGCGCCGGCGCGTGTGGACGCGGATGACCTTGACGAGGTCCTTGAGCGAACCGAGGGCGAGCGCGACGCCGAGGCCCGCGACGAAGACGGCGATGCCCTCGCGCGGGAGGAAGACGACAAGGAGCTGCGCGGCCACCGCGGTGCACACCGCGATGACGACGCCTGAGACGTTGCGGATGAAGATGAGGGCGACGAGCAGGACGAGCGCACCGAGTGAGAGCGCGAGGGGCGCCCAGCCGTAGATCGCCGAGGTGATGAGGACGAGCCCGAGCACCGCCGGTGCCGGATATCCCCAGAATCCCGCCCACGTCGCCGAGAACCCGACCCGACCGAACGAGTTCATCTGCCCCGAATGGTCGAAGTTGAGCGAGATCCCCCGCACGATGCGTCCGGTCATGAGCGCGGCGAACGCGTGCCCGAGCTCGTGGACGAAGGTGACGAAGAGCCCGAAGAACCGCCAGATCGCCGGGGTCATCGTGATGACCAGGGGCACGCCGAGGATGATGAGCAGCTGCACGGGCCCGAGCTCGAGCCCGTCCCCCCGTCCGAAGCCCGTGGTGATGGCCGTCCACCACGTGTCAACGCCCTGTCTGAGATCCATCGTCACCTCGTCTTCGGCCCGGTCGCCGGTGAGATCGTCGGCGGAGCCTGCACACACTCCCGCCTGAGCACCCCAGTCTAGGAACGGAATCTGAGTGACCTGTTCAGGAGATCGCCAGCATCGTCTCGGGAACGGCTGTGCCTCGTCTCGCCACCATCGGCTCAGCATCGGATCGCCTCCATCGGCTCGGCATCGGCTCAGCATCGTCCCTGCCACACCGCCTCCGCGCATCCGCGCATCCGCGGCCACACCGTCCCACCTCGGCGACAAGGCGTCTTTCTTCCGGTCGACCGGGGGCCTGTCGAAGAACGCGGAGCTTCGCCGTCTACGATGGAAGCGGATCAGCCCAGACGATGAGGAGTCCCATGCCCCGCTCTCGCGCGTTCGCCCAGGTCGATGTCTTCTCCCGCGTTCCCTTCCGGGGCAATCCCGTCGCCGTCGTCCTCGACGCCGAGGGTCTGAGCGATGAGGACATGGCGCGGTTCGCGAACTGGACCAACCTCTCGGAGACGACGTTCGTCCTCCCACCCACCGACGACCGGGCCGACTACCGGCTGCGCATCTTCACCCCCTCCCGCGAGCTTCCCTTCGCCGGTCATCCGACGCTCGGGTCTGCCGCGGCGTGGCTGGCCTCCGGCGGGACCCCGCAGCGCGCCGACTCCATCGTCCAGGAGTGCGGGGTCGGCCTCGTCGAACTCCGACGCGGATCAGAGAGCGGTCCCCCTGCCGGCTCCCCCTTCACCGCCGAACTCGCGTTCGCGGCCCCCGACCTGCTCCGCTCGGGCCCCCTCGACGAGGAATTCGTCGCGCAGATCGCCACGGCCCTGGGCATCGACCGGGCCGAGATCCTCGATCACGCGTGGGTCGACAACGGCCCCGGCTGGGCGGCCGTGCGCCTCGACTCCGCCGAGAAGGTCCTCGCCCTCACCCCCGACTTCTCCGCGATCCCGGATGCCAAGCTCGGCGTCGTCGGCGCCCATCCGGCCGACTCCGAGCACGAGTACGAGGTGCGCGCCTTCGTCCCCGGCGTCGGGGTCGCCGAGGATCCCGTCACCGGCAGCCTCAACGCCTCGGTCGCCCAATGGCTCACGGGCCAGGGCCTCGTCCCCGACTCCTACACCGCGACCCAAGGCACGGCGATCGGCCGCGCCGGAGTCATCTCGATCAGACGCGAACCCGTCGAGACTCCAGCCGCCGAGGCGAGCACCGCCGAACCGACCGACGCCGAAGCTCCCGCCCCAACCATCTGGGTCGGCGGACCGACGACCGTGTGCATCACCGGCACCGTGGTCGCGTGAGGATCCCCCGATGACGCAGCCGCAGAATCAACCGCAGCCGCACCAGCGCCCCGCGACCGAACTCCCTCTCTCCCGCATCCACGGCCGCGCCTACTTCGCGGTCCAGGCGATCGCCGGCGCCGCCTGGTGGCTCGGCGTCTTCACGGTGACCGCCGTGCGCACGGCGACGCTCGGATCCCTCGATCCGGTCCTCGTCGCCGCCGTCGACATCCCGCTCTTCGTCCTCGCCTCCGCAGCCGTCGCCCTAGGTCTGCGCCGGGCCGTGTGGGTCGCGGTGCCGTGGACGATCCTCGTCGCTCTCGGCATGGCCGTCTATGCGACCGTGACCACCGAGGCGGGCCTCGGCGCCGTCCTCATGATCGCCGCCGCAGTCGCGAGCACCCTCGCCGGCCTCCTCGTCCTCACCGGCCGCGTGCCGACCGAGAGGCTCCTCTTCGGCCCGTTCTCCTTCCGCAGCTCGGGCACCGAGGACCAGAATTCCCTGCTCGTGCGCACCGGCCTCCAACTCGTCGTCTTCTGGGGTGTCTTCCTCGTCGTCATCCCGTGGATCCTCGCAGCGCTCGAGGAGCGGTGGGGGCTCGACGTGAAGTTCCCCGTCCTCGTCGTCGTCGCCGGCTTCGCCCTCCTCGTCCTGGCCAGCGCCCTGGGCATCTGGTCGGCGGTGACGATGGCGCGCTTCGGCGGCGGCACGCCCCTGCCCGCCGAGATGGCCAACCGCCTCGTCGACGACGGCCCCTACCGCTTCCTCCGCAATCCGATGGCCGTGGCCGGGGTCGTCCAGGGCGTGGCGATCGGGCTGTTCGTCGAGTCATGGTTCGTCATCGCCTACGCGATCGCCGGGTCCCTACTGTGGAATTGGATGATCCGCCCCCACGAGGAGGCCGACCTCCGCAGCCGCTTCGGTGAGGACTTCGACGACTACTCCGCCGAGGTGGCCTGCTGGGTCCCGCGGCCCCGCACCTGAGAGGAACCCCATGGTCACCTTCACCACGACGCTCATCAGCAACGGGAACAATGTCGGCATCGAGGTCCCCGAGGAGGTCGTCCTCGGCTTCGACGCCGGCCGACGCGTGCCCGTGATCGTGACGATCAACGGCTACTCGTACCCGTCGACGACCGCGGTCATGGGCGGGAAGCACCTCATCCCGCTCGCGAAGGCGCATCGGGAGGCCGCCGGTGTCGCGGGCGGCGAGACCCACGAGGTCACCCTCGTCCACGACACTTCGAGTCGGGACACTCCCGTCCCGGATGATCTCGCCGAGGCGCTCGACCGCAGCCGTGTCCGCGACGCCTTCGATGCGCTGGCTCCCTCGAAGCGCAAGGAGCACGTCCGGCAGGTCACCTCGGCAAAGGCTCCCGAGACCCGAGAGCGGCGGATCGCCAAGATCGTCGACTCCCTGACCGCCGGCGCATAGCCCCCGGAACCCGAGCCTGACCGCTCAGCCGTCGTGGACGGTGACCGCGTAGCCGTCGGGATCGGCGAAGGTGAAGGTCTGTCCGAAGGGACTCGGCGCCGGGGCCCGGAGGATCTCGACCCCCGCCTCGGCGAGGGAATCGTGCAACTCTGCGGCATCCTCGCACTTGAACCACAGCGCCACCCCGTTGCCCGGCCTCGGACCGGAATCGAGGTCGACACCGGGCAGAGGTTCGCGCACGGCGAAGGGGATCGGCTCGGTCGTGAAGACGACGGCCCCGGGCGGGCTCGCCGGTGCACGGGTGAGCCCGAGACGGGTGGTGTAGAAGTCCGCGGCAGCCTCGATGTCTCGGACCTGAAGGGCGACGAAGTCGACTCCTGTGACAGTCATGATCTCTCTCCTCTGTCGTCGTTGGGGCTCTGTCCTCGATGAGGATTCTTCTCAACGAGAATCAATATGTCAGGTTTCTGACATCTCGAATGTATGTCAGACTACTGACATGAGTCAAGACCTTCCGCGCCTCGAATCCCTCATCGGCTATCAGCTCAAGCATCTCCAGTCCCTGCTGCGGGCCCGCATGGAGGAGGTGCTGCGTCCGCTCGAGCTCTCGACGCCGCAGTACGCGTGCCTCGAACTGCTTCGGCGCTCCCCCGGGGCGTCGAACTCCGAGCTCGCGCGCGGGGCCTTCGTCACGCGGCAGGCGATGAACACCCTGCTGCGCGGACTGCAGGAGCGCGGTCTCGTCACCCGGCCGAGCACTGTCGACACGGGTCGGGCGCGTCCGACGACGCTCACTCCCGAAGGCGAGCAGCTCCTCGACGAGGCGGTCGCAGCGGTCGCGGGGATCGAGGAACGCCTGGTCAGCGGCTTGGATGAGGATGCGCAACGCGGCTTCGCCGAGGCCATTGAGTCGTGCATCGAGGCGCTGCAGGACTGAGGCGCTGAAGAGCTGAGACGCTGGAGGGCCGACCTGCTCGAAGGGGCGCTCAGCACACGACGAACTTGGCAGGCTCAGCGCACGACGAACTTGGCAGGCTCAGCGCACGACGAACTCGGCGGGCTCCCTCTCAATGCGCTGGGGCGACAGGAGCATGACGAGGAGGGCGAGCGCGGACCCGAGGCCGGCCCCGAGCGTGTTCGTCACGAGGTCGCTCACCGTCCCGAAGCGGGTCGGGGAGAGCAGGGTGAGCTGTGCGCCCTCGATGAGGCTCGTGAAGACGGCGCCGGCGACCCAGCCGATCCACCAGCGGCGCTCACCGAGCTGAAGGGCGAGCAGGAAGCCGAAGGGCACGAAGAGGCCGACGTTGGCGAGCATCTCCACGCGTTCGTAGGTCAGCCACGCGGTCGCCTCGTGGGAGGCGAAGAAGCTGAGCAGGCGGGCGATCGGGGAGCCGGGAGACGTGTCGAGCTGTCGCGGGGTGAGCGTGACGAGCCCGATGAAGGCCGTGTAGAGGATGAGCAGGCCCAACGGGACCGAACGCACGCGTTGCCTGAAGCCTGTCATCGCCGTCCACGATACCGGGCGAGCCTGAGACGGCGCGCTCACGCGAAGCGCGCGCTGAGGTCGGCGACCCGCCGTGACCGGTCGGCGACCTTCATTCGCCCCGCGCGTTCGAGCAGGCTCATCCCGTGCAGCGCACCCCAGAGCACCTCGGTCGCGGTGTCCTCGCCGACGACCTCGGCGATCACCGTGAAGGCGTCCCTGAGTTCGGGTTCATTGTCCTCTTCTGCGAATCGCGCTCCGATGGGCTCGGCGAACATCGCCTCGTAGACGGCCGGGTGCGCGTCGGCGAAATCGAGGTAGGCGTGGGCCAGCGCTGCGATGAGGGCGCGTCGATCGCCTCCGGACTCGTCTCCCGCCGCGTCGATCGCCGTCCGACACCGCTGCCGGAGGTCAACGAATCCCTCGAGGGCGACAGTGCGCATGATCTCCGCCTTGCCGCCGGGGAAGTGCCCGTAGAGGACCGGCTGCGAATAGCCGATCGCCTCGGAGAGCCGTCGGGTCGTCACCGCCGACCAGCCTGCGGAGTCCGCGCTGGTGCGGGCGGCTGCGAGGATCGCGGCGCGCCGCTCGTCGAGTCGTGTCTGTCTGTCGGTCACCGCCGCCCCCTCCCCTGGAATCCTTGCATCGACGACCTCCGCGCTCTAATCTAGCATTGCTAGATCGTCTAGCGCTGCTAGATTGTCGGTCGTGCCGGATCGGAACTGTCGAAGAATCGGCATCCAGAAGTCGACGCGGGGGTCGCGACGGTATAGCGGAATCGCCGACATCATCCGAACCAGCACTCGCCAGTGGAAGGACAACACCGTGGACGTCATCCTCGGAATCCTCGCGACGACGACCGTCGGCATCATGGTCGGCGTCGAACTCGCCGTCGCCGTCGTCGTCAATCCGATCACCCTGCGCCTGCCCGCAGGCCCATCGCTGAGCGCGCGGGCCGACGGTGCGCGGATGCTCGGGGCGTCGATGCCCGTGTGGTACATCGTCTCGCTTGTGCTCACGAGCGCGTTCGCGGCCCTGACCTGGGGATCGGCCTCGGCGTCGACGGCCGCGATCGCCGCCGTCCTCCTCGCCGTCAGTGTCATTATGTCCGTGACATTGCTCGTCCCGATCAACAACCGCACCAGGACGTGGACCGCCGAGGCCCATCCGACGGACTGGCGCGAGCAGGTCCGCCGATGGGACCGGCTCCACATCGTCCGCGTCGCCGTCATCGTCGCCGCCTTCGCGCTGCTCGCCTCGGCGGCGACGATCCTCTGACCGGCACTCCGGCCTCAGGGCACGCGACCCTCAGGGCACGCAGCCCTCAGACCCCGGCTGCCACCTCGGCGTCGTTCAGGGTCGCGATGTCGATGACGGCGCGGAAGTAGACCTCACCGGCGACGACCCGGTCGTAGGTGGAGTCCGCCTCGGTGATGCCGATCGTCTCGATCTGGGCGGCGATGCCGTGCTCGGCGCAGAAGTCGAGCATCTCCTGGGTCTCGGCGATGCCGCCGATGTTCGATCCGGCGAGCACCTTGCCGCCGCCGATGAGCGAACCGAAGGAGAGCTCCTGCTTGTTCGGCGGCAGGCCGACGACGGCCATGACACCGCGCGGGGCGAGGAGCCGCAGATACCGGTCGACGGGGATGTCGGCGCTGATCGTGTTGAGGATGAGGTCGAATTCGCCGCGGTGCTCGGTGAAGAAGTCCTCCTCCGCCGTCGAGAGCATCCTGGCCGCCCCGAGGTCGATCGCGAGCTGCTCCTTCTTCAGCGACCGGGAGAGCACGGTGACGTCGGCGCCCATGGCCGCGGCGATCTGCACGCCCATGTGTCCGAGACCGCCGAGGCCGAGGACCGCGACCTTCTTCGGCTTGCCGTCCTTGAGCTCGCCGGCACCCCAGCGGTGGAGCGGGGCGTAGGTCGTGATGCCCGCGCACAGCAGCGGGGCGGCGACGTCGAAGTCGAGGCCGTCGGGGATGCGGAGGACGAACCGTTCGTTGACGACGACCTTCTCCGCGTAACCGCCCTGCGTGACCGTCCCGTCGACGTCGGTCGAGTTGTACGTGCCGACATTGCCGATGAGGCAGTTCTGCTCCTGGCCGGCGAGGCATTCGGCGCATTCGCCGCACGAGTTGACGAGACAGCCCACACCCACGCGGTCGCCGACCTTCCAGTCGGTGACCTCGGAGCCCACGGCCGAGACGACGCCGGCGATCTCGTGGCCGACGGTGAGCGGGAAGCTCGCCTCACCCCATTCGTTGCGGATCGTGTGGATGTCGCTGTGGCAGATGCCTGCCGCCTTGATGTCGATGACGACGTCGTCGGGGCGGGGGTCGCGGCGGTCGATCTCGGCGACGCGGAACGGCTGGTCGGGTCCGGTCTTCTGCAGTGCCTTGACAGTGATCGACATAGGTTCCTCCAGTGCTCGAGACAGGGGTTCGTGCGGACTCCGCACACACTACATCCTGCCGCTGACATGTCCCCCTGCGTCAAGGCCCGGCTGCTTCGCCGCCGCCCGTTCCCCGATCGTCAGGTCCAGGGGGAAGTCGACGGGGGCACCGGAGAAGAGGAGCCTGCCCGCCGAGGCGGCCGCCTCCCTGATCGCGTCCGCGGCGGCATCGGCGTGCGCCTCCGGGGCATGGACGATGACCTCGTCGTGGAGGAAGAAGACGAGGTGGGCGCGCCGAGAGAACACCGGCCCCGAGGCGGTCGCGGGCGAGTCCTCGATGGCAGGCAGGCGGGCGAGCCGCAATCGGAGGTCCGCGAGCCAAGCGAGCGCCCATTCGGCGGCGGTGCCCTGGACGACGAAGTTGCGGGTGAAGCGCCCCCAGTCGCCGGCGGCCCGACGGGCCCGGTTCTCATCGTGCGGGGTGGCATCGATCTGGTCGGCCCGGGCCTGGACACGCCTCCAGCCCTCTCCGGGTTCCGGGGAGGTCCGTCCGAGCCACGTCGTCACGACTCCCCCACGGCGGCCCTCCTCGGCGGCGGTGTCGACGAGGCGCATCGCGGCGGGGAACGACTGGCGCAGGCGGGGCACGAGGCGACCGGCCTCCCCGGTCGTCGAGCCGTACATCGCCCCGAGGACGGCGATCTTCGCCTCCTGCCTCGTGGCGACGATGCCCTCGTCGACGAGGCCGGAGTAGAGGTCGCGGCCGGACCCGGCCTCGGCCATCGCCCGGTCGCCGGACATCGCGGCGAGCGCCCGCGGTTCGAGCTGAGCGACGTCGGCGGAGATGAGCGTCCACCCGTCGTCGGCGCGCAGTGCCGGTCGGAGCTGCCGGGGGATCTGCAGGGCGCCGCCGCCGCTGGCAGCCCACCGTCCGGTGACGACGCCGCCGGGGACGTAGACGGGGCGGTAGCGGCCCTCGGCCACCCATTCATCGAGCCAGGCCCAGCCGTTGGCCGAAAGCAGGCGGGCCATCCTCTTATAGCGCAGCAGCGGTTCGATCGCAGGATGCGTCGATTCGGCGAGCTCCCACTTAGAGGTCGAGGACACGTTGATCCCGGCGTTGCGCAGGGAGGTGAGCAGTCGGGTCGGGGAGTCGAGGCTCGCCTGCGGGTCGTCGAGGGCGGCGCGGACCTCCTCGGCGGCGACGAGCATCTTCGCAGGCTTCCCTCCGGCACCGGGTTTCGGGCCGAGGAGATCGTCGAGGATCCGTTCGTGTTCGGCCACGTCCCACGGGACGCCTGCCGCGTGCATCTCGGCGGCGACGAGGCCGCCGGCGGATTCCGCGGCGAGGAGGAGGCGCAGCCGTCCGGGACCGGTCGCAGTCCCGACCGCCGCCTGTTGGCGGGCGAATTCGGCGAGCGCGGCGTCGATGCCGTGCGGCACCTCCTTCACGTGTCCGCGTCCTCCCGCGACGTCGAAGAGGGTCTCAGCCTGCCCGGCCTCAGGTGCGGTGACGGGGCCTGCGTCCCACTCGTCCGACGAGGCGAGCGCCGAGCGGTCGGTGACGAGGGAGGACCGGGCGAGGATCGCGTGGGCGAGCCGGAGGTCATGGGCACGGTCGATGCGCACGCCGGAGGCGAGCAGAAGCGGATACCACTTCGGGGTGTCGCTGACGACCCACCTCGGCGGGGAGGACGGTCCCTGACGAACTCCGGAACCCTCAGCACCGCCCTCACGGTCACGGACGAGGTCGGGCAGGGCCGCCTCGGCGAGGGTCGTCCGTCCGATCTCCTCACCGTCGGGCCCGAGGTCGACGACGGTGACCCGATGGTCGCGCACCACGGGCGCATCCGCCGCCGATTCCGCGCGACCGAGCACCGTCCACGCAGGCGTCGGCGCGGACTCGGAGGGCATGATCCAACCCTACTGCGCGGCCCTGACGCGGCCCGCCTGAGCATGATCTCGAATATTCTTGCCGCAGATGTCGAAACCAGCCGGGCTCGGTCGTCTCACCGATGAGCGACCGAACCACGGTCGCCGGAACGGCTGCACGACGCAGCAGAGGAAAGGAATCGATCATGCGCTACTCACTCGTCTTCCACGCCCCCGAACCCGGCGCAGGCGCCCCGCAGCCCTCGGCCGAGGCGATGGAGGAGATGCAGCGGCTGATGACGGACTACGCCGATGCCCTCGAAGCGGCCGGCGTCTTCGTCGCCGCCGAGATGCTCGCACCCCAGTCCGCGACCGTCACCGTCACCCGCCGCACCGGCACCGTCGTCATCGAGGACGGACCGTTCGCCGTGACGAAGGAGGCCCTCGCCGGCGTCTTCGTCATCGACGTCGAGGACCGCGACGCGGCGCTGGCCTGGGCCGAGAAGTTTCCCGGCACCGCCTACGGGGTCATCGAGGTCCGTCCCGTCGCCGTCGCCTATATCGACGGCGCATGGGTGCAGTCGTGAGCCGCTGATGGCGATCACCCCGGAGGAGCGGGCGATGATCGTGTCCCAGGATGCCTGGGGCAGGATCATCGCCCTCCTCGCCGCTGCCGACGGCGACATCGCCGGAGCCGAGGACGCCCTGGCCGCCGCCCTCGAGAAGGCCGTCCGCACATGGCCGGTCGACGGTGTGCCCGAGAATCCGCAGGGATGGCTCTACCGGGTCGCCCGCAATGCGCGCCGCGACGTGTGGAAGTCGGCAGCGACGCGGACATCGGTGGCCTTCTCCCCCGACATCCACGACCGTCCCTCCCTCGCCGAGGCGGCCGACGGCGTCGATGTCGACGCCCTTCCCGATCGGCGCCTCGAACTCCTCGCCGCGTGCGCGCATCCGAAGATCGATCCGCCGACGCGGCCGCTGCTCATGCTCTCGGCCGTCCTCGGCATGACCGGGGCGCAGATCGCCGCGGCGATGGCCCTGCCGGCGGCGACCGTCTCGGCGCGGCTGACCCGGGCGAAGAAGCGGATCGCGGCCTCGGGCATCGGATTCGAGCTGCCCGACCGGTCGAGCATGCCCGCGCGACTCGAGGCGATCCTCGAGGCGATCTACGGGGCCTTCGCGATCGAGTGGGTCCATGCGGCCGCGGAACCGCGCGCGGGGACGACAGGGGAGGCGCTCTTCCTCTCCCGACTCGTCGCCGAACTCTGCCCCGACGACGCCGAGTCCCACGGCCTCGCGGCCCTCCTCCACCTCTCCGGCGCCCGTTTCCCCGCCCGACGCGACGCGGCCGGAGCCTTCGTCCCACTGGCCGAGCAGGATCCGGACCGCTGGGATGCCTCCCTCGTCGCCCGCGGCGAACACCACCTCCGGGCCGTCCACTGGTGCGGGTCGGTAGGGCGGTTCGGCCTCGAAGCAGCCATCCAGATCGTCCACATGTCAGGCATCCGCCGGGGTCGGACCGACTGGCCGGTGCTCCTGCGCCTGCATAACGATCTCGAGGCGATGGCGCCGACGCTCGGCGGCGCCGTCGCCCGCAGCGCCGTCATCGCCGAGATCAGCGGCCCCGACGCCGGCCTCCGGGCCCTCGATCACGCAGGGGACACCGCGAGGGTCGCTGGGTATCAGCCCGCGTGGACGCTGCGAGCCGATCTGCTCCGCAGATCCGGTCGGAACGCCGAGGCGCGGGAAGCGGTGGCGCGCGCGATCTCCCTGACCACCGACCCCGCCGAACGTGATCACCTCACGGACATCGCGCACCGCCTCGGCGAGGACTGACTAGACCTCCGACGGGCGGAGCACCGTGGTCCCGGAGGTGCCGGTGAGGACGATGAGGCCGGATTCGATCCGCAGCTCCGAGTAGTCCAGGGGCCACTGCCCGACCGTCTTGCCTTCATCATCCCGGATGACGAGTCCATCGCTGGTTTCGAAGAGCAGCAGCGAGCCGTCGGTGCTCACTCCTACGAGGCCGAGGATGCCTCCCGGCAGGTCCTCGAGCTCACCGGCCTGGGTGAAGGTGCGTCCGTTCTCGGCTTCGAAGAGCGCGGGCGTCCCGTCGGCGCTCACGCCGACGACGGTGCCCGCCTTCCGATGGTCGGCGACGGGGAAGGTCACCCCGCGGTAGGGCTGCGGGACGAACGGGTACTGGGAGATGCCCTTCGTCCGGTCGACCTCGTTGCCTCGCAGGTCGTAGTACGCGTATTCGGGGTCGGTCTCCTGGATGTTCTGCACATAGCCGTCGCTGGCCCACGTGATGTCGAAGGCATCGGGCACCGATCTCCTCATCGTTACCGCGCCCTTGTTCGCGTCGATGACGGAGATCGGTCCTCCCAGGCGCTCCGTCACGCCGAGGAAGCCGTCGGCGAGGACGGTCACCGTCGCTCCGCTTGCGATCGGCAGTCGCCACACCTCGTCCTCACCCCGCAGACCGACGATGTCGGAGTCGGTCAGTTCGGCGACGAGCATGTCATCGACCCAGGTCAGCGGTGTCACCCCTGCTGCACCCGGACTGACGCCGAGCTTCTGCCGCTCACGTCCCGTGGCCGGATCGAACAACGACCACCTCGGATTCTCGGTGCCCTGTGCGGTGCCGATGAGCACCGCCGCCGGACGGTTGGTTTCGGCCTCGGGGGGCAGGAACGATTTCCGATCGCACGTCGCATCCTCGAGCTGCCATTGCACCGCCCCACCGGTGAGAGCCCGGCCGAACACCGTCGACGTGCCCACCGGTCCGCGCTGGAACTCGACGACCACATCGTCGGTCACGGCGCAGATCTCGTTCGGCGTCGCGTACTGGTCGCCGAGCCCCGCGGCATAGGCGGGATCGAACCACGCGCCTTCGTTCCCCTCAGGAGATAGCTGCAGATCCGCCTCCGGCGGCAGGTCCGGATCGTTCGGACTCGAAGGGGTGCAGCCGGTCAGCGCGAGACCGAGCACGACGGCGATCGCGGCGGCGAGCGCGCCGATCGTGCGGACGGCGGGACGGGTCGAGGTCATGGAAGCGAATCTATCCTCGGATCCGGTCTCAGCGCTGCCGGCGGTGTTCCGATTCCGGCACAGAGCCGGGTCCGGAACGGGTCCGGGTCCGGAACAGCACTGCTTCCGGCGCAGATCCGGGTCCGGAACAGCTCAGCTTCCGGCGCAGCCTCACCCGAGCGCGAGGGCGAGCGCGAACCCGAGCACGGCGACGATGCTGCTCACGCATCGGATGAGGTTCCAGCGGTTCCACCTCGCCTCGAAGCCCACTCGCGCAGCTGAGCAGTCAGCGTTCGTGTCGATCGTCGCTCGGACGAGTCGGGTGTTGAGCGGGACGTTGACCGCCATCGTGATGAGCAGGGAACCCAGTGACCCGCCTGCGCCGACCCAGAGGAGGACCATCGCCGTCCCGTCGACCGGCGTCCCGCTCGCCGTCCCGACCGCTGCGGTCGCGAGTGCCGTGACCGGGGCGGCGAAGAACACCGTGAGGAACAAGGGTCGGAGGATCGCCTCGTTGATCGCGCGGAATCCGTGGACGAACTCCTCGTCGCTCAGCCGGCGGTAGGCCGGGGAGACCGCGCAGACGAACGCGAAGAGGAGTCCCGCGAGGAGTCCGTTGACCACGACCGCCGAGGCGGCGAGCAGTGCCGTGATCATGACCGTTCCCCTATCCCATCGTCAGTCCCGTCGCCGGCGCCGAGGAGTCCTGCGATCGTCTCCTCGATGGTCGTGTCCACGGTGACCGACCGATCCCCGCGGGGTGCGAGGAGCCCGGCCTCGTCGGCGCGGTAGAGCTCGGCGAGGCTGCCCGCGACATGCGGACGGAAGCCCGCCTCGGTCAGCGCCCCCGCCCACGCGGGCTCGGGGACGAGCTCGACAGTGAGCGCACGCCCGAGACCGCGGCCGAGCACCTCGGCGACCTCCCGTTCCGTCCGGGCGGGACCGACGACGTCGACGGCCTCGCTGACCTCCGGCGGGCCGAGCAGGAACCTGGCGGCGAGCGCACCGAGGTCACGGGTCGCGACCATGGGCACGGGCACCTCGGCGGAGGAGGCGAAGACTGGGTAGAGCCCGGTGGCCCGGGCGAGGTCGATGACGTCGGAGACCTTCTCCTGGAAGTGCCCCGAGCGCAGCGCGGTGAGTCTCGTGCCGGACGCCCGCAGCGCCTCCTCGAGGCGGTGGAGACCCGTGATCGGGCCCGTGCCCGTCGCAAGGTCGGCCCCTCCCGAGGAGAGCATGACGACGTGGGGCACGCGTGCCCGGGCGACGGCGCCCGTGATGCTCGCGATGAGCCGGTCGGCGTGGGCGTCGAGGTCGTCGGCGCCGAGATCGAAGGGAAGGAGTGCGAAGAAGCCGTCCGCTCCGCGCAGCGCCGCGCTCAGTCCCTCCTCGTCGTCGAGTCCGGTGACGACTGCCTCGGCGCCGGCAGCCTCCCAGTCGGCGGCATCGTCGGGACGGCGCACGAGGACGCGGGTGTCCGCGCCTGACTCGAGCAGTGTGCGGGCGGCGGCGGATCCGACGCGTCCGGTGGCTCCTGCGATGACATACATGGTCAGTCCTCTTCTCTGCTGCTGTGAACCAATCTGCCTGCACCTCCGACGCTACGGAGCATTCCTCGGTCGATCCATGCCCGCACGACCACACTTCTTGCCCGATCGTCCGAACCAGGCGGACGATCGGTGGGATTCTGTGCGACGATGCGGCCATGGGAACGGACACCCGCAGTGCCGCCGTCAGGCCTCCAGGAGGTGCGGACGACCGGCTCGCGCGCCTGCTCGCGAACCTGCGGATGCGCTCGACCTTCTACTGCCACGCCGAGTTCGGGGATCCGTGGTCGCTCGAGATGCCCGCGATCGCCGACTCGGTGAGCTTCCACGTCCTCATCGCCGGCACGTGCTGGCTGCGTCTGCCCGGTCAGGAGCCGATCGAACTCGCCGCCGGCGACCTGGCTCTCGTCCCCCACGGAGCCGGGCACGATCTGCTCAGCGACCCCGACGCCCCGCGCGGACCCCGCGTCGACCTGCTGCCCCAGGACTGCCTCGGCGAGAGCTACTCACGGCTGCGCTACGGCGGACCGGGGAGGACCACGACGCTCATCTGCGGGGTCGTCGGCTTCGACGATCCGGCCGCACGGGAACTCATGCGGGCCCTGCCGCCCGTCCTCCACGTCGGTGGGGACTCCGTCGCCGTCGCGTCCTCGGTGCGTGAGACCCTGCGCCTCATCGCCGCCGAGCTCGCCCACCCGCTGCCGGGGGCGGAGACCGTGGCGACGAGGCTCGCCGACGTCCTCGTCGTCCAGGCGATCCGCTCGTGGATGAACTCCGACGCCGAGGCGAGCGCCGGCTGGCTGCGGTCCCTCCAGGACGAGCGGATCGGCCGGGTCATCGAGGCCATCCACGCACGTCCGGGCGACGAGTGGACACTCGAGCGGCTCGCGACGGTCGCCGCGATGTCTCGGTCCTCGCTGTCCGCGCGGTTCGCCGAGCTCGTCGGGGAGGCGCCGATCGCCTATCTCACCCGGTGGCGGATGAGCATCGCCGAATCCCGGCTGAGGGACACCGACGTCACCGCGGCTCGCCTCGCCGGGGAGCTCGGCTACCGCTCGGAGGCCGCGTTCAACCGCGCCTTCACCCGGCAGGTCGGCCTCACCCCGGGTGCCGTGCGGAGGAAGAGCGTCCGGTGACCGGGCATGCGAAGAGCCCCTCACCGGATCCCGTAGGACCTGGTGAGGGGCTCTCGTCCGCTGGTGCGCGAGGGGGGACTTGAACCCCCACGACCTTGCGATCACTGGCACCTGAAGCCAGCGCGTCTACCAATTCCGCCACTCGCGCGAACAAGAGAAGACTCTAGCACCGCCGCCCGGCTTTGCGGAAACCCACGGCCCCCGGCGGAGCATGATTTCACCTGAATGCAGGCAAGATCACATTCCGCACCCTTGCGGTGACCCCGCCGAGGACCCGATCGCGACCGCTCGTGCGCTCCGCCGATCCGCACGCACACCCGCCATCGCGAGCTCCCATCCGACCGCGACGATGCACGCGTCCGGCCGCTCCTGCCAGGCTGAACGCGCACGGTGAATCCCCGCCGAGGTGGATCCCGCTCGGCCTGCGAACGTGAGTTGAGGCCGCCTCCGCGTTAGGATTGGGTGTTGGTGTACCCGAATCGGCGCCCCGCGTCGGACTCGGTCACGCCCGCACAGAACCGCAGGACAGACCATGTGCCAGGGTTCCGGCCACCGGCCGAGCACGAGCCCGACCACGACAATGACGGACGAGGACTAAGGAGGTGCCATGGGGATTCTCGATCGCTTCGAGAAGGGACTGGAGAACGTCGTCAACGGCGCCTTCGCGAAGGCCTTCCGCTCTCAGGTCGAACCCGTCGAACTCGGCGGCGCACTGCGCCGTGAGTCCGACAACAAGGCCGCCGTCGTCTCGCGCGGCCGCACCCTGACGGCCAACCACTACACGATCGAACTCTCGCCCGCCGACTTCGAACGCCTCTCCGGCATCGAATCCGAGCTGCGCGCCGACCTGCGTCAGGTCATCGGCGACCACGCGATCGAGCAGGCCTACAGCTTCGTCGGACCCGTCTCCGTCGACTTCGCCGAGGCGGACGACCTCGACACCGGCATGTACCGCGTCGTCTCCTCGACGCAGCGCCCCGACGGCTCTCCGGCCGCGCAGCCGGCCAACCGCGGCGGCTACGACCCGGTCTCCCGCTCCCACAGCATCGTCGAACCGGCCCCGAGCTCCGGCTCGCGCCCCGTCGCCGCACCGCGGCGGACCCCGGAACCCGCGCGCGCCTCGACCCCGATCCGTCCCGCAACGCCTGCTCGACCCCGCACGATCGAGGCGAGTGTGACGATCCACGGGCAGACCTACCCGCTGCGGCAGGGCTCGAACGTCTTCGGCCGCTCCTCGAACAGCTCGGACTTCGTCATCGACGACCCCGGCGTCTCCCGTCGGCACTTCGAGATCGTCGTCGAAGGCGACCATGCGATCGCGAACGACCTCGGCTCGACCAACGGCACGCTGCTCCATGGACGCAAGCTCACCTCGGCCAACCTCGGCAACGGCGACGTGCTCACGGCCGGCGACGCCGAAGTGCGCTACACCGAACAGGACTCTCTGTGAGCGAATTCACCGTCACCGTCTTCCGGTTCGCCTTCTTCGTCATGCTCTGGCTCTTCGTCTTCGGCGTGGCAGGCGTGCTCAGACGCGACATCTTCGGCGCCAAGCGCGGACCCCGCAAGTCCCGCAAGGCCAAGGCGGCCAAGGACTCCGGCAGGCAGTCCGCCCCGGCTCCCAGCCGACCCGCACCGGCCCCCACTCCGACCCCGGCACCGATCCCGCGCGCCAATCCCGGGTCGATCCGGGTGACCGTGGGACCGCTCGCCGGCACCTCGCTCATCCTCTCCGGGGCACCCGTGACCTTCGGCCGGGCACCGGACAACACGATCGTCATCAATGACGACTTCGCGTCGAGCCATCATGCCCGGATCATCGCCCGCGGCGGCGCCTGGGTGCTCGAGGACCTCAGCTCGACTAACGGGACCTTCGTCGACGGTTCGCGGATCACCGCCCCCGTCGACCTCGGCATCGGCAACCAGATCACCATCGGACATACGACGTTGGAGACCCAATCGTGACGACCGACGGAACGATCACCCTCCGCTCCGCCGCTCGGTCGCACACCGGGCTCGTGCGCAAGAACAACCAGGACTCCGGCTACGCGGGTCCCAACTTCCTCCTCATCGCCGACGGCATGGGCGGACACGCCGGCGGCGACGTCGCCTCGGCGATCACCGTGGCCCGCCTGGCCGAACTCGATGAGAACATCGCCGGCGACGACGCCCTCGAACTCCTCCGCGCCTCGATCCTCGACGCCAACGACCGCATCTGCCGCGGCGTGGCCGAACAGCCCGAACTCGCCGGCATGGGCACGACCGTCACCGCCCTGCTGCGCGCCCCGGGCAACCGCTTCGCCCTCGCCCACATCGGCGACTCCCGCGGCTATGTCCTCCGCGACGGCGAACTCCACCCCGTCACCCACGACCACACCTTCGTCCAGATGCTCGTCGACGAAGGTCGCATCACCGCCGATGAGGCCGACACCCACCCGCAGCGCTCCGTGGTCATGAAGGTCCTCGGCGACGTCGGCACCTCCCCCGACCTCGACCTGTCCCTGCGCGAGGCCTACGTCGGCGACCGGTGGATGCTCTGCTCCGACGGTCTCACCGGATTCGCCGACATCGGCGACATCACCCGGGTCCTCGCCGAGGTGGCCGACCCCGACGAAGCGTGCCGCCAGCTCATCGACCTGGCTCTGGCCGGTGGGGGCGCCGACAACGTCACCGTCGTCATCGGCGACGTCATCGCAGGCGAGGTCGACGTGCCGCAGGGCATCTCCGTCGGCTCCGTCCACGTCAACCCCCAGTACGCGTCGATCGGCACCCGCCCCGAGGGCGAAGCTCCGACCGCGCAGCACGACTTCGCGAGCAGCGACGTCCCCACCGACACCGTGCCGCTGCAAGCCGTCACCGACGGCGCCGCACCGGGCGAGTCCGGGCAGGAGCCCACCGCCGAGATGCCGGCGGGGTCCCTGCGCACCGCCGTGGACACCGAGGACGAGCCGGCGGGCGAGGACGACCTCGACGGCGAGGAGGAGAAGGAGAAGCGCTCCTACCTCGGATGGATCATCGCCGCCCTCGTCGTCATCGCACTGGCCGTGGGCGGCTTCTTCGCCTTCAACTACATCAACAACCATTACTACCTCACGAGCGACAACGGACGGGTCGCCCTCTACCGCGGCCTCGACACGACGCTCGGACCCATCGAACTCAGCCGCCTCGAGGACACCACGGACATCCAGGTCGAGGCGCTCAATGCGTTCTCGCAGGACCGCCTGCGCGGGTCGATCCAAGCCGACTCCCGGGAGGAGGCCGACCGGATCATCGACAACCTCCGGCAGGAGGCCGAGAGCTCCGGGACCGTCTCCGGCAACGCCGAGGACGCGACGAACCCGAGCGACCCGGCCCCGTCGCCGCCGGGCGGGCAGAGCGCGGAGCCCAGCGACGCGATCACCCAGGAGTCGCAGTGATGTCGGACTCCGTCTCCCAGGCAGTCCGGCCCAGGCCCTACCGCCTGGCCGAGCTCGGTCTGCTCATCCTCGCGATCGCCGCCTCCTCGAGTGCCTACGCCCTCGTCGGCCTCGGCGTCGACGACGCGATCCCCGACGACACCGTCCAGTACATGGCATGGCTGACGGCCCTGGCCCTCATCGTCCACGTCGTCGTGTGGTGGAAGGCGAAGTACGCCGACCCCGTCCTCGTCCCCATCGCCGTCCTCCTCAACGGCATCGGGCTGGCGATGATCCACCGCGTCGACCTCGGCCGCGTCGAGTTCAAGAACAGCGCGACCCAGCAGCTCATCTGGATGACCCTCGGGGTGGCACTGGCCGTCCTCGTCCTCGTCCTGCTGCGCGACCACCGGTGGCTGCGCCGCTACACGTACGTCTCCGGCTTCCTCGCCCTCTTCTTCCTCCTCCTGCCGCTCGTGCCCGGTCTCGGCCGCACGATCAACGGCGCCCGCATCTGGATCGGCATCGGACCGCTGTCCTTCCAGCCCGGTGAGATCGCGAAGATCCTCCTCGCGATCTTCTTCGCCGGCTACCTCGTCAGCTTCCGCGACCAGCTCGTCCTCGCGGGGCCGAAGATCCTCGGCATCCGCTTCCCGCGCCTGCGCGACTTCGGGCCGATCATCATCGCGTGGGTCGCGAGCGTCGGCATCCTCGTCTTCGAACGCGACCTCGGCACCTCCCTGCTCTTCTTCGGCCTCTTCGTCGCGATGCTCTACGTCGCGACCTCGAAGGTCTCGTGGATCATCATCGGCCTGAGCTTCTTCGCCGTCGGCGCCGTCATCGCCACGCTCATGTTCTCCCACGTCCAGCAGCGCATCGACGGCTGGCTGGGCGCACTCACCCCGGAGGAGTTCAACAAGACCCCGGGCGGGTCCTACCAGCTCGTCCAGGGTCTGTTCGGCATGGCCAACGGCGGCCTCGTCGGCACGGGACTGGGCGAGGGCCGACCGAACATGGTCCCCTACGCGGAGTCCGACTTCATCTACGCAAGCCTCGGCGAGGAGCTCGGCATGGCCGGCCTCTTCGTCATCCTCCTCTGCTACCTCCTCATCTTCGAACGCGGCATCCGCACCGCGCAGAAGCTGCGCGACGGCTTCGGCACCCTGCTCGCCGCGGGCCTGTCGTTCACGATCGCCCTCCAGGTCTTCGTCGTCGTCGGCGGCGTCACCCGCCTCATCCCGGTCACGGGTCTGACCACGCCGTTCCTCGCCCAAGGCGGGTCGTCCCTGGTCGCGAACTGGGTGATCATCGCCCTGCTCCTGCGCATGTCCGACAACGCCCGCCGCCCCGTCGAGGAGTTCCACACCGGAGTCCTGCGCATCACCGAGGACACCACGTCCGCCTCGGCGAAGAAGCGCAGCACCGACGATGACATGGACGATTCCCCCGCCGAGGCGGTCCCCGGATCCGTGGACTCCGACGAGGCGGTCACGACGAACCTCAGCACGCGCGGACCCGGCGACTCGGGCCAGGGAGGTCAGCGATGAAGAAGTCACTCACGCACATCGGCGTCGTCGGATTCGTCATGTTCGCCCTCCTCTTCGCCTCGACGAGCTGGGTGCAGTTCGTCACCGCGGACTCGCTCAACGCCAATCCGCTGAATACACGCCAGATCCTCGACCAGCTCTCCCGCGACCGCGGGCCGATCCTCGTCGACGGCACCCCGATCGCCTACTCCGTGCCGGTGGACGACAAGTACAAGTACCAGCGCAAATACGGCTCCGACGGCCTCGACCCGAGGGCGTACGCGTCGATGACCGGCTACTATTCGATCGTCTCGGGCGCCTCCGGCATGGAACGTGCCGCCGGCGAGTACCTCTCCGGTGAGTCGGATGCGCTCTTCTACGACAAGGTCGGCAGCTTCTTCACCGGCGAACAGCCGCGTGGTGCCGCCGTCGAGCTCACCGTCGACCCGAAGGTCCAGGAAGCCGCCTGGAAGGGCCTGGGCAACCAGAACGGTGCGGCCGTGGCCCTCGACCCGAAGACGGGCAAGATCCTCGCGATGGCCTCGACCCCGGGCTGGAACCCCAACCCGATCGCCAGCCACGACTCGAAGGAGGCCCGGGCGGCGTTCGAGAAGCTCGACAACGCCCCGGACAACCCGGCCTACAACCGGGCGATCGGCGGCAACCTCTACCCGCCGGGATCGACGTTCAAGGTCCTCGTCGCCGCAGCCGCCCTCGAATCGGGCAACTACACCCCGGATTCGCGCCTCAACGGTCCCGCGACCCTCGACCTGCCGCAGACGACGGCGACGATCAGCAACTCCCATGCCGGCGCCTGCCGGGGCGGGGGCAAGCCGACGCTCGCGCAGTCCCTCGCGGAATCGTGCAACACCTCGTTCGCCTCCCTCGGCATGGACCTCGGGGAAGACGCGATCGCCGAGCAGGCGAAGAAGTTCGGCTTCGGTCAGGACCTCAAGATCCCGCTCACGGTCACCCCGTCGACGTTCCCCTCGGGTCTCAACCCGCCGCAGCTCGCGCAGTCCTCGCTCGGTCAGTACGAGGTCCGGTCGACGCCGATGCAGATGGCGATGATGACCGCGGGCATCGCGAACGGCGGCTCGATGATGAAGCCCGAGCTCGTCAACCGGGTCCTCAACGCCGACACCCTCGAGCCGATCACCGAGACCCGCCCGACGGAGCTCTCCCGCCCGGTCTCGGGTCAGACGGCCGAACAGCTCAACACGATGATGCAGGGCGTCGTCACCGACGGCACCGCCTCGGTGGCGAAGATCCCCGGCGTCAAGGTCGCGGCGAAGACGGGCACCGCCCAGCACCAGAAGGGTGCGGCGCCGCATGCCTGGTTCATCTCCTTCGCCCCCGCCGATGATCCGAAGATCGCCGTCGCGGTCGTCGTCGAGAACGGCGGAAACGCGGGCAACGAAGCATACGGTGCGACGGTCGCGGGACCGATCGCCAAGGACATGATGGAAGCGGTGGTCGACAAATGAGGCCGAGCGAAGGCACGCAGCTGGGCAACCGGTACACCCTGACCTCACGCATCGCCGTGGGCGGCATGGGCGAGGTCTGGAAGGGCGTCGACTCCGTCCTCGGCCGCGAGGTCGCGGCGAAGATCCTCAAGGAGGAGTACCTCTCCGACTCGACGTTCCTCGCCCGCTTCCGCGCCGAAGCGCAGAACATGGGCCGCGTCTCCGACCCGGGCATCGCCGGGGTCTACGACTACGGCGACGAGCAGGGTTCGCCGTACCTCGTCATGGAGTACGTGCCCGGCGAACCGCTGTCGACGATCATCGAACGCAGCGCCCCGCTCTCGGAGACGGACACCCTGAGCATCGTCGCGCAGGCCGCGCAGGCGCTCGGCGCCGCGCACAAGGCCGGTGTCGTCCACCGCGACATCAAGCCCGGCAACATCCTCATGACCCCGGACTTCCGGGTGAAGATCACCGACTTCGGCATCGCCCGCGTCACCGACCAGGCGCCGCTGACGAAGACCGGCCAGGTCATGGGCACCGCGCAGTACCTCGCCCCCGAACAGGCCACCGGCAAGGGCTCCGGCCCGGGCTCCGACCTCTATGCGCTCGGCATCATCGCCTACGAGGCACTCGCCGGCCAGCGTCCCTTCACCGGGGACTCGCAGGTCTCGATCGCGATCGCCCAGGTCAACCAGCAGCACCCGCCGCTGCCGACGACGGTGTCCGAACCGGTCCGGCGCTTCGTCGACTCCCTGCTCGAGAAGAAGCCCGAACGCCGACCCGACGATGCGATGGCCGTGTCGAAGGCCGCCGAGGCGATCGCCGCCGGTGACATCGCCGGCGCCGAGGCGATCCTGCCGCAGATGAGGCACGGCAACGCCGCCTCGGAGGCGCTCACGCAGGTCTTCAGCGAACCCGAACCCGTGCCCTCGACGCAGGTGCTGCCGACCACCTCGAGCAATGACGCGACCCGTGTCTACAGTGCCGACGGTCCCGGCGGTCCGGGAGGACCGGTCACCGGGTACAACGGCGCCGTCGACGGCGACGACCCCGACGGGCAGACCGAGGAGAAGCAGTCGAAGAAGGGCAAGATCCTCATCTGGGTCTTGGCGATCCTCGCCCTCATCGCCGTCGGCGCCCTGCTGTGGTTCTTCCTCGGCGGCCGCGGCGAACCGACGCCGACTCCGAGCACGAGCGCCCCCACGACCTCGCAGGCCCCTGCCGAGGTCGAGATCGATCGCAGCGACTACATCGGCCAGTCCGAGTCCTCGGCGACACAGAACCTCGAGGACAAGGGCCTCAAGGTCGAGACGGAGACGATCGACTCGTCCCGTGCCGCGGGCACCGTCGCCGACGTCGGCGAGGCACCCGGCGGCGGCTACACGTTCACCGAGGGCGACACCGTCACCCTCTACATCTCCGCCGGCAGGCAGGAGCAGCCCGCCCCGCGGCCGACGCGGACCTCGGGCTCGAACTCCGGCTCCGATTCGGGTTCGAACTCGAACTCCGGCTCCGATTCAGGCTCGAACAGCGGCTCGAACTCCGGGTCGAACTCCGGCTCGGGCAGCAGTTCGAACTCGAACTCCGACTCCAACTCGAACTCGGGATCCGGTTCGGGTTCGGGCAGCGGGTCGAACTCGAACTCCAACACGAACTCCGGCAGCAGCTCGAGCTCGAACTCCAACACGAACTCGAACTCCGGCTCGAACTCGGGCTCGAGCAGCGACAGCAACTCGGGTCAGGGCGGCAACGACGGCCAGAACGCGGACACGTCAGGTGACGACGGGTGAGAACGACGACCAGGAAACACGCCCCTGCAGGGGTGACATACGCGGAGGATGCAGATGAGTGAGCCCAAGGTCCTGTCGGAGAGGTACGAAGTCCGTGCCCTCCTCGGCCGTGGGGGCATGGCGGAAGTGCACGAGGGCGTCGACACCCGCCTGGGTCGGCGCATCGCGATCAAGCTTCTGCGCTCCGATCTCGCGCGCGACCCCTCCTTCCACACCCGCCTCAAGCGGGAGGCGCAGTCCGCCGCCGGTCTCAACCATCCCGGCATCGTCGCCGTCTACGACTCCGGTGAGGAGGAGTTCGTCGAATCCGGCGGCTCCAGCGTGTCCGTGCCGTTCATCGTCATGGAGTACGTCGAGGGCCAGACCCTGCGCGAGGTCCTCAACGAACACGGGACGCTCACCGTCGACGAGGCGCTCAACGTCGTCGCCGGCGTCCTCGCCCCGCTCGAGTACTCCCACCGCAACGGCATCGTCCACCGTGACATCAAACCCGCCAACGTCATGCTCACCCCCGACGGCGACATCAAGGTCATGGACTTCGGGATCGCGCGGGCGCTCAAGGACAACAGCGGGCTCACCCAGACGCAGTCCGTCGTCGGCACCGCCCAGTACCTCTCCCCCGAGCAGGCGCGCGGCGAGGTCGTCGACGCCCGCTCCGACCTCTACTCGACCGCGTGCCTGCTCTACGAGCTGCTCGCCGGTCGTCCCCCGTTCGTCGGGGACTCCCAGCTCGCGGTGGCCTACCAGCATGTCGGGGAGACCCCGCAGCCGCCGAGCTTCTACAACCCGAACATCCCGCCCGAGGTCGACCGCCTCGTCCTCCACGCCCTCCAGAAGGACCGGGACGAGCGGTACCAGGACGCGTACACGTTCCGGGAGGACGTGCTCGCCGCCCGTGACGGTAGGCCGCTGAGCATCGACGGCGACAACGATCGCACGCAGGTCCTCGCCGCCGCCGGCGGGGCGGGCATGATGGGACCCCCCACCGCCACCCAGGCCTACCCGCTCGATGCCGAACCGGCTCACGAGACTGGACCGATGTCCTCGATCATGAACCGGCAGGAGGAGCAGCCGCCGAAGAAGCGGTCGAAGGCGTGGATCTGGATCGGCAGCATCTTCGTCCTCCTCGCACTCGCGGCACTCGCCCTGTGGGTCTACGAGATCAACAAACCCGAACCCATCGTCCAGGTCCAGGTCGCCGACGTCGCAGGCATGGACGCCGATCAGGCCGAATCCCAGCTGCGGAACCAGAAGTTCCAGGTCACCCGCGACGAGCAGTACAGCACCGAGGTCGACGAGGGCAAGGCGATCTCCACCGACCCCGCCGCCGGGCAGTCGATCCCGGAGAACAGCACCGTCAAACTCGTCGTCTCCCTCGGCCCCGAGAGCGTGACGATCCCGCAGGTCTCCGGCAAGACCGAGCAGGAGGCCAGGCAGCTGATCAAGGACGCCAAACTCCAGGCGGGGTCGACGATCACCCAGACCTCACCGGACGTGAAGAAGGGCGTCGTCATCGAGACGAAGCCCGGTGAGGGCGAGAAGGTCGATGTCGATTCGAACGTCGACATCGTCGTCTCCTCCGGCACCGTCGAGGTCCCCGATGTCACGGGGCAGACGAAGGACGAAGCCTGCAAGACCCTGCAGGGCGACGACTACAAACTCGGCTGCAAGGTCGAGGAGGTCGAGACCGCCGACCAGGAGGAGGGCAAGGTCTTCGATCAGTCGATCCCCGGCGGCACCGAGGTGGCGCAGGGATCCGAGATCACCGTGACCGTCGCGAAGAAGCCGCCGGAGCCCACACCGACGATCCCGTCGGTCCCCGGCGGCATCCCCACCTCACCCCCCGGCGACGCCGGCGGCAACGGCAACAACGGCGGCGGCACGGACGCCGACGGCGCCGTGGGCGGCGGGGACTCGTGGTTCGACGGTTGGGCCGACCCCCGCGGACGCGGCAACGGCAACGGGAACTGACCCTAGCGCTGCCTCAGCCGACCCTGCCTCAGCCCAGGCTGACGTAGAGGTCGGTGCGCAGATCCGCCGGGTCCATCTCCGGGTTCGGTTCGGTCACGTAGACCTCGAAGAACGGCAGATCAGGGTGGTGGCCGGCGGCCACGAGCGCCTGCATGTGCGCATTCCACGCCTCACCGAGGCCGTCGTAGCCGCCCTGATAGGTCACGGCCCCGATCGATCCGCCCGGCAGTTCGGAGGGGATCGCGGTGAGGTCGTCCCCGAGCTCGAGCGCCTGGCTCAGACCCGCGGAGACGGGGATGCCGACCTGGATGTCGACGGTGTCCGTGGGCTGGCGCGTGTAGAGGGAGAACGCGGGACCCGTCGGCTCCACCTCGGCGGCGGCAAGTGCCGGGAAGAGACCGGAGAACACGGAGTCGAAGAGCTGCGGCAGCTCTGCCATCGGATAGTTCTGGGCTTCGACGACGACCGTGGGCACGGGTTGGGCTTCGAAGACCGTGAGTTCGCTGTAGGGCTCGGTGGGGAAGTAGCTCGGCTCTGACATGGGTTGTCCTCTCCCTGACGCGGGTGACGATGCGATCCTGTGTGGAACCGATCCTAAGCGCTGCCCGGGTGCCGCGGAAGCACCTACTGCGAGATCGCGGTGGCCAGCGGCGACATCGCCTGCGCCCGGGCGGCGGCACCGCTGAGCCCGCAGACCTCGAGCCAGTTGCCGAGCATGAGGTACCCGGACTCGGTGAGCACGGACTCGGGGTGGAACTGGACGCCGTAGAGAGGTGCGCTGCGGTGCTCGATGGCCATGACGACCCCGTCCGCGGTGCGGGCGGTCACGGCGAAGGTGTCGAGGTCGATCGTCTCGTCGACGATCGCCAGCGAATGGTAGCGGGTCACCGTCAGCGGCGAGGGGCAGCCCGCGAAGATGCCGGCCCCATCGTGGGTGATGACCGAGGTCTTGCCGTGCATGAGCACCGGCGAATGCGTGACCGTGGCTCCGAACACCTCGCCGAGGGCCTGATGGCCCAGACACACGCCGAACAGGGGCGTCGCCGTGTCCGCGGCCCAGCGGATGAGGTCGGGGCACACACCGGATTCGGCGGGAACCCCGGGTCCCGGGGAGAGCAGGATGCCGTCGTAGCCCCTCGCCAGGCCGGCGACCGCCTCGGCGGACACATCGTCGTTGCGGATGACGTCGACCTCGGCGCCGAGCTCACGGACGTAGGAGACGAGGGTGTAGACGAAGCTGTCGTAGTTGTCGACGACGAGGATCGTCGTCATCACGCGCCCTCGTCGGTGACGGTCGCGTTGTTGAACGGCATGTAGGGGGCGACGGCCGGGAAGACGTACTGCATGAGCAGGAGGACGACCGCGGCGATGAGGATGAGGGCGAGGACGAGTTTGACGAACCACGGTCCCGGCAGGAGCCGCCAAATGAGAGCGTACATATCAGGCACCACCGTTCTTGCTGACTTTGTCGTAGGCCTTCGAGTCCTTGATCGCGTCCGGCGGGCCGTCGGCGGCGGGACGCCACTCGGTGAGCTCGGCGTAGGCGATGTAGCGCTCGCGGGCGGAGAACATCGGGTTGCAGGCCGTGAGCGTGAGGATCCGGTCCTTGCCCTTGTACTCCGGCTGGTCGGGCACGGGGGCGAGGACTTCGACGGCGTCGGGGAGGATGATGTCGAAGTTGCGGAACGTGTACGTGTAGAAGCCGTCCTTGGTCTGGACGACGATCTCGTCTCCGGGCTGGAGCTTCGCGATCTGGTTGAACGGCTTGCCGTAGGTGACGCGGTGGCCGGCGACGGAGAAGTTGCCGACCTCCCCGGGCATCGCCGAGTTCGGGTAGCGGCCCACGCCCATCCGGTTGAGGACGGGTTCGAGGTCGACGCCCTCGGCCAGGGTGCGGTAGTAGTCGTCGCCGAAGCGCGGGATGTAGAAGATCCCGAACGCCGTGTTCTTCTCCACCGGTTCGGCGACCACGGGTTCCTTGGGGTCGGCGGGCAGCTTGTTCGGGTCCTGGTTCGCCCAGTCCTTCGTCAGCTGGTCCGCGAGCACCTCGTTGTCGCGGTTGGCTTCGATGTCCGTCCACCACAGCTGCCACACGACGAAGAGGATGAGGACGAGGCCTGCGGTGATGCAGAGTTCGCCGAAGGTGCGGATCGTGCCCCGGATCGGTCCCAGCGGCTGGCGCTGCGGCTTCGGCTTCCTGCCACCGCCGTTGCCGCGTCCTCCGTTCCCTCCTCCGCCGAGGTGGGGGTCGGATTCCGCTGCTGCGGGCTGTGCCGCTGTGGCCGGGGCCGAGGCGTACTGCGCAGACGTGTACTGGGGCTGTGCCGAGGCGTATTGGGGCGCTGTGTTCTGGGCGGTGCTGTATTGGGGCGCGGTGTACTGGTCGGCCGTGTACTGACCTGCGGCAACACCTGCGCCGGCGGCAGCACCTGCACCTGCGTACGGGGCCTGCTGGAGGGGCAGCGCCTCGGTGGGAGCGCCGGAATCGTCAGGTGCATCGGAGTACGAGGGCGCGCCACCGGAGGCTTCGGCTTCGCGGCGGCGCAGTTCGCGACGGCTCGGCAGCGGCTCGTCGAAACTGCGGGAGGCCTGCTGGGTGTGCAGGGGCTCGGTGACGGGTCCTGAGTCGGTCGGCTGCGGGGCGGGCTGGCGTCTCTGCGCAGCGCGAATGGTGGGTCTCGAAGACGATTCGTTACCCGAGGAGGAACTGTTCACCACTTCTGCACCGTGCCTATGACTAATCCGGGACTCGACCAGTGATCGAGCGGGGACATCCGAAGAGAACTTTATCGCATGAGAATGAGAGCGGAGCGTGTTCCCAGCTCACTCTGAGACGCCTTCATGAGAGCCTGTGGTCCGTCATGCGGTTTTTCGCGCATGCTGGCCTCCCGAGTAGACTGGGGGCGATCGTCCCCGACCAAAGCATCGGCGGCCCATTCGGGTTCGCCGTCGAAGGAGTTCTCGTGGCCAAGTCCAACGGACGGACCTCGCGCCCTCAGCGCACCTCGCGCAATGCGGCGAAAGCCCAGTCGACGACCGCGAAGTCGACGACCGAGGATTCTGCCGTCGTCGAGGAGACCGACATCGAGATCACCGAGGTCGAGGTCGATGCCGACGGGACCACGACCGTCGAGGAGACCGACATCGTAGTCACCGAGGTCGAGGACGCCGACGAGAACCCCGACGACCCAGCGGACGACGACGAGAAGACCACCGCTGCCGCGAAGGCGAAGACCGCCTCGGCGAAGGCGAAGTCCGAAGACACGGACGAGGACGACGTCGACGCAGACGACGCCGACGAGAAGCCGACGAAGGCGAAGACCGAGTCCGCGAAGACCGGGTCTGCGAAGTCGGCGAAGAAGGACTCGAAGAAGGCGGTGGCGAAGCGCACCTCGCGTTCGGGCAACCCGGCCAAGCGCTCGCAGGGCCGCAAGACGGCCAGCTACACCTCCGAGGCCGGTCAGCAGACGATCAAGCCGAACCCGCGCTGGTTCCTGCCCGTCCTCCTCGGCCTCCTCATCGTCGGCCTCATCTGGCTCGTGGTGTTCTACCTGACCCAGGGCGCGTTCCCCGTCGAAGCATGGGGCAACTGGAACATCCTCATCGGCTTCGCGTTCTTCGTCGCCGGTCTCATCATGTCCACCCGCTGGCGGTAGATCACCCCACCGCGACGTCGGGGCACATCACCCCGCCGCGTATCCCCGAAACCCGCAGCATCCGAAACCCTCCGCTGCCCGGTTCCCACCGGTCAGCGGAGGGTTTCGTCGACTTCTGAGTTATACCCAAGCAGAATCGCTGTCCTGTGCATAACTTTTTCCACCCCTGTGATCAGGGAAAACACACCGTTGTAAGTTTTCCCCCATGTGGATAACAGCTGTGGACAAACCGCAGATGCAGTGAATCGGGTTCGCCTCAGGGTGCCGCCCCGGCCGTGAGCATCTTCGCCACGACGGCCACGGCCATGAGGACGACGAGGCCTCCGGCGACGAGCCAGAAGACGAGCACCGAACGCTTGGCCGACACGAGCAGACCCGCGCAGCCGAGGACGAAGCCCGTGAGCAGTCCGCCGAGGTGGGCCTGCCAGGAGACGCCTTCGACGATGAAGCCGTACCCGAAGTTAAGCGCGACGAAGAGGACGACGCCGACGATGTTGCGGTCGAGGCGACGGGTGGGCACGAGGAGGACGCCGATGACGGCGAACACGGCACCGGAGGCGCCGATGTTGTTCGTCACCCAGTCCCGGCTCCACGGTTCGGCGAGGAGGAGGACCATGACGGAGCCGCCGACGGCGCCGATGACGTAGACGGCGAGGAACCGGAGGCGGCCGAGTGCGCGTTCGACGAACGACCCGAAGAAGAACAGGCCGATCATGTTCGCCAGCAGGTGGATCGGCGAGGGCTGCTCGTGGACGAGGGCGACGGTGAGCAGGCGCCACGGCTGGTCGAGGGTCAGGGCGGGGACGAAGCTGAACCGGTGGAGGAGGTCGAGTCCCGGCAGCAGCTGGAGCAGGAACGCCAGCCCCGTGACGATCATGATCGTGGCCGTCACCGGGGGAACGGACACGGACAGGGCCCGGCCGGTTTCCCGTGCCGGGCCCTGCTCTGGTGTGCTCATGCCACCATCGTACTCATCGGGTGGGGTGGCGCTCAGGCGTCCTTGATCTCGACGGATTCGATGACGACCGGCTCAACGGGCTTGTCCATCGCTCCCGTGCGCACGCCTTCGATCTCGTCGACGACCTTCTGCGAGGCCTCGTCGGCGACCTCGCCGAAGATCGTGTGCTTGCCGTTGAGCCACGGGGTCTCAGCGGTGGTGATGAAGAACTGCGAACCGTTGGTGCCGCGGCCCATCTGCTTGCCGGCGTTGGCCATCGCGAGCAGGTACTTCTTGTCGAACTGGAGTTCGGGGTGGATCTCGTCGTCGAAGACGTAGCCGGGGCCGCCGGTTCCCGTGCCGAGCGGGTCGCCGCCCTGGATCATGAAGTTCGAGATGATGCGGTGGAAGCCGGTGCCGTCGTAGAAGGGACCCTTCGTGGGCTGACCGGTCTGGGGGTCGGTGAACTCGCGCTCACCGGTGGCGAGTTCGACGAAGTTCGCGACCGTCTTCGGAGCGTGGTTGCCGAAGAGGTTGATGGTGATGTCGCCGTGGTTGGTGTGCAGGACCGCTGTGTTCGTTGCAACTGTAGACATGCCCTCATTCTTCCACGGCCGGGTCCGATCCGCCGATCCGTCAAGGCGGGTTTGCACAACCTGCCAGCGTATCCGCAGGCAAATTCCCTCCCCTGAAGTGGCCGTCGCCCCCGCCTCACGTCGTAGACTGGGAAGTGATCAGTTGCCCCCGGACTTAAGAGGATTGGGAATGTTCATGTCGAAGAAGCCAGCTCCGCAGACTCTCGCGTCGAAGCTCGACTCCGCGAAGAAGACCTCGCTGCGATTCCTGGCTGACGCCTCGGATGCCGCCGCTCCCAAACTGCGTGAGGCAGCCGATAAGGCCAACGTCCAGGTCGAAGCCTTCGCCGAGAAGGCCCGCCCTCAGGTCGAGGCTCTCGCGGAGAAGGCCAACCAGCAGGTCCACGACTGGGCGGACAAGATCGAGGCGTACCGTCCCGAGGCCACGGAGAAGGCCGGGAAGGTCGCCGGCACCGCCGCCGCCTCGCTCGCGGCGATGGAGACCCCGCAGCTCATCGACAACCTCGCCGTGCGCCTCACCGGTGACAAGAAGGCGATGAAGAAGGCCCGCAAGGCCCTCGCCGAGGCCGGCAAGCGGATCCAGAAGGACACCGCGCGGAAGTCGAACACGAGCAAGAAGGCTCTCGTGTGGACCCTCGTCATCGGTTCGGCCGCCGGCATCGGCTACTACGTGTGGAAGAAGGCCCAGCCGGTCGAAGATCCCTGGTCGACCCCGCTGCCGAACAACCGTCCCGCCGACGCCCGCCCCGTCGGATCGACCCCGGCCTCGCGCCAGGGCACGTCCCCGACCGTCTCGCAGGCCCCGGTGCCCGAGTCGAAGACGGAGACGACCCCGGCCCCGAAGCCGGCGACCGCTCCGAAGCCCTCGGGCGACAGCGCCAAGCACTGATGCGCCCAGGCGGCTGAGCCGCCGCTTCAGACCGCGAAGGCGGCCCACCGATCGGTGGGCCGCCTTCCGGCATCTCGGGGCAGACAGGTCAATACACTGCTCCCGGGTTGAGGATGTTGTCGGGGTCCAGCGCTGCCTTGATGAGATGGTTGAGCTCCATGACATCGGCGCCGAGGTAGTCGGCCAGCCACGGCTTCTTCAGCCGTCCCACACCGTGCTCCCCGGTGATCGTCCCGCCCAGGGAGGTCGCCAGGTCCATGACCTCGCCGTAGGCGATGTCGGCCCGGGCGCGCTGCTCGGCGTCGGCGGGATCGACGATGAGCAGCGGGTGGGTGTTGCCGTCCCCGGCGTGGGCGATGACGGAGATGAGGACGTCCCGCTTCTCGGCGATCTCCTCGATCCCGATGACAAGGTCGCCGAGGCGGGGCAGCGGCACACCGACGTCCTCAAGCAGGAGGGTGCCCTTCTTCTCGACCGCGGGGATCGCCATCCGTCGGGCGGTGACGAAGGCCTCCCCCTCCTCGGCGTCGTCGGTCGCATAGACCTCGCTCGCCCCGTTCTTCGCACACAGCTCCTCGACGATCGCGATCTGTCCGGCCGCATACTCTCCGGGTTCGTCGGACTGGATGACGAGCATGCCCGCGGCTTCACGGTCAAGTCCCATCCGCAGTTCGTCCTCGACGGCATTGATCGAGGCGCGGTCCATGAACTCGAGCATCGACAGGCGCATCTGCGCGCAGATGTCGAGCACGGTCTGCGTGGCGCCCTCGAGGGTGGGGAAGGTCGCGACGAGCGTCGTCGGCGGCAGCTGGGCGGGAATGAGGCGCAGGGTCACCTCGGTGATGATGCCCAGCGTGCCCTCGCTGCCGACGAAGAGCTTCGTCAGGGACAGTCCGGCGACGTCCTTGACGCGGGGGCCGCCGAGTTCGACGGCGCGACCGTCGGCGAGGACGACCGTCATCCCGAGGACGTAGTCCGTGGTCACCCCGTATTTGACGCAGCACAGCCCGCCGGCGTTCGTCGCGACGTTGCCGCCGATCGAACAGAACTCGTACGAGGACGGGTCCGGCGGGTACCACAGGCCGTGCTCGGCGGCCGCGGCCTTGACCTCGGCGTTGAAGGCGCCCGGCTGGACGACGGCGATCCTGGTGGCCGGGTCGATGTCGATCTCGCGCATCCGATCGAGGCAGACGATGATCCCGCCCTCGACGGCGGAGCTGCCCCCGGACAGGCCGGAGCCGGCGCCGCGGGGGACGACGGGGACCTTCGCCTCGGCGGCCACACGGACGGCCGCTTGGACGTCGGCGGTCGAGCTCGCGCGCACGATCGCGGCGGGCATCCCCGCTCCCGGATCGTTCGCCCGGTCCCAGCGGTAAGCGTCCATCGAATCCGGGTCGGTGACGAGCGCGTCTGCGGGCAGGACTTCGGACAGGGCGGTGACGACGTCGACGGACATCTCTCTCCTTGCGGTCAGCGGCACAGTGGCTCCCACTCTACGTGAGCCGGCTCACACTGACGAGCCTCCGTCACATCCTCTCGGGCACGCGGATGCCGAGCACGCTCAGCCCGGCCTCGAGGACCGTGAGCACGGTGGCGCTCAGCCGCAGCCGGGAGGCCCGCAGCTCAGGGGTCTCGGCGACGAGGACGGGGCACTGCTCGTAGAACGTCGTGAACGCCTGCGCGAGGTCGAAGAGGTACCCGGCCATCCGGTGGGGCTGGGAGCCGGCGGCCACCTCGGCGAGCACATCGGGGAACCCGAGGATCGTCAGCGCGAGCTCCCGTTCGGCAGGTTCGCCGAGCACGATGGGGGCGTCGGCGAAGGCGATGTCCTCGGCCGCTGCCTTCCGGAGGATCGAGCGGATCCGGGCACCGGCGTACTGGAGGTAGGGCGCGGTGTTGCCGATGGGGGCGAGCATCCGGTCGAGGTCGAAGGTGTACGAGGTGTCGTGGGCGACGGAGAGGTCGGCGTACTTGACCGCGCCGATCCCGACGATGCGGGCGACCTCATCGGCCTCCTCGGGCGTGAACTCGGCGTTCGACTCCTCGAGGGCGGCCTTGGCCCGGGTGACCGCCTCGGCGAGGAGTTCGGCCAGGCGCAGCGGCTTGCCCGAGCGGGTGCGCAGGATCTTGCCGTCGGAGCCGAGCACGTTGCCGATCTTCACGTGTTCGAGGACCATGTCCTCGGGGATCCAGCCGGCGGCCCGGGCGGTCGCGAAGACCATCTCGAAGTGAAGGGCCTGCGGGCTGCCGACGACGTAGAGGACGCGGTCGACGCCCAGCACCTGGGCACGGCGGCGCACGGCGGCGAGGTCGGTCGTCGCATAGCCGTAGCCGCCGTCGGACTTGCGGACGATGAGCGGCAGCGGCTGACCGTCACGGCCGGTGAAGCCGGAGGGGAAGACGCACAGGGCGCCGTCGCTCATCCGGGCCAGGCCCTTGGCTTCGAGTTCGTCGCAGACCGCTTCGAGGTCGTCGTTGTACGTGCTCTCGCCTGCGAGGTCGGCATCGGTCAGGGTGACGTCGAGGAGGGAGTAGATGCGGTTGAAGTAGGTCCGCGAGTAGCCGACGAGGGTCTCCCAGAGCTCCAGCGTCTGGGCGTCCCCGCCCTGGAGCGCGACGACGCGGGAGCGGGAGCGAGTCGCGAAGTCCTCATCCGCGTCGAACTTCACGCGTGCCGCCTGGTAGAAGGCGTTGGGGTCCTCGGAGATCGTCTGCGCGGTCTCCGAGTCGATGCCGACGTCGAGCAGCTGCTCGATGAGCATGCCGAAGGGCGTGCCCCAGTCGCCGATGTGGTTCTGGCGGATGACGGTGTTGCCGATGTATTCGTGGGTCCGGGCGAGCGCGTCGCCGACGACGGTCGTGCGCAGGTGGCCGACGTGCATCTCCTTCGCGACGTTGGGCGCCGAGTAGTCGATGACGATCCGTTGCGGGTCCGCAGGCTCCTCGACGGCGGTGGCGTCCTCGGTCTCGAGGGTGCGGGCGAGGAACTCGGGGGTGAACGTGAGGTTGATGAAGCCGGGGCCGGAGATCTCCGGGGGCTGGGCGACTCCCTCGAGGTCGAGGTGCTCGACGATGCGGGCGGCGATGTCGCGGGGCTTCGAGCCCAGCTCCTTGGCCAGAGGGAGGGCGACGTTGGCCTGGAAGTCGGCGAACTGCGAGCTCCTGATGACGGGATCGCGGTCCGCGTAGTCGTCTCCGAAGGCGGCGGTCAGGGCGGCTGCGAACCGGTCGGTGAGAAGAGTCGTGAGCGTCGGCATGTCCCCCATTCTATTCGGGGCCGGCACGCGCGTTTCCGCTGGCCCGACGACCGGACCGGCGCCGGGCATCGGCTGTAATGTGGATCACGTGACTTATCTCCGGTACCCCCACGTCCAGGGCGAGACGATCGCCTTCACCGCCGACGACGACGTCTGGCTCTCCCCCGTGGCGGGCGGGCGCGCGTGGCGTCTGACCGCCGATCATGCTCCGGTCCGCTCCCCGCGCATCTCCCCCGACGGTCGGTACGTCGCGTACGTGTCCTTCACGGACGGCCATCCCGAGCTCATGCTCGCCGAGGCGGCCACCGGGTCCCGGCGTCGGCTCACCTGGCTCGGGGCGAGTGCGACGACGATGCTCGGCTGGGCCGACGAGAGCCACATCCTCATCGGCTCGAACGCCGGCGAGGCCGAGGTCCGCGACCACGTCGTCAAGCGGGTGAGCATCGACGGTGAGGTCGAACGCCTGAGCTGGGGTCGTGCCTCGGGGTTCGCCCGCCATCATTCGGGGGTCACGGCGCTCTCGACGCCGTTCTCCCGTCCGCCCGCACACTGGAAGCGCTACCGGGGTGGGACCGCGCCGAGGCTGTGGCTCGACCGCGCCGGCGACGAGTCCGGGACCGGCGCGCAGTGGGAGCGGCTGCTGCGCGACGACGAGGCCTCGCTGACGGATCCGCTGTGGATCGGCGACTCCCTCGTCTTCACCTCGGACCGGGCCGCGACCTTCCCCGACCATGCCGATGAGCAGGCGAACCTGTGGATCATCGACGGGCTCGCCGCGCGTTCGTCCGCGTCGCCGGAGCCCCGGCAGCTCACCCACCAGAGCGAGGCCGAGGGCTATGTCCGGGACGCGACGAGCGACGGGACGCGGATCGTGTGGCACTCCCGTGGGGAGATCAAGGTCCTCGACAGCCTCGACGGTGAGGTCCGCACCCTCGACGTCGTCCTTCCCGGCACGCAGGTGCAGCCGGTCAGCCTCGATCCCGAGACCCGCCTCGGCGACATCGCCCCGGACTTCGGCGGCAACGCCTCGGTCGTCGAATGGCGGGGCAAGGCGTTCCACCTCGCCCACCGCGAAGGTCCGGCCAGGGCGCTGGCAGCGGACTCCTCGGTGCGGGTGCGGCTGCCCGTCGTGCTCGGGCGCACGGGACTGGCCGCCTACGTCACCGATGCCGAGGGCGAGGATGCGATCGAGGTCCGCGGCATCGAGGGCGGACAGCCGCCTCGGCGGATCGGGGCGGGGGCGCTGGGACGGGTGCTCGCGATGACGGCCGACCCGGCCGGGAAGGTGATCGCGACGATCTCCCACGACGGGACCGTGCGCCTCATCGAGGTCTCCGGCGGCAAGAGCCGGGTCGTCGGGCATTCGGGGTTCGGGGAGGCGCACAGTCCGCGGTTCTCCCCCGACGGACGGTATCTCGTGTGGTCGGAGCCGACGCAGGGCGAGGAGCAGCTGGCCCGCCTCATGATCGCCGAGGTGAAGTCCGATGATCCGGGTGCGGCGCTGACGACGGGAAAGTTCAACGACTTCTCGCCGGCGTTCACCAGGGACGGGAAGTACGTCGTCTTCCTCTCCGACCGCACCTTCGATCCCGCGTACAACCAGCATTCGTTCGACCTCTCCTTCAACGGGGTGACGAGGCCGTGGCTGCTGCCGCTCTCGGCCGTCGATCCCGCGCCCTTCGGTCCGAGCACCGCCGGCTGGGCGATCAGCGAGCTCACCGATGAGGCCAAGGACTCCGCGGCGAAGGACTCCCGATCCAAGGACAAGGAGGCGGTGACCACGGTCGACGTCGACCTCGAGGGCGCCGAGGAGCGGATCGTGCCGTTCCCCGTCTCCTCGGCGGTGTTCCGGGATCTCGAATCCGCCGACGGCGGTGTGCTGTGGATGCGCACGGGCGATGCCGAGGACGGGGAGATCGGGGACAAGCACTCCGGGGACACCGGGGACAAACCCGCCGAGGTCGTCCAGTTCTTCGACTTCGCCAAGCGCAAGCTCGTCACCGTCGTCGAGAAGGCCGAGGGCTACGCGGTCTCCGGCAACGGCAAGCTCATCGTCGTCCGCGACGGGCAGGACGTCTCGGTGCGGCCGGCGAACCGCAAGGTCGAGGCCGATGACGATGAGCTCGTCACGGTCGACCTGACCCGCCTGCGCTTCGAACTCGATCAGCGGGCCGAATGGCTGCAGATGTTCGAGGAGAACGCCCGCCTCATGCGCGACCACTACTGGCGCGCCGATATGAACGGCGTCGACTGGCAGGGGGTGACCCTGCGGTGGCGGGCCGTGGCGGCGAAGGCGCTCACCCACGACGACCTCGTCGACATCCTCTGGGAGACCGGGGGCGAGCTCAACACCTCGCATGCCTACGTCACCCCGCCGAAGCCGCTCGGCGATGAGTCGAAGAGGCTCGGCTTCCTCGGCGCGGATCTCGCCCGGACGGAGGCGGGCTGGGAGATCGTGCGCATCCTCCCCGGGGAGACGAGCGAACCGGCGGCCAGATCGCCGCTGCGCCAGGCCGGGGTCGGCGCGCAGGCAGGGGATGTCATCGTCGCGGTCAACGGGCAGCCGGTCGAGGCCGATCACGGTCCGGCGCCGCTGCTGATCGGGGCGGCGGACACGATCGTCGAACTCACCCTGCGGCGCGGACGCAAGGAGCGCACGGTGGCCGTGGTGCCGGTCAAGTCCGAGGAGAAGCTGCGCTATCAGGACTGGGTGCGCTCACGCCGGGAGTACGTCGCGGAGAAGTCGGGCGGTCGGGTCGGCTACGTCCACATCCCCGACATGATGGCCGGCGGGTGGGCGCAGCTGCACCGCGACATCCGGCAGGCGATGGCCGCCGAGGGCGTCATCGCCGATGTCCGGTTCAACCGCGGCGGGCACACGAGTGCGCTCGTCGCCGAGCGATTCGCCGACCGGATCATCGCGTGGAACTCAGCCCGCAGCTACGACGAGATGGTCGCCGACCCGGAGAACACCCGGCGGGGTCCCGTCGTCTTCCTCGCCAACGAGTTCTCCGGCTCCGACGGCGACATCATCAACGCGCGCGTGCAGGCGAAGGGCATCGGCCCGGTCATCGGTGTGCGCACGTGGGGCGGGGTCGTCGGCATCGACGGCCGGTACGACCTCGTCGACGGGACCGGGGTGACGCAGCCCCGGTATGCGTTCTGGCTCGAGGGCAAGGAGTGGGGTGTGGAGAACTACGGCGTCGAGCCCGACATCGAGGTCGAGCACGATCCGTCCCAGCTCTTCGCCGCCGACGATCCGCAGCTCGATCGGGGCATCGCCGAGGTGCTCGCCGCCCTCGAGGACACCCCCGCGGTCACCGCTCCCGACCTCCCCGAACCGCGCGTGCGGACCCGCCGGAAGGGCGCGGCCGTCTGAGGAGGAAGTTTCGGACCCGCAGTGACGATTTCGCACGCAATAATCGTCACTGCGGGTCCGAAACTCCGTTGGCCTGGCGCCGTTCAGCGCTGGTCGACCGGGGCGAGCGCCCAGAGGCCGAAGGCGAGGAGCACGAAGCCGGGGATGACCCCGGCGAGGACCGGGGTGAACGCGGGTGCGGAGACGAAGTACGCGAGGAATCCGGCGACGCCCAGCAGCGTGACGACGATGGCGAGCACGTGGAATCGGCGAAGCCTGAACAGGTACCCGAGTGCGAAGAAGTGCGTGCCGACGACGACGGAGACCCATGCGACGCCGAGCTCCGGATACCCGAGACCAGAGAGCAGCTTCGCTCCGCCGAAGAGGGCGAGCGCTTCGACGGCGACGATGATCCAGTAGCTGCGGGAGAACGGGTTGGCGCCCGCGGGCCTGGGGCGTCCCCGGCGGCGGCCGAGGCTGCGAAACGCGAGGAACAGGATCCCCGCGAATGCCGCGATCCCGAGGACGAGGACTGCGATCCGCCCGAACGTCGAGAAGCCTGCGCTGTTGACGATGAGGAACACGAGTCCGAAGGCACCGCCGATGAGCGAGCCGATCTCAGCGCCGTCGGCGGGCTGCGGCGGGACCTCTGACCCTGTGTTGGCAGGCACGGTCGGGGCCGCCTCGGTGACGTGAGGGTAGTGCGGGGGTTCAGGGGGCTGAGGTTGTGGGGGCTGTGGGGATTGGGTCATGGTCGGCTCCTGGGGGTACGGCTGTCAGTGGGGAATCGGTAGAGGAGGTAGAGGTATCCGTCGTCGGTGGCGAGCACCGATGCGAGGTCGAGGGGGATCGGCGGATCGCAAGCGGGGCCGTGGACGATGCGGGTGCCCGCCCCGCCGACGATCTCGGGGGAACGGGTGAGGCAGAGTTCGTCGACGCCGCCGGCGCGGATGAGCTCGGCGAAGACGCTGGGACCTCCTTCGCAGACGATCCGGTGGAAGCCGCGGGCCCGGAGGTCGAGGAGAGCCGTGGAGAGGTCGACGGATTCGACTCCGGCGACGATCACCTCGGCGACCTCAGCGGCCTTCGCCCGCGCCTCGGCGGGAGAGGATTCCGAGGTGATGACGATCGTTCGCGCCCACTCGGGAGCGTCGGTGAACAGCGGCGAGGTGAAGTCGAGGGCGAGGCTGTCGCTGATGACGGCGATGGGGGCGGTCGGACTGCGGCCGGTTCTCAGCGCGCGCCACCGGGGGTCGTCCTCGGCGGGACCGTACTCCTCGGTGCGCGCCGTGCCCGCGCCGACGACGATGACATCGGCGAGCGCCCGGTTGAGCGCGAAGACGGCACGGTCGGTGTCGTTGCCGAGCCCGCCGGCCCTACCGGAGACGGTCGCGGCCCCGTCGACGGAGGAGACGAAGATCGCGCGGACCCAGGACTCGGCCTCGGCGGGGAATGCGAACGCCTCGGGCAGGCTCAGCCGATCCGGATACCCCGGGAGGATCCGCGCCACGGTCGGGGTCGTGCCCATGTCCGTCTCGCCGTCGGCCCGCTCAGCTCTGGTTCGGCGTCCCCAGCACCGAGGCGGGGTCGTCGAGGAAGTCCTGGGTCGGGACGAAGAAGAGGCCGCCGGTCACCGCCGTCGAGAAGTCGAGGATCCGGTCGTGGGTGGCGTCGCCGTGGCCCAAGAACATGTGCTCGAGCATCGTCTCCGTGACCGCCGGATCGGCGGCGTAGCCGATGAAGTAGGTGCCGAAGTCACCGGATTCGACGGAGCCGAAGACCATGTTATCGCGCACGATCTTCTGTTCCTTCCCGTCAGGGCCGGTGATCGTGTTGAGGATGACGTGCGAGTCCGGTGCCTTGTCCGCATCGGGGATCTCGATGTCGGAGAGCTTGTGCCGGCCGATCGCGGCCTGCTGCTCCTCGACGGTGATCGAGTTCCACTTCGGGAGGTCGTGGAGGTACTTCTGGACGACGACGTAGCTGCTGCCGGCGAAGTCGGGATCCTCGTCGCCGACGAAGACGGAGTCGACGGCGAGCTGGTCCTCGGGGTTCGCGGTGCCGTCGACGAAGCCGAGGATGTCGCGCTGGTCGAAGTAGCGGAAGGCATGGACCTCGTCGACGACGTCGACGGACTCGGAGATCTGGTTGATGAGCTGCCGGGCGAGCTCGAAGCTCATGTCGGTGCGCTGGGACCGGATGTGGAAGAGGAGGTCGCCGGGGGTCGAGGGGGCGACGTTCGCTCCGCCCCTGAGTTCCTTGAACGGGTGGAGCTTCGCCGGGCGCTTGCCGGGGAAGAGGCGGTCCCAGAGGTCGGAGCCGATGCCGGTGACGCACGAGAGGCCCGCGGCCTTCGCACGGAAGCCGACGGCGCGGATGACGCCGCCGATCCCGCCGAGGAAGTCGCGGATGGCGTCCTCGGCACCGGGCTTGACGGTGACGACGACGAAGACGGCGGAGGGTGCCGGGGGTTCGAGGACGTGCTGGGGGCTGGCTGCGCTCGGGGGTGATGCGTACTGGAAGGTCACTGATCCGTCTCCTTTTCCGCGGCTCATGGTGGGGAGTGAGCCGGACGACAATCGTCCTTGGTCGGTCAGTATACGCGGAGAGGACTGCTTCCACATGGACAGCGACCGAAGATATCCGCGCGCACTCGCTCGGCGCACCGATGACGGCATCGTCGCAGGTGACGAGTGCGCTCCGGTTCCCGGGTCAGTGGCGGAAGGCTCCCAGGACCGGTGGCTAGACTGACCCGCATCGACGACGACGGACCGGCACCGACGTCGAACTTTCCAGACGGACACGATTCGGCAACCGAGGCGGAACCGGCAGTCGCCGCGGACTCAGAGGTCGACGAGCCCTGGCAGGCGACGAGAGGAAGGAGCGCGATGGCCCAGAACAGCGCGATCCGCGTCAAGCGGATCTACGAGGATCCGAGCCCTGACGACGGCGCGCGCATCCTCGTCGATCGGCTGTGGCCGCGCGGGGTGAGCAAGGAGCGCGCCGACCTCACCGAGTGGCTCAAGGACGTCGCCCCGTCGACGGACCTGCGGAAGTGGTACTCCCACGATCCGGCGAAGTTCGATGAGTTCTCCCGCCGCTACCGTGCCGAGCTCGGCGACGACGAGCACGCTAAGGCGTACGCGCAGCTGCGCGACTACGCTTCGACAGGCACGCTCACCCTGCTCACCGCCTCGAAGGACGTCGAGATCAGTGAGGCAGCCGTGCTCGAGCGTGTGCTCGTCGGGGATCCGAGCTTCGTCGCCTCACCTCCTCTTCCTTCCCCTGACCAGTCACAGCGGCCCTGAGCTCGACAGCCGCAGCGACGAGAGCTCCGTTGCCGTCCGCAGGAGTCCCGTCAGGGAGGACAAGCGTGTCCTCGAGCCCGATCCGAGTATCCATTCCCCACGCGAAGGCGAGCCGAAGCATCGGCCAGGCATGTTCGTCCTCTCCGTGGAGGAGAACGGGAAGACCCGGCTCTCGCGCGATGACGCCGTCGGCGAGCTGGCGCGCCGCAACTTCGGCGAGCGACCCCGTACCTGCGTCCGCAAGCCCCGACCCTGCCTGGATCTCGACGAGTGCTCTCAGGCACGCCGAACGGTGAGGGGAAGCAACCCAGGCTGCAAGGCCCTCGGTGTGCCAGATGCCGGCCTCGATGCCGATTCCGCGTTTCCTCAAAAGGGCGGCCACGTCGTCGGCACCCTCCTCATGCCAGTTGAGGGAGACGAAGTCGGGCAGCACGGTCCACGAGGCGATCGCCGCAAGCCGATCGGCCACAGCCGGCGCCGCCCACGCTCCGGAGGTCACCCCGACGGGTACACCCGGGCATGCTTGTCGCATCGCGACGACGAAACGATCGAGGTCGACACCGCGAAGGCTGTCGCGGCCGTCCGTCGATTTCGGGTGGACGTGGACAGCTTCGGCACCGGCGGCGATTCCGGCGGCCGCTTCGGCAGCGGCGATGATCGGATCGGGCGAGATGCGGACATGATCGGACGGAGTCCTCGGACCGTTGACGCATACCTTGATCATGCGCTCACGTTAGGCCGCGGTCCTGACATGGACTCGGCCGAGTCAGCCCCAAGGTCTAAGATCTCGACATGGACCTCGAATGGGAGCAGATCGTCGTCGATGCCTCAGATCCGCATGCGCTCGGCCGCTGGTGGGCCGAGGCGCTCGGCTGGGTGGTCGTCGACGAGAACGACGACGAGATCGAGATCAGGCCGAGCCCCGATCGCCTGCCCGGACTCCTGTTCGGTCGGGATCCCGGTGGGAAGGTGGTGAAGAACCGCCTGCACCCTGATTTCCGGCCCAGGGATCAGGCCGCCGAGGTGGCCCGCCTCCTCGACCTCGGAGCGCGCCGTGCCGATGTCGGACAGACCGGGGACGAACCGTGGGTCGTCCTCGCCGATCCCGAAGGCAATGAGTTCTGCATCCTCTCCTCACGGAGGTGACAATGGCGCGCACGACGCGCACACGGGCGCCTCAGAATACGACGCCCCAGACGATGAGCGCGACGACGACGAGGCCCACGAGCGTCCACACACTGCCGAAGTTGATCGTCCACCCCACGCCGAACCGCTTCGGAACGAGAAAGGCCGTGTCACGCGGACAGAAATAGAAGAGGCCGTACTTCCAGTTCGCATCGTCCTCGCGGAGCTCACGCTTCTCTTCGGCACTGAGCTGACTCATCTGCGATCGTCCTCCTGACTGTCGAATTCGAAAGGGCAATCGTCGCTCGCACCGAGCACCGCCTCGGCGAGGACAACGACCCCTGTCGTCAGGCTACACCTGCGAAACCGACGCCGAAATTTTATTGGACACCAGTGTCCAATATGTTCTAGGCTCGCAGCATGGGCAGACGGAAGGCGTTCGACGAACAGGCGGTGATCGACTCGGCGATCGCCGTATTCAGCGAGCACGGATACGCCGGAACCGATGTCGGCCTCGTCTGCGAACGGGCGAACATCGGTCGCTCGAGCTTCTACAACACCTTCGACAGCCTCGACGCGGTCTTCCTCCGGGCCCTGCGCGACTACACCGCCACCGGCATCCCGGCGCGCGAGCACCTGCTCACCAGCAGTCTCCCCGCACCGGCGCTGCTCTTCGAACGCCTCGGCGGGGAACTTGAGAAGCAGTGCGCGGATGAACGGCGCATCGGATGCCTCTCGGCGAACACGGCCGCCGAGCTCGGACGCGAGGTCGACGCCGTCTGCACGATCCTCGACCCCGACCGGGCCGCATGGCTCGAGACCTACCGGACCCTCATCACCCGAGGTCAGGCCGATGGCCACATCCGTGACGACCTCGACCCCAAGTCGACGGGAGAACTCGTCCAGAGCGTGCTCGCCGGGCTCCGGGTCTCCGCCCGCGTCATGCCCGCCGAGGACGTTGATGCCCAAGCCCGCACCTTCGTCGCCGCGCTGTGCACCCCGGCCGGCGCCGAAACGTTCTGACCCGGCGGGACCGCCACAGCACCCGCCGGCCGCCTCCATCTGTACTTCCACTGTGCTGCCTGCCTCCACGGCCGACGCGCGCACACCCGCACCACCCACTCGAGGAGATCTGAGCTCATGACGTCACCGCCCACCGGCACGACCGCCTCGGCGACCGAGGATCCATCGGCACGACCCCGCGTCCCCGCGCAGGTCTACCTGCTCGCCGCCGTGATCTTCTGCCTCGGCACCTCAGAGTTCATGATCGCCGGTCTCCTCGAACCGATCAGCGCCGACCTCGGCGTCTCGATCCCCGAAGCGGGCCTGCTCATCACGGGATTCGCCGTGGGCATGATCGTCGGGGCACCCGCGATGGCGCTGCTCACGCTCAAACTGCCGCGCCGGGCGACGATGATCATCACGGTGATCGCGTTCTCAGCGCTCCACATCCTCGGCGCCCTCGCCCCGAACTACCCGATCCTCATGCTCAGCCGCGTCCTCGCCGCGGTCGCGTGCGGTGGGTTCTGGGCGGTCGCGGCCGTGCACACGACCCGCATCGCCCGGCCCGAGGTCCACGGTCGAGCGCTGGCCAGCCTCGTCGGGGGGCTCACCGTCGCCAACCTCGTCGGCGTGCCCCTGGGCACGTGGATCGGCACGGAGTTCGGCTGGCGGGCGACGTTCTGGGCGATCGCCGGGGTCACCGCCCTGGCCGCCGTCCTCATCGCCGTCGTCACCCGGCCTGAGGTCGATCGGGACTCCTTCGCCGAGGCGGCCGACCGTTCCCCCGTCCACCTCCCCACCCTCGTGCGGGCCGAACTCGCCGCGTTCAAGGGTCCGCGGATCTGGCTGGCGCTGACCACCACGGCCCTGTTCCAGGCATCGGTGTTCGCGGCGTTCTCGTACTTCTCGCCCCTGCTCACGCGGGTCGCGGGGGTCTCGCCTGACTTCGTGCCCGCTGTGCTCGCGGCGTTCGGCGTGGGCGCCTTCATCGGGGTCGTCGTGGACGGTCGGCTGGCCGATCGGAGCGTGTTCGGCAACATCGTCGGCAGCCTCATAGCACTGGCGGTGAGTCTCCTGGCGCTGTGGTTCGTCGCCGGCGTCGGTTGGGCGGCGATCGTGGTCATCGTGCTCATCGGCGCGAGCGGATTCTCGATCGCCGGCGCCCTCAACGCCCGAGTGTTCCAGATCGCCACCGAGGCACCCACCCTGGCCGCGAGCGTCAACACGTCCGCGTTCAACGTCGGCAACGCTCTCGGCCCGGCTGCTGGGGCCGCGGTCATCGCGCTCGGTTGGGGATTCCGTGCCCCGGTCGTCGTCGCGGTCCTCCTCGCCGTCGTCGCTCTCCTTGTCGCGGCCGTGGCCATCCGGGTCGAGCGTGCGTGGAAGCGAGCCACCGAGGAGCACCGGCTCACCGCGTGCGGGGTGAACTGACGAGCGGTGGCGGCTGCCTGGCGATGTCGGCTGACGGGCGAGGCGGCCGATGGACGCTCGTCCCGTGTCAGTGGCGAGTCTCGTGTCAGTGGCGAGTGCCATCATTGAAGGACAAACATCGGAGCGGGAACCGGAAGGGGCGAAAGAGTTTCGAGAAACTTTCGAAAAGTGTATTGACTGAGACGTTTCTATTCTTCTACTATTGATGTACTAGCTCATTCCATTCGACAGTCGCACCACTCTTCCCCGACAGTGTTGTCAGAGGCAGGTGAAACACAATGCGTGGCACTTCTGCTCCTCGGAGCAGAGATGACGGTTCCGGAGCCGAAGGCGTCCCTCCCGGCGCTTCAACCACGCAGTCCTATGCGCAGGAGTCGAACCTGCCCGAGCCGCCTGCCTCGTCGCGGTACACCCTGCGGGTCGGATCGAGCCTCACCGACCTCGGGCACGCAGCCTCTGCCGTCGACCAGGCCCACCTGAGGGTCTGCGAACTCACCGCCGGCATCGTCCTCGCGGAGGTCATCAACGACCTCGGCTTCGCCTATCCCGAAGACGGCTCTCCCTACAGGTTCGCCACGATCTCCGAATCGGTCCGCCGCTGTGTCGGTGAAGCAGGCCAGCGCAGTGCACAGAATGCGGGTGCGCAGAATACGGGTACACAGGCCGCGCAGCCACTGACGACGAACACGCAGACCACAGGCGCGCAGAACACGACCGGACCGAGCACGGACACGACGGCGGGCTCATCCGCTGACTCCTCCGCCGGCGCCGCATCCGCACCCGATTCCGCATCCGCATCCGCATCCGAGTGCGACGATCTCCCCGAGTTCCCCGCATTCTCCCTCGACACGAACTTCTCCGCCTGGGTCCACGAGCGGGTGCACAGCGAGCACATTCCCGGGGTCTCGGCGATCCTCGGGACCTCGTCGACGCGCTCCTATCGGCATCTCACGCAGGCGATGACCATCATCCACGGTCTGCCGCGCTTCGCGGCCCGTGTCCGCGCCGGAGAATTCACCCAGGCCCACGTCCTCACCGTTGCCGACCTCTGCCAGACCGTCGCCTTCCGCCACCTCCCTCGCCTCGACCTCCACCTCGCGACCCGCCGCAGCACGGTGACCAGCGATACCCTGCGGACCGCGCTCCGCAAGCTCATCCAGATGCTCCAGAAGCCCGAGGACCGCGCCGAGATCGCCTCCCAGCGACGCCGCGTCGACGTCGAAACCTTCGGAAACGGAACCGCGTGCCTCTCCGTGTTCGCCCCTGCCGACGAGATCCACGCCTGCTACGCCCGGGTTCAGGCCATGGCTCGCGCCATCCATGCCGGACAGTCGAACACCTTCAATCTCCCGGCCGGTGTCGAGATCATCGACGAACGCACCATCAGCGCGCTCATGTGCGACATGTTCCTTCGCCCGCAGCCCAAGCTGAGCATCCGGGTGCGGGAGATCGACCCCGTCACCGGCATCCAGAGTCAGCGCGAAGCCCCTCTGCTCGACGAGAACGGGGACCTGAGGTTCCACGAGGATGCCACCAGTGTGTCCGGACTCATCGATCTCCTCGACCCGAGTCCTGTTGGTGTCCCCGTCCCGAACGCAACTGGTCGCTCCGACCTGAACGCAGCTCGTCTCCCCGACCAGCGTCCGACCCATCTCTCCGACCCGAATTCGGCCGCTCGCCTCGACCGCACTCCAGCCGTGTCCGGGCCCGATCCGTCATCGACCCCTGTCCCAGATTCTCACTTCGCCGCAGAACCCCAACGCACCCCCGTACCGGGATCGACGGCGAACGCCGATGCCAGTGAACCCGGGCCGTCAGGAGAGGCGTTCTTCCCCGGCGCACGGCCCCAGCCGATCCCGATCGAGTATTCCGTCACGGCTGAGATGCCGACCACTCCCGAATGGATGAGGAACCAAGCGGCGGTGATCACGACCGTCCCGCTCATCTCGCTGACCGGCGACTCGGACCTGCCCGGAGTCCTTCCCGACGGATCGCCCATCCCCGCCGAGGTGGCACGCCGGATCGCCGCCGGATCGCCCTCCCTGACCCGGATCCTCACCGATCCGGCCACTGGAACCCCGATCGATGCCCAAGCGACGACGTACCCGATTCCCAAACCCGTCCGCAAGACGCTGATCGCCCAATGGGCAACCTGCTCGGTGCCCGGCTGTCGGCGACCAGCGGAGAAGTCCGAGATCGACCACGTCGATCCGTTCTTCCACGCGGATCCTCCCGCCGGCGGACTCACGCGCTTCGGCAACCTCCACCCGCTGTGCAAGAAGTGCCACTCGCTCAAGACCGCGCGGCGTTATGCGGTGCGGATGAGCGACACCGGGACGGCAACGAGCGCCGTGGAGTACGAATTCCCGCACGGCCTGATGACCACCGTCACCGCCCCGGATCAGCCCATCGACGTCGAACAGGCCCTCGAACTCTATGACCTCCTCGGAATGAAGCCGTGTCGGTGGGAGAGCCCTGACCACGCAGTTCCCGTCGATTGGTCGATCGTCGAGGTCTCTCCTACAGAGGAACTCGCCCACGAGCACGCCGAGCAGAGGAGACGCGAAGCCGAAACCGCGGCTCGCAGACAGCGCCTGGCCGAGATGAGCGAACGGTCAAAGGAAGCGAGGAACCGGCGCCGTCTCGAACAGCTGCTCGATTGGGAGCACGCGGAGTTCCCCGACGCCCTCCCGCCAGGAGCCGGCGCCGATGCCCACAGGGCTCTGCCGTGCGGGACGCGGAATCCTCTTGCGCCACTGTGCGAAGATCCGGATTCGACGGACTCACCGACGTGGATCGCACCGATGATCCTGGCCGAGACCGAACCTCCGCCCTGTTTCGAACGGTCCCGCATCGCCCCGCGACAGCTGCAGATCAGGCATTCACTGCGCGACCGGCTGACTCGGCGCATGAGGCGAGCGCTCGAGGTCAGGCGCACGACCGACGTGAGAAAAGCGTTCCGCGACTACTGGGAACATGACCTCGTCGATGATCCCCCGCCGTTCTGATCGGCTTCCCGCGCCCTGGGAACCCTCCGTCCCGGCACGCGTGCACCGGCCGTCCCAAAGAGGCGATGACCGCGACCCGTTCGGGCAGTCGGCCCGTTCAGGCATCGACCCGATCAGGCAGTCGGCATCGTTCGGCCGGCGCCCATGCCGTCAGTCGGCATCGACGGCCAGCGCCTGCGGCGAGGGCTCCCACAACTCGATCCGGTTGCCCTCGGGATCGGTCACCCAGCCGAAGCGGCCGATGCCCTCCATCTCCTGGATCTCGTCGTCGACGTCCGCCTCGGCGGCCTGGAGCTGTTCGAGCATCGCGTCGAGGTCGTCGACTCGGAAGTTGAGCATCGTCTGCTGCTGTCCGAAGCCTCCGTCGCGCGTGCCGAAGTAGTCGGTCTTCGCCTCGAAGGCCGCGACGACGGTCGGTCCTTCGGCCTGCCGCCACACGCCGTCGGTCGTGTCGATGCCGAGCATTTCCTGATACCACGCCGAGAGCGCCTCGGGATCGTCCGAGCGCAGGAAGTATCCGCCGATTCCGTTCACTCTCTCCATGCCGCCCACCCTATGCCGCGCATCGCCCGAGCGGAACCCGCAGTGACAATCGCCCCCGCAGAACCCTCCGTCACCTGCCCGAACCCTTCGTCGCCCGCCCGAACCCTTCGTCGCCCCGCGGAACCTCGCCACCGCCGACTCCACGTCCGCGCCCACACTGCGCTTCCACCTCGGCGATGTGGAATTCCGGAACGCCCTGCAGTGTTCCCGGAGAAGGGTGTACGTTTCCCGCGGGAGCCCCCACTCAGCGGTGTCCGGCTCTTCCACGCGGCACCTGGCACGCTGCACCCGGCACCATCGACATCGTGCGCGTCACCGCCCGCGCCCCAACAGCGAAAGGACGATCCATGAGCAGATTCGCCGTCACCAACGCCAACACCGGTGAGCTGGAGGAGGAGTTCCCCTCGGTCCCCGTCGAGGAGATCCCCGGCTACATCGACCGCGGTCACACGGCCTTCGAGACGTGGAAGGACACTCCGCTCATCGAACGCTCGGCAATCCTGCGCCGCTTCGCCGACCTCGTCGACGCCAACGCCGATGAGATGACCGACATCATCGGCCGTGAGATGGGCAAGCCGAAGCAGCAGGGCCTCGCCGAGGTGGACAAGGTCGCCCGCACCGCCCGCTGGTTCGCCGACCACGCCCACACCTACCTCAACCCGACCGAGCTGCCTGCAGCAGGCTCCGCCCGCAGCTACGTCCGCCACGACCCCCTCGGCGTTCTGCTGGGCATCATGCCGTGGAACTTCCCGTACAACCAGATCGCCCGCTTCGTCATCCCCAACCTCGTCGTCGGCAATGCGATCATCATGAAGCAGGCCTCGATCTGTCCGAAGTCGTCCCAGTACTTCGCCGACCTCCTCCTCGAAGCGGGCCTGCCCGAGGGCGTGTACCAGAACATCTACCTCGACAGCTCCCACGCCGAGGAGGTGCTCAAGGACCCGCGGGTCAAGGGCTTCTCGCTCACCGGGTCCGAAGGCGCAGGCGCCTCCGTCGCAGGGATCGCCGCGAAGTACCTCAAGCGCTCGGTCCTCGAACTCGGCGGCAACGACCCCCTCGTCGTCCTCGACTCGACCGATGTGCCGGCCCTGGCGAAGAAGGTCGTCGGCATCCGCCTGACGAACGCCGGCCAGGTGTGCACCTCACCCAAGCGCTTCATCGTCGTCGACGAACTCTACGACGAATTCCTCGCCGAGGCGACGAAGGCCGTCGAGGCGACGAAGGTCTCGACGTTCGACGACCCCGAGGTGGGGATGGGACCACTGTCCTCGGAGAGCGCTCGCGACGAGATCGTCGAAAGGATCGCCAAGGCCGTCGAGAACGGCGCGACCCTCCACACGGGCGGTGAGAAGCTCGACCGACCCGGCTGGTTCATGTCCCCGGCGCTGCTCACCGACATCGACCCGGATTCCGACCTCGGCTGCAACGAGCTCTTCGGCCCCGCCGTGATGATCTACCGCGCGAAGGACGAAGAGGACGCCCTGCGTCTGGCCAACCACTCCGACTACGGTCTGATGAGCTCGGTGTGGACCGACGACCTGGCCAAGGGCGAACGGTTCGCAGCGCGGATCAACGCCGGCATGAGCTTCGTCAACTCCCACATGGAGTCCGGTCCGGAATACCCCTTCGGCGGCATCAACCGCTCGGGCTACGGACGTGAGAACGCCCAATGGGCGCTGCGGGCGTTCACCAACGAACACCTCATCCGCATCCACGCCTGAGCCCCGGACGGCGCGGGGACGAGCATCCGCCTCACTCCCGCGCCGTCTGCAGGGTTCGAACCTCCTCGGCGACCGGTGCGCCGTCGCAGTCGAGACCGGCCGCGATGAGCTCCTCATAGTGGCCGATCTTCAACTCCAGCGCCGTCGACGCTCGCTCGATCTCGGCACGTTTCGCCGCGAGTCGCTCGCGGGCCCGTTCGAGCAGGGCGACACGGCGACCATGACTTGCCGCTCCCTCACCGAGGAGTGCGACGAACTCCTTCATCATCTCCGTCGTCATCCCGGTGTCGCGCAGCGCCGCCAACATGAGAACGAGGTCGCGCTCTCGCTCGCTGTAGCGCCGGTGCCCTGACGCACTCCTCCCGACGCGGGGCAGGATTCCCTCACGCTCGTACCATCGCAGCGTGTCCTGGCTCAGGCCCGTGAGTTCGGCGACGTCCGCGATGCTCGACGACTGTGTCTCTCTCATGTCCGTGAGACTAAACCCTGGAGTGGACTCCAGGTCAAGACCCGAGTCCGTCCTTGACCTGGAGTCCACTCCATTTCCTAGCCTCAGGTCAACGGCACCGAGCTGCAGGATCGGCCTGCGACCGTGCCCGAGATCTGAGGAGCTCAATGAAAGCCCTGACCGTCACCGACACCCGCACCGGACTCATCACCACCGATGTCCCTGTTCCCGAGCCCGGCCCGGACGAAGTCACCGTCGACGTCGAGTTCGCCGGGATCGGCATGATCGACGCCCTGTGGTCGTTCGGGAAGATGCCCTCGACTTCCGGATTCGTCCCCGGACTCGAGCTCGTGGGAACCGTCCGCGACACCGGATCAGACGTCGCGCACCTCACCCCAGGTCAGAGGGTCGCCGCGATTCCGCTGGGTGGTGCCTTCGCCGAGGTGGCTCTCGCCTCCGCGGCGCTCGTCACCGCTCTCCCCGACGACCTCGACCCCGTTCTCGCGTCGGTTGTGCCCATCAACACCGTCACCGCCCATCTCGCGCTGACCACGGTTGCCCGGTTCTCACCAGGGGAGACAGTCCTCGTCCACGCCGGGGTCGGCGGATTGGGGTCGCAGTTCGCCGAGGTGGCCCGTGCCCTCGGGGCCGGAGACATCGCTGCCGTCGTCGGCACTCCTGAGAAAGCAGATCTCGCTCGAACGCTCGGCTATGCCGATGTGTGGCTGCGGACCGCGCTGCGGGAGATCCCGCATGACGCCTTCGACCTCGTCATCGATCCCGTCGGCGGTGCCGCAACGGAGACCGCGTTCTCCCTGCTCCGATCCGGCGGGCGCCTCATCCGTGTCGGCAATGCCTCGCAGGCCGACGATGTCTCTCTGAGTTCGATGACCCACTGGCTTGAGAACAAGACCACCGCCGGTTTCAACGTCGGCGCATGGCTCGGCGCGAACCCTGATGCCGGAACCCGTTCGCTGCGGTGGGCGCTCGACGCAGTGGCGCAGGGAGCTGTCACGGTGTCACTCACCGAGGTCGTCACACCTGAGGGAATCAACGCGGCGCTCTCATCGCTCCTGCACGGGGAGACGACGGGCAAGCTCTCCGTCGACATGAGCGATCTCTCCTCCTGAGTGAGTCCTCGCTGCGGAGTCCCCGACACAGCCGGCGGCGCAGACACTTGCATTTTCAACAATCTGAATTGCCGTCAAACGGTAGACACCCCACCTCGGCGGTGCCACACTGAACACCCACCCACAGGGGCCCGACCCATAGCTCCACGGGGGTTCGCCCCACTGTCGAGAAAGGTCAGCACATGTCAGAGAACACGAACGAATCCGGTTCGGTCACCGCATCCGAAGCGGCCCGCATCATGGCGGATCCGAACGCCACCGAGGAGGAGCGCTCGGTCGCGGCGAGTGTCCTCCGCCAGTCCGACGGCCGCGGTGGGGAGACCAGCGCGTGGGTCGCCTCGGAAGCAGGCGACCTCACCCGCGACGGGGAGACCGAGGACGTCCGCTCCGTGGCCGCGAGCGACCTCTCGCAGGCCGACAGGGAACGCGACGAGAACTCCTGAGATACCCTCGAGCCGACACCGCAGCTCAACCGACACCACACCTCCGGCCGACAGCGAATCCCTCGCTGTCGGCCGGAGCCGTCTGCCCCCTGTGCCACCGCAGCCGACGACCGGACCTGCAGTTACGATGAAGGCCAGCGCCGTCGAACCGGAGGACCTATGAACGCCGACCGACTCGACACCGACGTCGTCGCCGGACACATCGCCGTCCGCGGTGCCCGCGAGCACAACCTCCGCACCGTCGACGTCGACATCCCCCGCGACACCGTCGTCGCCTTCACCGGGATCTCCGGGTCGGGGAAGTCCTCACTCGCCTTCGGCACGATCTACACCCAGTCCCGGCAGCGCTACCTCGAATCCGTCGCCCCCTACGCCCGGCGCCTCATCGACCAGGGATCGGCACCCCACGTCCGCATCATCACCGGCCTGCCGCCCGCAGTCGCCCTCCAACAGCAGCAGTCGGGCAGCACCCGCTCGACCGTCGGCACCGTCTCCCGGGTCTCGAACGTCCTGCGCATGCTCTACTCCCGGTCGGGCACCTACCCCGAGGGCTACCGGCCCGCCGATCTCGCCGGCACGTTCCCCCGCGACGCCGCCCCCCTCGATTCCGACAGCTTCTCACCCAACACCGCCGTCGGCGCCTGCCGGACCTGTTCGGGAATGGGCCGACTCCTCCAGGTCGACGAAGACCGCCTCGTCGGGGACCCGCACCTGAGCATCGACGACGGCGCGATCGTCGCGTGGCCGGGCGCCTTCGGCGGGAAGAACAACCGCCGGGTGCTGCGCGACCTCGGCATCGACATCGACGTCCCCTTCGACTCCCTGCCCGAATCCACCCGGCAGTGGGTGCTCACCACCGACGAGCAGCCCACGATCGTCGTCGCCGAAGGCTACAAGGGCACCTACATGAGCCCGAAGCGCTGGGTCGAGCACACCTTCGCCGACTCCCAGTCCGCGCGGATGCGCGCAACCGCCGTCTCCTTCATGACCGACAGGCTCTGCCCCACCTGCCACGGCAAACGTCTCAATCCCGAGGCCCTGGCCGTGACGATCGCCGGCATCGACATCGCCGAGGCGGCCCGTCTGCCGCTGACCGGACTCGTCGCGTTCCTCACCAGCGCCCGCACCCATCCGGCCACCGCTGAACTCTCCGTCGAACGCAACCAGGCCGCGCAGTCCCTCATCGACGTCCTCATCGACCAGCTCGGCACGCTCATCGACCTCGGCCTCGGCTATCTCGAGGTCGCCCGGCCCACATCGACGCTGTCGAGCGGCGAGCTCAAACGCCTGCACCTGGCCACCCAGCTGCGCAGCGGGCTCTTCGGGGTCCTCTACGTCCTCGACGAACCCTCAGCCGGACTCCATCCCGCCGACCTCGAGCTCCTCCTCGGCGCCCTGCGTCGACTCCAGGACGACGGCAACACGGTCTTCGTCGTCGAGCACAGCGCCCCCGTCATCCGCGCCGCCGACTGGATCGTCGACCTCGGCCCCGGCGCGGGCCGCTACGGTGGGCGGGTCCTCTACAACGGACCCGCGGACGGTCTGGGTGAGGTCGCCGAATCCGTCACCGCGGCCTATCTCGGCCCGGTGCCGCCCCTGCCGCCGGGACCGGGGGAGCCCCGCCGCCTCGATGAGCGGATCGGACTCCACGGCATCACCGGTCACAACCTCTCCCACGTCGACATCGAGCTCCCGCTCCACGCGTTCACCGCGATCACCGGGGTCTCGGGGTCGGGCAAGACCTCCGTCCTCACCGCCCTCGCCGACGCTGTCCGTGCCTCCCTCAACCGCGCCGAGGTGGTGGCCGACGAGGAGCGGAACCCGCAGTCGGTCGAGATCGCCGAGGAGATCTCCCAGGGGGTGCCCGTCTGGGATCTCGGCAACGACACCCTCGTGACCGCCTCGACGACGGGCCTGGAGGCGATCGACCGTGTCATCGTCGTCGATCAGAAGCCCATCGGGCGTACTTCGCGGTCGACGCTGGCGACCTACACCGGCCTCTTCGACACGGTCCGCCGGCTCTACGCCGCCCAACCCGGTGCGAAGGAACGGCGCTTCGGCGTCGGGCGCTTCTCCTTCAACCAGCCCGAGGGCCGGTGTCCCACCTGCCTCGGTGACGGCGTGGTGAGCATCGAACTGCTCTTCATGCCCACGGAGACCGCGCCGTGCCCTGTGTGCCACGGCAAGCGCTACAACCCGGAGACCCTCGAGGTCACCTACCGGGAGAAGACCATCGCCGACGTGCTCGCGATGACCGTCGACGATGCCGCGGAGTTCTTAGCCGACGTGCCCACGGCCGCGAAGATCCTCACGCTGCTGACGAACATCGGCCTCGGCTACGTCAGTCTCGGCCAGAGCGCCCCCACTCTCTCCGGCGGGGAGGCGCAGCGGATCAAACTCGTCTCCGAACTCCATCGTTCGGCCCGCGGCCACAGCCTCTACATCCTCGACGAACCGACCACGGGCCTCCACCCCTCCGACATCGACATGCTCATCGGTCAGCTCCAGCTCCTCGTCGAGGCGGGCAACACCGTCGTCATCGCCGACCACGACCTGCGGACCCTGAGCATCGTCGACTGGATCATCGACATGGGACCCGGAGCCGGGGACGACGGCGGCCAGGTGGTGGCGACGGACACGCCGACCGATCTGCGGTCGCGCACGCACAGCCTCACAGGAGCCCACCTCGCTGAGGCCTTCGCCCGCCGAGGCGGGAGCTGAGTCCTCAGGCCACCGGCGCGTCGGCGTAGAGTGCGGTGACCAGCGGCGCGAGTTCGGGGATCTCGCGCGCTTCGGCGAGGGCCTCTTCGAGCACACGGTCGTGCGTGGGCCGAGCCGCCTCGAGCAGCGTCTCCCCGGCCGCGGTGAGCTCGGTGTAGATGCCGCGCCGGTCGTCGGCGCAGAGGATCCGCGTGAGCAGCCCGCGGTCTTCGAGACGGGTGACGAGTCGAGTCGTCGCACTCGAGGACAGCGCCGCCGCCCGAGCGAGCTGACGCATCCGCATATGCCAGCCGTCCTGCCTGCTCAGGGCGTCGAGGACGGTGAATTCGACGACAGAGAGTCCGTGCTCGCGGGCCAGGCTGCGTTCGAGTTCGGTGTCGATGAGGCCGTGCAGGGCCGCGAGTGTGCGCCAGCCTCGGGCTCGGATCTCGACCGCGTCGTCCCTGATTCCCACGTGTTCCTCCTCGGTGATCGTCTTCGACCATCATACACCACTTGCGCGGATAGGCCGCGTGTGCAATCATCTATATCGATGCGTCTGCAACTACTGTGTACGCCGCCTATTGCGGACGCACCCATAATCTGGCCCGTATTGCGCCTCGACCCGGGGCAGCCCGCGGGCTTCACACGCACACATCGAAAAGGATCCTCCATGCCTCTTGCACTGCTTGCCCTCGCCATCGGCGGGTTCGGCATCGGACTCACGGAGTTCGTCATCATGGGCCTGCTGCCCGAGGTGGCCGCCGACTTCGCGGTCACCGAAACCGTCGCCGGCTACCTCATCTCCGGCTACGCTCTGGCCGTCGCCCTCGGCGCCATCCTCATCACCGTGGCTCTCACGCGGGTCGACCGGAAGACGGCGCTCATCGGGCTCATGGTCCTCTTCATCCTCGGCAATGCGCTCTCAGCGCTGGCACCGAGCTACGAGATGATGATGATCGGCCGGATCGTCGCGGCCCTGTGCCACGGCGCGTTCTTCGGCATCGGCTCCGTCGTCGCCGCGAGCCTCGTCGCCCCGAACCGTCAGGCCGCCGCCATCGCCATGATGTTCGCGGGCCTGACCAGCGCCAACGTCCTCGGCGTTCCCCTCGGCACGTTCCTCGGCCAGGCCGCGGGCTGGCGCTCGACGTTCTGGGCGATCGCCGCCATCGGCGTCGTCGCCCTCATCGGCATCGTCACCCTCATCCCGAAGGACACGGCGCGGGCGCATTCGACCGGCAGCATCCTCGGCGAGTTCCGGATCTTCCGCTCACCTCAGGTGTGGGCCTCGATCCTCATCACGATCCTCGGCTACGGCGGCATGTTCGGCGCGTTCACCTACATGGCGTTCACCCTCACCGGCGTCTCCGGCTTCGCCGCCACGACGGTGCCGTGGCTGCTCGTCCTCTTCGGCGTCGGCCTCTTCGTCGGCAACTTCCTCGGCGGAAAGGCCGCCGACCGGAATCTGGGGACGACCCTGCTTGTGCTGCTCATCGGCCTCATCGTCATTCTCGCCGTGTTCTCGCAGGTGGCAGGCTCACAGATCGCGACGATCCTGGCCCTCGTCCTCATGGGCGGCTTCGGCTTCGCGACCGTCCCCGCACTCCAGATGCGCATCATGGGTCATTCCCAGCACGCACAGACGCTCGGTTCGGGAGCGAACATCGCGGCCTTCAACGTCGGCAACGCGTTCGGTGCGTGGATCGGGGGCCTGACGATCGCGGCCGGCTTCGGCTACGCGTCACCGCTGTGGGCCGGTGCCCTCGTCACCCTCGCAGGCCTCGTCGTCTTCCTCATCGCCGGTCTTTCCCGTGGCGGGGAGCTGCGTCGTCCGGCGGCTGTGCCGACGGAACCCGCCGAGGCGGTCGTCTGATCAGGCTTCGACCCGGATCGCCTGGGCGGCGTCGAGAGCGAGTTCGAAGGCCTCCCCGCCGACGTTGACTCCGATCGCCGAGGCGGCCGGGTTGACGCTCGTCACCTGCAGTCGGGTGCCGAGGACGATCCCCCGGTCCGTGAGGTACCGGAGCAGCTCCGGGGAACGGTCGGAGACGCGGACGACGACGGCATCGGCACCGGGAGTCACCTCGGCGAGCGACCGATTGGGGCGGGCGTCGGTGCGGCCCTCGGTGTCAGGGATGGGGTCGCCGTGCGGATCGAGGGTCGGACCGCCGAGGACCGCATCCATGCGGGCGAGCACGAGGTCGGAGACGGTGTGCTCGAGCCGATCCGCCTCACTGTGGACCTGATCCCAGGTCAGACCGAGCTTCTCGACGAGGTAGGTCTCGACGATGCGATGGCGCCGCACGATCTCGATGGCGATCTCCTGACCGCGCGGGGTCAGGGCGATTCGCCCGTAGGGCTCGTAGTCGATGTAGCCGTCGCGCGCGAGCCTGCCGAGGTTCGCCGAAACGGTCGAGGCCGTCACACCCAGCTGATCGGCGAGGTCGGTCGTCGTGGGCCGACCTCCCGGCCATTCGTAGGCCTTCCAGATCAGGGTGACGTAGTCCTCGACCATGCGGGTGACGGATGGACGTGGCATCGTCGTCATTGTACGCGCGTCGCCCCCGGCATGACCGCCTCGGCGACAAGGAGTGACCATGTGGTGACTGTCTCGGACGGATGCAGCGGACATGCGACCCCCTGATGGTTCAGGCTCAGGGGAGCAGGTCGGCGGATCGTCCGACGCAGCTCGGCCCGATTCGAGGGGCATCGGGCCGGTGCTCCTCCCCTAAGGATTCCAGAATGCGCCGGGGGCTCGCGATGTGTCTACGCACAACTGAGATTCAGACGCATCCAACAATTGCGGCGCTCCGGGACCGCTTCCGAGGACCGACGCGGGCGGTGCGGCCGAGTTCAGACCGTGTCGCCGGCCTCAGACCGTGTCGCCGACGCGGGGTGCGTCGGTCATCTCCACCTGGTCCTCGGGCTTGCGGATGAAGAACGCGAGGACGACGGGCACGAGCGCGATGATCGAAGCGAGCAGGAACGCATTGTGCGCCCCCGGGGCTCCCGCCTCGGCGACGCTGAGTCCGCGTGCCTGTCCCGAATGCAGGGCCGAGGAGTAGATCGAGATGAGCAGCGCGGTTCCCGCGGCACCGGCAACCTGCTGGAGGGTGTTGAGTGCGGCCGAACCGTGTGAGTAGAGGTGACGGTCGAGGGAGCCGAGCGAGGCGGAGAACAGCGGAGTGAACGAGCCCGCCAGGCCGAGCGACATCCCGATCTGGATGATGATGAGCACCCAGATCGGCGTGCCGATTCCGACGTTCGAGTACGCGAACATCGCCGAGGCGATGAGGATCGTGCCGGGGATGAGCAGTGTTCGCGGGCCTTTGGCGTCATAGATCCGACCCATCACCGGCCCGAGCAGGCCCATGAGGACCGAACCGGGCAGGAGGACGAGACCCGACTGCGTCGCGTTGAGACCGACCACGGACTGCAGGTAGAGCGGCAGGAGGGAGAACGTGCCGAACATCGACAGTGCAACGACGGCCATGATGATGACTGACAGCAGATAGTTCCGGGAACTGAACACGCGCAGGTCGAGCAGCGCCCGATCGGTCCGGATGAGCACGAGCTGACGCCACACGAAGAGCCCGAGGAAGACGAGGCCGCCGGCGATCGCCCCCCAGGCCAGTCCCGCACCCGCACCGCCGGCAGCGCCTTCGCCGCCGAACTGGCTGAGGCCGAAGACGATGCTGCCGAAGGCGAATGCCGAGAGGATGATCGAGACGACGTCGATCGGGGCGCGAGTGGTCTCGCCGAGGTTGGTCATCCACTTCGCACCGAAGCCGAGGGCGATGAGGCCGATGGGCAGGACGATGCCGAAGAGCCAGCGCCAGCCGAGGGAGTCGAGCACGATGCCCGACATCGTCGGTCCGATCGCCGGAGCCAGAGAGATGACAAGGCCGACCCGACCCATCATCCGTCCCCGCGAGTGCGGGGGGACGACGTTCATCATCGTCGTCATGAGCAGCGGCATCATGATGCCCGTGCCGCCGGCCTGGACGACACGGCCGACGAGGAGCATCCCGAACCCGGGAGCGAGCAGGCAGATGAGCGTGCCGGCGCTGAAGAGGATCATCGCGGTGAGGAAGATCTGCCGGGTCGTGAACCGCTGCAGCAGGAAGCCGGTGGTCGGGATGACGACGGCCATCGTGAGCATGAAGGCGCTCGTCAGCCACTGCCCGAGCTCGGGCGGGATGTGGAGCGAGCGGTTGAGTTCGGGGATCGCGATCGCCATCGTCGTCTCGTTGAGGATCGCGACGAACGCCGCGACGAGGAGCAGCCAGATCACCCGCATGCCGGCGGGATCGATGGTGTCCTCACGCGAGGCGGGTGAGGCAGCGAGGTTCTTGTCGCTCGACAAGGCGGATCTCCGATCGGAAGAAGTGGTCAGTTGCCGCCGACGACGCAGGATTCCACGCAGACACAGCACACAACGGCGTGTGAGTTCGGCTTTATTCCGGCAGCAGAGGAAATTCTCCCATACTTCTCCTTCCCGGCTCCTTGCCGATGGCTCGTCCTCGGCTGCCCGATTCCCCGTCCTCCGCTCCAGGCTCGCACACGGCACGGACACGGAATCTTTCCTCCCTCCTCGGCGTTGGCACGGACATGGCAGACATGGACAGCACACAGGTCGAGTTCGGACTCGACACCTTCGGAGCCCTCACCGAGGACAGCAACGGCGAGCTCATCACCCATGCGCAGACGGTGCGCGACATCGTCGACGACGCCGTCCTCGCCGATTCGGTGGGCCTGGACTTCTTCGGGGTCGGTGAGCATCATCGCCCCGACTTCGCGGTCTCGAGCCCGGAGATGGTGCTCGCGGCGATCGCGGGCCGTACGGAGCGGATCCGCTTGGGCTCGGCGGTCACGGTGCTCAGCTCGGATGACCCGGTGCGGGTCTTCGAGCGCTTCGCGACCCTCGACGCGGTCTCGAACGGACGCGCGGAGATCGTCGCGGGACGCGGATCGTTCATCGAATCGTTCCCGCTCTTCGGCTACGACCTCAGCGACTACGAGGTCCTCTTCGAGGAGAAGCTCGAACTGCTCGCGAAGCTCCTGCGCGAACAGCCCGTGACGTGGCAGGGCACGACGCGTTCGGCGCTGTCGAACCAGCAGGTGTTCCCCTCGACCGAGAAGCCGATGCCTGCGTGGGTGGGTGTCGGCGGCAGCCCCGAATCGGTGGTGCGCACCGCGAAGTACGGGTTCAACCTCTTCCTCGCGATCATCGGCGGCGAGCCCGAGCGGTTCGCCCCCTACATCGACCTGTTCCATCGCGCCCAGGACGAGTACGGCATCGAGCACCGGCCCATCGCCGTCCACTCGCCGGGCCTCGTCGCCGAGACCGACGAACTCGCCCGCGAGATCGTCGAACCCGGTTGGACCGCGATGCGCAGGCGGATGGGTCGCGAACGCGGATGGCCGCCGCCGCAGCCCGGAGACTTCGAGGCCGAGATCGAGACAGGCGCCCTCTACGTCGGTGCCCCGGAGACGGTGGCGGCGAAGATCGCGAAGACCGTCACGGCTCTCGGCATCGACCGCTTCGACCTCAAGTACGACCAGAGTCAGGTCACCCACGAGACGAGGCAGACCTCGATCGGCCTCTACGGTGAGAGAGTCGTCCCGATGGTCAAGGACATGCTCGCCGACAGCTGACCAGCGAGGGGCCCGGCATCCCACGAGCCTTCTGCTCATTGCCGCCCAGTGCGAAAGTCGATATCCTGGCGGGGTATGAGTGCACTCGGTCATGGTCGCGCATTGCGCGCCCGGGAGGACGGCAGACGTCGTTCCGGGCGCTCGTCGCGCATGGTCCTCTTCCTCATCGCGGCACTGACGATGACCGCCGGACTCCTCGCGCTTCCCCATGCCGGGGAGATGTCCGACGCGATGCAGTCGTCGGGCGCCGCGTCTGAGATGAGTCATGAGGGGATGGCCGACGCCTCCGGCTCAGCGGCCGCCTCGGCGAACGACTGCGCGGACATGCCGTGCACCGGTGACCACGATCCGCTCACACCCTGCATCGTCGTGCTCATGTGCACGATCGCCGCGATCATCCTCAGCCTGCTCCGGCCGCGATCCCGCGCCGGCATGATCCGCATCGCCCGCAGTGAGCTGCCGAGCTCGCGGACACCCTTGCCGCCGATTCCGGCACCCCCGGATTCGCTCGCTCCCCGTCTCACCGTTCTCTCCATCAGTCGGACGTAGACCGTCCCAACGTCGCCTTCCCCGACGTTCTCGATCACGTTCATCAGCGACCGCTGACCGACCCAGGCCCCGCTTCGACGCGCCCGTCTGACGGCGCACGCGGCACCCCCATGCGACCGCTCGATCACGCCTCGACGCATCTGGGCCACTTCACTGACTTGGAGACATCTCATGACCGACCACCGACCCCTTCACCGACCCCAGAACCCACGTTCTCTGCGGCGCCGCGGCTTCCTCACGGGCACGCTCGGCATCCTCGCGCTCTCCGCCTGCGCGCCGCAGTCCAAGGCAGCCGGGTACCTCAGCCCCGACGACCCCCGCATCGGCGAAGTCGAAACCGCTCGCGACACCACCGGCAACACGGTGACCGTGGACCTCACCGCTGCGGCCTCGACCCTGCAGATCGGCGACACGACCGCTCAGACCTGGAGCTTCGGCGAGATCCCCGCACCGGTCATCCGCATGACCCGCGGAGACCGACTGAAAGCCACCGTGCGGAACGATCTGCCGGAGGACACGACCGTCCACTGGCACGGGCTCGCCCTGCGCAACGACATGGACGGGGTGCCCGGAGTCACCCAGGACCCCATCCCTGCCGGCGGGTCCTACACCTACGACTTCATCGCCCCGCATCCGGGCACGTACTGGTTCCATCCGCACGTCGGAACGCAGCTCGACCGCGGACTCTACGGCGCCCTCATCGTCGACGATCCCGAGGAACCGCTGAACTACGACCGCGACTGGGTGATCATCCTCGACGACTGGCTCGACGGCGTCACTGCGACACCCGACGACGTCCTCACCGAACTGTCCAAGGGAATGGGCGGCATGGGCGGGATGGACCACGGCGGAATGAGCGGCCCGATGCGCATGGGCAACACGCTCATGGGGGCGAGCTCCGATGTCCTCGGCGGCGACGCCGGCGACGTCTTCTACCCGCACTACCTCGTCAACGGGCGTGGTCCCGACGATCCGGAGATCTTCGACGCGAAACCGGGCGAGAAGATCCGCCTGCGCATCATCAACGCCGGCGGGGACACCGCGTTCCGTGTCGCGCTCACCGGGCACCGCCTCACCGTCACCCACACCGACGGATTCCCCGTCGAGGCCGGCGATGCCGCCGTGGCTGACTCCCTCCTCATCGGCATGGGAGAGCGCTACGACGCCATCGTCACCGTCGGTGACGGCGTCTTCGCCCTCGTCGCCGAGGCGGAGGGCAAGGGAGCGCGCACGCATGCTGTGCTGCGGGCTGGGTCTGGCCAGGTGCCCGGAGTCGACCGCGACCTTTCCGAATTCGTATCGGCTCCGCTGGCTGCCGAGGCGCTCACCGCGGCCAAGGCCGTCACCCTTCTGCAGAAGAGGCCCGACCAGGAGCTGACCATCCGCCTGACCGGGTCGATGGCGAAGTACGACTGGGCCTTCGACGGGAAGCGCTTCGACCATGCGAAGCCACTGACGAACGCATGGAGCATCAGCGAGGGCGAGCGGGTGCGAGTGCGCTTCGTCAACGACACCGATATGTGGCACCCGATCCACCTCCACGGGCACACGTACCAGCTCGCCGACGGCGGTCCGCGGAAGGACACCTCGATCGTCTTACCGGGTGCCACGCTGACGATCGACTTCGACGCCGATAACCCGGGCCGGTGGCTCACCCACTGCCACAACGTCTACCACGGTGAGGCGGGGATGATGGGGGTGATCGCCTACCAGGCGTAGGCCTACCGGTCCTAGGCCGTCCAGGACAACCGGAGGACGTCGCTGCCAGCGAGCACGACAGCGGCGACGTCCTCCGGGCGGTGCCCGTGGCATCTCACCGCTCAGACATCCGACTGTTCCGTGGTGTGCTGCGATTTGGCTCCTCGCCACAGAGCCACGAACCAGATGAGGCCTGCGACGATGTGCATCGCCGCCAGTGTCGCCGTCGTCGCCTCAGTTGCCTGTACGGAGAGCGGTGCGGCGATGCTGACTGCGCTCAGTCCGAAACCCACGACGGCAAGGAATCGCCATCTGGATGATCGGCCTCGCCCGATTGCCGCCAGCGTCAGCGTGCCGATGGCGACAGATACGACCAGTGCGAGTAGGACAGCACCGATTCCCACAATCATCGTCGGTCCTCCCTGTGGCACCACTGTCATATCGACGCCGGCGAGTCCCGCAACGACGGCTATCACTCCATCCACGATTCCTGCCGCTGCGAACACGAACAGACCGGTACTCCACACCGATCGTCGCTTCTGTGATCTGGGTTCAGTGGCAGAGTCGTTCGCAATCGACGGTGTCCTCATGATGATCTCCTCTTCTCATTTGGGTGGTTCGATCGTGTTCCGGTCCGCTGAGCCCCGCGCTGCGGCGATGAGCGATTCGAGGACGGTGGTGAGGTGCCCGCGCAGGCCCGAGTCGGGCAGACAGTCGCTCCGGTTGAAGAGCTCCGTGGCTCTGGGGATGCAGACGGTGTCGGCGATCACGTCGGCGCCACTTCGCTCGAGAATCCGCTGAAGATCGCAAATCGCAGATCGTGCTCCTCCGGGTCCGGGACTCGCACCGATCACTGCGCATGGTTTGCCCCTGAGGACGGAGGTCGCAAACGGCCTCGACGCCCAGTCGACGGCGTTCTTCAGCTGACCTGGAACCGAACCGTTGTATTCGGGAGTTGCCACAAGGACGGCATCCGCTGCAGCGATGAGCGAACACATCTCATCGACCTCACCCGGGACTGCAGACTCATCGTCCGCGTCGAAAGGGGGGACCGCCTTGAGACCCTGATACTCGTCACACAGGTGTTGCGCAGGGACGACATCCATCGCCTCGTGCAGCAGCCTGCGATTGATCGATTGAGACCTGAGGCTGCCGACAATGCAGAAGATGCGCTGGGCGTCATGGTCGGTCATTGTGCGTCTCCTCGAATAGGTGATTTCGTCATCGATTTGAGTGATATCGTCACCTACTTATGTGACGGTGTCAAGTAAATGTTAGGATTCGATCATGAGCGAGCTGCCGAATTCAGATGCACCGTCGGTCCCGCAGGCATTGGGACGCCTCCGGATCGCTCTCAATGAGAGCTTCAGCCGAGCCAGCCGCGCCGAAGGCCTGACCCCTCAACAGGCGGAACTGCTCTGCTGGTCGTTCCAGCCTCATTCGATCAGCGAACTCGCAGAGCTCATGCGGTGCGAACGATCCAACGTCAGTCACCTGGTCAATCGCGCCGCCGCCCGTCATCTGCTCACGCGCTCTGCGGACTCCGAGGATGCACGAGTGAGCCGGGTGCGACTCACTGATCAGGGGCAGCGGGTCGCAACCCAGTTCATCCATCGACTCGAATCACTGACGGCCCCGATGCGGTCAGAATGGTCGACGGAGCAGTCAGAAGCCGCTTCGGTCCTGCTCACCGAAATCGCCGAATCCCTTGAGTCCCAGCCTCACGAGAGCTGACGACCACGCACACCGAAGGCCCTGAACCACACGATTCAGGGCCTCAGTCGCAGTTGCCGCCTCGGCGAAGGAAGGGACGGCCAGACCACGGCCACAATGACCCCGCACATGACGATGGCCCCGAACCAAAAGGTTCGGGGCCATCGTCTACGAGTTGCTGTCTCATAACTACTCGAGTGGAGGTAGCGCGACAGTGCTCGAACCTTGCCCCGTCCTTGCAGTTGGCGGTCTCGTCGCATCGGGCGATCCGTCGGCGGCGCAGGCCAGCGCCGGTATCGCCGACCTCGTCGCGAGCGTTGCCGCGTCCGGTTCCGCGGCTGACGGCAGCGATGTTGGGAGAGGCAGAGCGCCGGTACAGGGACGGCGAGATCCTGCGGGCGATCGCGGGTGATCTAGGGGTGAGTCGTCAGCGCCTCGCTGAGCGGTTGCGTGAGCGAGGGGTGCGGCTGCGCGGTGAGAAGCCGTCATCTGAGCAGGTTCGCGAGATGTGTCTGCGCTACGAGCAGGGAGAGTCGTTGGCCAGGGTTGGCGAACGGATGGGCTTCAACGCGAGCACGGTGCGGGTGAACCTGGTTCGTGCGGGTGTCGCGCTTCGTGATCCGCACGGGCGGGAACGGTAGACGAACAATGAGGAAGGCTCCGCTCTCGTCCAGTCGAGAGCGGAGCCTATCCGGTGGCTGTTGGCGGGTCAGCCGGCGGAGTCCTCCCTACCGGAGGGGTACGACCGCGGGGCCTCGGCATCGAAGTGCGCCTGCGTGACGGCGATCAGGCCCTCCGCGACGTGGTTCGTTGTGCGGTCTTTGGTGACGTGGATGTCGACTCCGGCGTCGTGGAGCTGCTGGACGACGGCGACGTGATCGGCGTACTTGGTGCCGAGCCGAGCAAGGTCGGTGACGATGAGCCCGGTCACGTCCTCCCGCTCGATGGCGTCGAGCACGCCAAGCAGACCGTCGCCGGTGCGCCCGATGTCGGTGAAGACCTCGATGACGGTCAGGCCGTGCTCGTCGGCGTAGCGGCGGCAGTCGGCTTCCTGCTGGTTCAGTCGGGTCGGGTTCTCCGCCGCGCTGCGCCGGTAGGCGACGGCGTTCACGATGCACCTCCGACTGCGACCAGAGCCTCATCCGGCACGCCGTGCGTCTCGGTTTCACGGCGAGCGGCGCGGCGCTGGCCGTGCTCGCGGTGCCGCGCGCCGGCGAGGGCGACGAGGCTCATCGGGCCGAGCCAGAGCATCTTGAGCGCGTTCCACGCGCACAGCAGCACGACAAGATGGAACCAGTCGGGACCGCCCTGCTCGATGTGGTCGGTCAGGAGCTTCGTGGCTGCGAGGTAGGGGGCGGCGAGCAGCATCGCGGGGATGCCCCATTTGAGGCCGCGGCGGCTCATCACGGCGTCGCGGATGCGGTGCGTCGGCAGGAACCGGCGAGCCGGGGCAACAACTTTGGCGGTGCGCTGGCTCCGCCGCCAGTGGCGGCGCACCAGTGCGGGGATGGGGAACATAACGAGCCTCCATTCGACACGTCGAACACTTATCGAGAAGCGGCGTGTTGGTGGTGGCCCGTGAAAGGGGGGCGGCCCCGAAGAGCCCTACAAGTTGGAAGCCTGCGCTTCACCTTCCACAGTACGCCGGACCGCGGACAAGCGGAACCCTTCATCGCGCGGACGGTGCACCTGCTCAGCAGTACTGAGCGGAAGGACACCGATCATGGCTTCTCTGGCTGATTTCGCCGATGGTGAGCGCACGGCCCGCGTGGTGCTCTCGATGGTCGCTGAGCCGGCGGACGCGAACGTGGGGCGTCTCCTGCGCCGTGAGGGCGGGATGGAGACGCTGCGGCTGCTCGATGCCGACGGGCCAATGCCAGGGATACGGGCCGAGGAAGCGGCGATCCTCCAGCACCGCACCCGCGTGGTGTCCTCGGGCGTCGATTTCGATGCGGTGCTCCGGCGGGCGCTCGACGGTGCGCATGAGCCGCTGATGCCCGGAGACGCGCACTGGCCGGCGTCAGTTGACGGGCTGGGTGACCGGGCTCCCTACGTGCTCTGGGCGAAAGGGGCGACCTCATTCCTCGCTGTCTCGGCTGTGGATCGGGTGACGATCACGGGCTCGCGTGCGTCGACCAGTTATGGCGATCACGTTGCCGCCGAGCTCGCGCACGATGCGGCGATGGACGAGCAGATCGTCGTCTCCGGCGGCGCCTACGGCATCGATGGTGCCGCCCATCGCGCTGTGCTCACTGACGCTGGGCACACGATCGCGGTGCTGGCCAGTGGCCCGGATCGTCTCTACCCGGCCGGGCATCGCGACCTGCTGGAACAGGTCGCCGACCGGGGTCTCGTGGTGAGTGAGCTGCCGCCGGGATCGGCGCCGACACGACACCGCTTCATCGCGCGGGGCCGCCTCCTCGCGGCCATGTCCTCGGCGACGGTGATCGTGGAGGCCGGGGCACGCTCGGGCGCGCTGAACGTGGCCCGCGAGGCGCAGGCCCTGGGCCGCAGCGTGGGGGCTGTGCCCGGCCCCGTCACGAGCGCGGCGAGCACCGGCCCGCTTCTGTTGCTGCAAGAAGGCACAGCCGCGCTGGTCTCCAACTCGCGTGATGTCACTGCGCTGATGAACGAACACCCGTCGACACCGGTACGGGACCGGGGCATGCAGAGCGGGCACACCCTGGATGGACCGGAGCTCGACCAAGATCAGCCGGGCCGTTCTCTCTGACTGGGCAGATTAGAGCGTGCGCCCCTGCCGGGCCTCCATCGTGAGGTCCGGCTGCTCGCGCTCCGGGCTCTGCCTATTCAGCTGTCTCGCACGCTTCAGGGCGGTCGCGGCGCGGGCGGCGTCGATTCTCTGCGCGTCCGACCCCGTCGCGGGGCCGAGCGGGGAGTCGTCAGTGATCTGGTAGCGATCACGGTAGGCGGCGACGATCCGCCCGCATTCACGCCACCGTGACGCCACCGCGTCCTGTGGCGTCGGGCCGAGGGCGGTCGTCCACGGTGCGCCCTCTTCGAGGTCGTGCACGAAGACAGCGCGGGCGCGTTGTTCGATGAGGGTTTCGCGTTCGGTGAGCGCCTGGCGCATCTCCGGGTCGGTGATCCCTTGGGCGTGCGGGATCAGTCCGGCGATGAGCCGCGGCGCCTGCCGGGTGCGCCCAGACCCGGCAGGCCGCGCGGTGGCGCGGGCGAGACGGTGATGCAGCACCGAGGCGATGTCGTCGGCATCGGAGAATCCCCGCGCCTGCACCAGCCGCGGCACGAGCGTGTCGAGGTCATGATGGTTGGCCTCAGCCCGGCGCAGTTCGGCAGACAGAGCACCATAGCTATCGGAGCCGAGCACGTCGTCGACCTGCTGCTCATCCAGGCCGGACAGGGTGAGTAGCTGCGCCCAGCGGTCGTGCTGTCCAGCCTGGGCGATGGTGTCGTACTCCGCGGCAAGCTGCGCGATCGACCCCCACCGTTCCTGCTCGACGGTGATGGTCTCGTGCGCCGACAACTCGGCACCGACGTGCTGGAGCACCCCGTAGAGCACGGATCGGGCGGTGACGTCGGGGGTATCGTAAGGGTGCGGGGCGACATGGGCGTCGTCTGCGGTATCGGTAGCGACGTAGGCGTAGTTCCCGTGCCGGCCGCGGGTCATCGCGACGTAGAAGTTCTCCCGCGTCGTCGTCGCCGTCACCACCGTGTGCGCAATATCGACCGTGATCCCTTGCGCGCGATGTCCGGTGATCGCGTAACCGAGCTCCACCTGCTCCGCCACGTACGATGCGGGCAACACCAGTGCGCCGCCGAAGCGGCGCCCCTCGGGGCGGACGGTGATCGACCCATCGGTGCTGACCGCGGTGACCGTCCACCGGTCGCCGTTGCGCACCCAGCTCTTTCCGTTCTTCGACCGCAGGCGTCGGTCGTTCTCGCGGGTGATGACCCGGTCGCCCTTGGCCGCCCTGGTGCCGTCGTGTAGGTCGACCTCCCGGCCTGGGGTGATGGTGCCGTCGAGGATCAGGTCGGCGCGGGCGCGCTCGTTGAGCTGGGTGACCGTCTCGTGGGCCTCGGCAACGAGGACCGACGCCCGCCCCGCGCGGGTGTCTTCGCGCCAGGCCGTGTAGGCGGCGTCTCCCATCGCGTCCTGCTCACCGCCGCGTACGCGGTCGTGCTCGATCAACGTGTCGATCGCTCCGGTGCGGCCATGCCGCAGGTCGAGGCTGGTGGTCTTCTCCCACGGGTGGGTGAAGCGGTGCACATCGGTGAGCTCGGGGGCGTCGTCGCGGTCGTGCACGAGCATCCCGAACGCCCCGCCCGCATCCACGGCTTGAAGTTGCGACCAGTCACCAACCAGCAGGACTTTCGCGCCAGCGGCTTCGGCGAGACCGGTGATGCGATCGAGTGAGCCGGTACCGGCCAGGGAGGCTTCATCGAGGATCACGAGCTGCCCCCGTGCGAACGTGGTCCCGTGGAGGAGGTGCATCTGCCACCAGCGGGCCGTGTTCTCCGTCTCGATGCCCAGTTCCTCGCCCAGCACCTGCGCCGCGGCCGCCGATGGGGCGAGACCCACGACGCTGCCGGTACCGTGCTGGTGCTCCCACGCCCGTTTCAGGGCGCTCATCGCCGTCGTCTTCCCGGCACCTGCGGGTCCGACCAGCACGTCCACGACGCGGCCGGAGACGGCGATGCGTTGGAGGGCTTCGGCCTGATCCGGGCCAAGCCGTCGCCCATCCGCATCGGGCCTGCTCGTGATCTTCTCGACCGTGGCGAGATCGACCGTCGGCCCGGTCGCCTGGTGCGAGCGGTCGAGGAGGCGATCTTCCGCGGCCAGCAGTTCCTCCGTCGAGTAGAGGACGGCGGAGGGGTGGCGGAACCGGCTCGAGCCGTCCGTGCGGCGGAACAGCAGCGGGCTCGACGCCAGCTCCGGCGGCGTCAACCTCAGCGACGCCTGCTCAGCCGCGTCGGTCACCATCCCAGTGACCGCCTCCCGGTCGCTAGCGGCGGCGAACCGGACGCCCATGAGTTGCCGGCTCGCCTCGGCGTGAAGGTTCCAGCGCCGCCACGTCGACCGTTTCTCACCCACCACCGCGACGACCGCCCGGCCGAGGTCGGTGATTGTATCCAGCGGCACATCATCAGCACGCAACACAGCCGTCTGCTCAGCACCGGCGGTGAGAGTGCGCGCCCACCCGGTCGCGTCCTCACCCAAGACTTCGCCGGCGCGGTGCCGCCAGTCCGCGGTGAGCTCCGCGAGCGAATGCATCCGCTTCTCCGGCCGAGTTGCGAGCGTCGCCTGCGCCCGCAACTTCACCACCGTCGTCGCCGACGGCTCCCGACCATGCCGCTCGATATAGGCGTCGATGAGCCGGGTCTTCTCCTCCTCGATCTGCCGAGACCGCGACGAGAACTCCGAGACCAGTTCATCGGGCACCGGGGCGAGCTCCCACGCCGGGTTCCGATCCCGACCCCGCTCCCGCACCTCCCAGCCGATCCCGAACGCCCCCGTGATCCGATCCGCCAACGTCGCGTTGTACAACTCAGACAGGGCGACGATCGAGGCGTGCACGGGCCGACCCGCCAGGGTCCGCCACTTCTGATCCTGCACCGTCAGCACCTTATTGCTGACCACGACGTGCGTGTGCAACTGCGGATCACCTGCCCGGCTGTCGTAGTGGTCGAACGCGGTCGCCAGGACGCCAGCGACATCGACATGCGCGACCGCTCCGTCGGGGCCGGCAGCGCCGACACGGGTGGTCGCAACCTCGCGTTCGAGGAACGCAACCATCTCCGCAACCGCCTGATGATGCGCATCCGCGATCAACGATTGCGTGCCCGCATCCGCAACACCCCACCATGCCGACAGCGACTTCGGCACCGAGAACGTCAGATCGTAGCCCGCGACCGCGCGGCGCGTGCCGCGCTCGGCCTCCTCCGCCTCGATCGCCGCGACCTGCTCCGCACGAGAGACCGGTCCCGACTCCGGGTCCAGATCGGCGACCCGTTGATCGACCCGTTCCTGCACGCTCGCGTACTGCCGGTACGCCTCGCCCAGAGGCTCCCCGGTGATGGGGTCGCGGCCCATCCCGACCAACAGTTGGAGCTGCGCTTCGGAGACTCGTCCGCCTTTGGTGAGTTCGCCTGCACCGAGGAACGGCAGGCCCGACCCCATCCAAAACCCGGGAGGAGTGCCCTCCTCCGTGTAATACCTCGTCAACGGAGTCGACAGGGAACGATCACCATCACCGGCGGCGACGGTGCGCAGCAGGTACCGGTAGCCGTCGCCGGCGCTCATCACTCGCATCGAGACCGTCATACCGACGAGGTGATCGCCCTCCCACGCCGCGACTCGGTGGAGACCCGGAGCGCACCCGGTTGGCGACGATACGTTGCAAAGGAAACCGACGACGAGGGAGGGCGAGCAATGGACTTTCAGACGGCGGTAGAGATCGTCACGGCAGATCAGAACGAGAACGACTGGGGCGAGGAGGGCCCGATGAGCCAGCACGAGGCGGTCGAGCACGTCCGCAACACCATGTCACTCGATGAGGTCGTGGACTACGGCGACGAGAACACCGAGGCCTACCGGCTCATCCTCTCCACGACAACGCGAACCGGCTGACCGACTGACCGACTGACCGACTGACCGACAACAGCCTTCCACGGCAACGCGCCAGGATCGAACCCCTTGATCCTGGCGCGTTTACGTATGCCTTCACGGCCGCACGGAGTCGAGCAGGTCAACCCCGACCGTCAACATAGATTGACGACAGGAGCCTCGCTTGAAAGACGTGTGGCGGCTCATTGCTAGGCCGCGAGAGGGTCGGAGCCGGAGAGGTCGGCAAGGAGCTCGGGTCTAGGGCTGGACCGTGCGGGCGGATCTGAGACGCGGGAGGCATGGTCGTGCTGTAGGCGGTGCGCGGGTGCACCTGGCAGGTGATCTACCCGGTTCGAGTCTCTTAGAGGGACTCGATCGCCGGGGTCATCGACCGGCCGGGGGCTCTCATGCACAACATCCCAGACGCGGAACGTCCGCCGAGAATCGGGTCGCTGTTCAGCGGGTACGGCGGGCTCGACCTCGCCGTCGAACACGTCACGGGCGGGCAGACGATCTGGTTCTCCGAGCTCAACGAGCCCGTCGCCCGCATCTTCGCCCACCACTGGCCCGACGCCCCGAACCTCGGCGACATCACCACGATCGACTGGGCCGGTGTGCCGCCCATCGACGTGCTGTGCGGAGGCTTCCCCTGCCAAGACGTCTCTACCGTCGGCAAGGGTGCCGGCCTCATGCCCGGTACACGCTCAGGCCTCTGGTCGTACATGGCGACAGCGATCGAGGCGTTGCGACCTCGACTGGTCGTGATCGAGAACGTGCGCGGGTTGCTCTCGGCCCGCGCAACCCGACAGGAACGAGGAGATGCTACCCATGACGACCGCAACCCCGCTGCAACCGAGGCGCGTGCAACCCTTCGCGAACTGGAACCCGACCCGTGGAGTCTGGGAGACGAGTCAGCTCGACCTCTTCGCGCGCTCGGCGCCGTTATGCGGAGCGGGTGATTATGCCGACCGGATCGCTAGAGGTCTGGGCTCTCGGCGTGAGCAGCGACTCCGGTCGGC
>NZ_BAABNP010000013.1:0-80259 GCF_038429965.1 Brevibacterium ammoniilyticum
GCAACCTCACGCATTACATCGCGAGGTGTCTGCTCGAGTCCGGTGGCTTCAGACCGGTTCTACACTCTCAATTACGATGAGCCAGGAATCCGCTTCGCGAGGAACCGGGTTCACCACCAGTGGGCCGACGCTCTCCAGCTCAACACAGGCGGGTTTCAGTTCCCAATTGTGTTCCCCATGGTGACCCATGAGTGGTCTTGGGTGTCTGCCGATGTGATCCCACTCAGTAAGAAAGATGACCAGAATCGGGGCATTGACGAGTACCGATCGGAATTGCAGGGGCGGCTCGCCCGACGCTCTCTTGCAGTGCTCGAGCAGGTCTATCGGAAGATGGCTTCGGAGTACCTGAAGTAGAGCGACAATCCAGCCTTGGGGCGACCACGCCTCTTCGGTGAATGCAAGCAGGCCTGTGTGACATTCCAGTAAGTCTCCACAGCGAACGCAGTCTATGAACGAGAGCGCCCCACCAGAGTTTTTCCTGGTGAGGCGCTTATTCCTATGGTGGGCCCCGTGGGGATCGAACCCACGACCCGCGGATTAAAAGTCCGCTGCTCTACCAACTGAGCTAGAGGCCCGGTCCCAACAGATCGGCATGGGCGTGCGCCCGGAAGCTGCTGTTGGAGACTCCCCAATACTAGGGCCAGACCAGGCGTTCGCTCAAACCCGAAAGGGTGCCCCTCGCAGTCCGAGAGGGTGCCCCACGCAGTTCGCGGGACACCCTCTCGATCCGGCAACGGCGTCAGCGGCGACCGCGGTCACCACCGCGCACTCACCGCCGCCTGCGAAACCTCAGCGACCGATCTCCTTCGACGGCTTCGTCGAATCCGAGACCGACGAGTCCGAATCGTACTTCGTCGCATCGTGCTCGACGCCCTCGTCGACGACCTCGCCGTCGACGGAGTCCTTGTCCTTCTTCCGCGCCAGCGCGGCAACGTGCTGCAGTGTTCCCAGCAGCTTGTTGTCGCTCTTCGGTGCCACATACTGCGGGTCGGTCTCGAGCGGGAAGACCGTCGGCGCTGCACCGAACGCGGTCTTAGACTCGTTGGCGACCTTGCGCGACATCTGCGCATTGACGACACCGCCGATGACCGCGCCGATGCCGAACGGCAGCAGACGACCGAACAGCGATCCGCCGGCCTTCGCAGCGAACTTCCGGATGAACGTCTTCCGCAGCTTCCGCAGCAGCAGGTCGACGACCGGCGCCGGCAGCTGCTTCGTCAGGGTCGCACCCCAATCGCCGAGGAGCGCCTCCGGCCCCACGGACTTCTTCCCGAACCGCTGGACGAGGTTCTTCCCGTCCTGTCCGAGCATGAGCCCGAGCACCAGCGCATTCGCCCGCGCCGGATCGTTGACCGGCAGACCGTGGATCTCCGAGATCGCCTGCGCGAACAGCGCCGTGAGCTCGAGGAACCCGGCCGTCTCAGCCGTCGCCACACCGAGCGCAGCCATCGTCCCGATGCCGGGCACCGCAGCCGTCGCACCCACAGCGGCACCACCGGTCGTCGCAAGTGCTAGATAGCGCTTGCGGATGATCGCGACGAGCTCCTCAGGGGTGGCATCCGGATTCCGCCTGCGCAGCGAACGCACATAGGCCAGCACGACGGGCCGCTGCACCGACAGCAGCTTGGACAGCGCCGACTGCGCACGCGGGTTCAAGGACCCATCGTCGTTGATCGCAAGCTTCGTCGCCTTGCCGAGACCCTTCTGCACCATTGTCTGCTTCGCCACGGGAGCTCCTCCTCGTTCACTGTCTTCACGGGCCGATTCTTCAGCCCGGATCCGAGATCATTTTAGTAGGGCACGCTGTGATTTTCGTACAAGCAGCCGAGCATTTGCTGACCGAACATCGAGACCGGGTCGAGGCCAGAGCGGGATCAGGTCTGGTCTCGCCCGCACCCCGAGGGTTGTGTCCGTTACATCTAAACTATATGATTCTGGCAAAAGCTATACATTCCGGCTCCTGGGTGTCCCGCCCATCAGCTTGTCACAACGTCGTGACGCCCCACACCGCGGTGGGGCGGTCTGAGGGGAATCCATGAAGAAGCGTCTGACCGCCATGATCGGAGCCGGCCTGTCCGCGCTCACGCTCACCGGCTGTGCGATGTTCCAACCCGTCGACGTCGACCGCGCCGCCACCGAGGCGGTCGACCCCAACGCCATCACTCTGCGCTTCGGCAACGTCTACGAAGCCAGCCACCCCGTGAACTCGTGCGGCCTCGAACCGATGAAGGAAGAGCTCGCAGCCAAGGGCTTCAACGTCCTCATCTACCCCGCCGCGCAGATCGGCAGCGAAGCCGAGATGGTCGAACAGGTCGCCACCGGTGCCCTCGACTTCGTCAACAGCGGCCCCTCCTTCCTCGGCGCCTGGTATCCCGAAGCCGCCGTCCTCGACGGCGCCTACCTCGCCGCCGATGCCGCCGAACTCCAAGCCGCGACGACCGGTGACATCATGACCGGGGTCTTCGACCGCATGGCCGCCGAGACCGACCTCCGCGTCGTCAGCAACTTCTACTACGGTGCCCGCCAGGTCACCGCCAACAAACCCGTGCGCACCCCCGCCGACCTCAACGGACTGAAGATCCGCACACCCGACGCACCCCTCTACCTCACGACGCTCGACATCATGGGCGCCACCGCCACCCCGATGGCCCTGAGCGAGGTCTACCTCGGCCTCCAGCAGAACACGATCGACGCCCAGGAGAACCCGATCCCGACGATCGCCTCGGCGAAGTTCTACGAGGTCCAGGACTACATCAGCATCACCGAGCACATCGTCCAGGGCGTCTACCTCGTCGGCAATCAGCGCCTGCTCGACAGCATGGACCCTGCCAAGCGCGACATCCTCACCCAGGCCATCGACGACGCCCGCGTCCGCGTCGAGGAGTGCACCGTCAAACAGGAGAAGGAGATCCTCGCCGACTGGAAGAAGACCGGCGAGATCACCGTCGTCGACGACGTCGACATCGACGCCTTCCGCGACCTCGTCGCGAAGGAACTGCCCAACCGGGTGACCTGGGGTGACACCTACCTCGCCGTGAAGAAATCCCTCGAAGACGCCCGCGCCGAGGCGGGGGAGGAGAACCGATGAACCCCACCGACCCAGCCCCCGCCGACCCGAACCGCTCGAACCCCGACCCCACCTCCGTCGCCAGCATCGCCGACGCCGAGGCGACCCTGGCCTTCGAGCAGGACTCGTTCGAGAGGCGCAGCACCCTCTACCGCTGGGCGATCGGCCTCGAACGCACGATCGGCATCCTGCTCATGGTCGGCGTCTTCGTCCTCGTCCTCCTCCAGGTCGTCACCCGCTACGTCTTCGACTCGCCCCTGTCGTGGACCGAGGAGGTCGCCCGCCTCACCCTCGTGTGGCTGACCTTCATCGCCGCGGCCTTCGTCAGCTCCCGCCGCTCGCACATCACCGTCGACCTCATCGCCACCGTCGTCCCGCCCCGGGTGGGCCGGGTGATCGGGACCTTCGCCCGCCTCGTCGTCCTCGCCGTCTCCGCGTTCATGGCCGTCGCCGGGATCATGATGGTCGACATCGTGGCAGCGATCGCGATGCCCGCCTCCGGGCTGCCCACCGCCCTGCTCTACCTCGCAGCGACCGTCGGCTTCATCCTCATCTTCATCCACACGATCATCGAGATGATCATGATCGCGAGATACCCCGAGGAGAACCCCGACACCGTCGACACCGCAGCCCAGCTGGAAGGACTGTGACATGACCCTCCTCCTCATGCTCCTAGCGCTCCTCATCCTCCTGGCCCTGCGCGTGCCCGTCGGCATCGCCCTCCTCGTGCCCTCGATCATCTACATCGCCTTCGATCCCTCATCGAGCCCGGCGCTCGCCGTCCAGCAGGCCACCTCCGGGGTCTTCGACTTCGCGATCCTCGCGGTGCCGATGTTCATCCTGCTCGGCAACCTCGCCAACATCTCCGGTGCCACCGACCGCCTCTACGACGCCGCGGTCGCCGCCATCGGCCACGTGCGCGGATCGCTCGGCTACGTCAACATCCTCACGAGCTTCGGCTTCTCCTGGGTCTCGGGTGCGGCGATCTCCGATGCCGCGGCCATGGGACGCATCCAGGTGCCCGCGATGATCCGCCGCGGCTACCCCGTCGGCTTCTCCCTCGGCGTCACCGGTGCCTCCTCGCTCATCGCCCCGATGATGCCGCCGTCGATCCCGGCGATCATCTACGCCGTGACCGCAGGCGTGTCCGTCGGCGCCCTCTTCGTCGCCGGCATCGTCCCCGCCGTCCTCCTCGTCGTCACGCTCAGCGTCATGTGCTGGTTCCTCACCCGGAAACGCGAGGACCTGCGCCTGCCCAAGGCCGGCCTCGGCGAACGCGTCCGGTCGGGGCTTCGCGCTCTGCCCCCGGTCGGCGCCGCCGTCGTCATCCTCGGCGGCATCCTCTCCGGAGTCTTCACCCCCACCGAGGCGAGTGCCGTGGGTGTGGCCTACATCGGCATCCTCGCGATCGTCTACGGCAACTTCACGTGGCCGAAGGTCCGGCACGCCCTCGTCACCGCGGTCGAGACGACCGGCGGCGTCCTCATCATCGTCGCCGGCGCCGCCCTCTTCGGCTGGGTCCTCGCCCGTGAGCAGGCACCGCAGCTCGCCGCCGATGTGCTCCTGTCCATCACCGACCGCCCCATCGTCTTCCTCATCCTCGTCAACGTCCTCCTCCTCATCATCGGCTGCGTCCTCGAACCCACCTCGGCGATCCTCATCCTCGTCCCCGTCCTCCTCCCCGTCGCCGAGGTGTTCGGACTCAGCCCCGTCCACTTCGGCATCATGATCATCTTCAACCTCCTCATCGGCCTGCTCACCCCACCCGTGGGCCTCGTCCTCTTCGTCCTCTCCTCGGTGACGAAGTACCCGGTGACGACGGTGATCAAGGGCACCCTGCCGTTCTTCGTCCCGATGCTCGCCACCCTCGTCCTCATCTCCGTCGTCCCGTTCCTCAGCCTGTGGCTGCCCTCGCTCCTGGGCTACCCCGTGTGAGGGTTCCCCTGAGCGATGCCCAACCCGTGGCCGTCCGACTCTTCGACCCGTCCGTCTCCCCGCCGCACAGAAAGACCGCGATCCCGTGCCTCTCATCACCGACATCAGCGCCACCGACGTCCGATTCCCCACCTCGCTCGAGCTCGACGGCTCCGATGCCGTCAATGTCGACCCCGACTACTCGGCCGCCTACGTCACCATCCGTGCCGGTGAGGGCGATGCCGCCGAGGTGGGTCATGGGCTCGTGTTCACCGCCGGACGCGGCAACGAACTCATCGTCGCCGCGGTCGAGTCGTACGCGGCCCTGCTCATCGGCCGCGAACTCGACGATCTCCTCTCCGACCTCGGAGCCGCCTCGGCGCTGCTCGTCCACGATTCGCAGCTGCGCTGGCTCGGACCCGAGAAGGGGGTGACGCAGATGGCCGCGGGCGCCCTCGTCAGTGCCCTGTGGGACATGGCGGCCCGGCGTGCGGGCAAACCGCTGTGGAGATACCTCGCCGAACTGCCCGCCGAGGACCTCGTCGCCGCGATCGACTTCACCCACATCCGCAACGCCCTGACCGAAGAGGAGGCGCTTGAGATCCTCCGCGCGGGAGAAGCGGGTCTCGCCGAGCGCATCGCCGCCCTCGAGGCCACCGGCTTCCCCGCGTACACGACCTCGCCCGGCTGGCTCGGCTACGACGACGAGAAGCTCGTGCGGCTGGCGAAGGAGGCCGTCGCCGAGGGGTTCACGCAGATCAAGCTCAAGGTCGGCGGCAGCCTCGAGGACGATCGGCGCAGGCTTGCGCTCGCCCGCGAGGCCGTGGGCCCCGATGTCCGCATCGCCATCGACGCGAACCAGAAGTGGGAGACCGGCGAGGCGATCGACTGGGTCAACGCGCTCGCCGAATTCGACCCCTACTGGATCGAGGAGCCCACGAGCACCGACGAGATCCTCGGGCATGCGGAGATCCGCCGCGGCGTCGCCCCCGTCAAGGTCGCCACCGGTGAGGCCGTGCACAACCGGATCATGTTCAAACAGCTCCTCCAAGCCGAGGCGATCGACATCCTCCAGCTCGACTCGACCCGCGTCGCCGGCGTCAACGAGAACCTCGCGATCCTCCTGCTTGCGAGGAAGTTCGGCATCCCCGTGTGCCCGCACGCCGGGGGAGTCGGACTGTGCGAACTCGTCCAGCACTACTCGTTCTTCGACTTCGCCCGCCTCTCCGGCACCGAGGACGGCCGCGTCATCGAGTTCGTCGACCACCTCCACGAGCACTTCGTCGCTCCGGTCTCCGTCGTCGACGGCCGCTACCAGGCACCGACCGCACCGGGCACGAGCGCGGAGATGGTCGCGGAATCCGTTGCCGAATGGACGTACCCGACCGGCCCCGGCTGGGTCCGCACCGGCGACCGGGCCGCCGTCGGCTCCTCCACCGTTGATTCGGCTGACAAGGACGGACACGCATGAGCATTCGCGACCTCCTCCCCGCCGAGGCGACCGGAACCTTCCTCGGCCGCCTCCGCGTCCCCGGACGCCGGGCTCCTGTTCCCGTCCTCGTCACCGGGAACGCCGTCCACGACGTCTCCGACATCGACCCCACGGTCTCAGGGATCCTCGAAACCCCGGACCTGCCTCGGCGCCTGGACGAGGTGAGGACCCGGCCTGCGGACTGGGCGGTCGACGATGTCTCCACCCCCGCCGCGGCGGCGCCTGGATCTGCGGACGCACCCGTCCTCCTCGCCCCGATCGACCTCCAGGTCATCAAGGCGTGCGGAGTGACCTTCGCCGGTTCGATGGTCGAACGCCTCATCGAGGAGCGCTGCGACGGCGACCCGGCCAGAGCGCAGTCCGTTCGTGCGGAACTCGCCGAGGCGGTCACCGCCGACCTCACCGCGATCGTGCCCGGATCCGCCGAGGCGGCTCGCCTCAAAGAGGCCCTCATCGCCAAGGGGTGGTGGTCGCAGTACCTCGAAGTCGGCATCGGGCCCGACCCCGAGGTCTTCACGAAAGGCCCAGTCCTCTCGGCCGTGGGATCCGGGGACGCCGTCGGCATTCCCGCGTTCTCGCAGTGGAGCAATCCCGAACCCGAACTCGTCCTCGTCGTCGACTCCACGGGGACGATCCACGGGGTGACGATGGGCAACGACGTCAATCTCCGCGACATCGAGGGACGCAGCGCGCTGCTGCTCGGCATGGCGAAGGACAACAACCGGTCGACGGCGATCGGGCCGCTCATCAGGCTCTTCGACGAGACATTCGGGCTCGAGGACGCGAGGAGCCTCGAGCTCAGACTCACCGTCACCGGTGACGACGGCTGCAAGCTCACCGGCGTCAACTCGGTCGGATCGCTCAGCCGAGGCTTCGAGGACCTCGTCTCCGCGGCCCACGGTCGCCACCATCAGTACCCGGACGGCTTCGTCCTCTTCACCGGCACCCTCTTCGCCCCGACCGAGGACCGGGATGCGGCCGGACTCGGATTCACCCACCACCTCGGCGATGTCGTGATGATCGCCAACGACCATCTGGGAGCACTGAGGAACACGGTGGGCCGAAGTGAGGACCTGCCGGCCTGGGACTACGGAATCCGTACCCTCTTCGCCGATATCGGAGCAGGACAGCGGTAGTCTCGTGGGCACAGTGGAGACCATCGAGGGCGGCCTGGCGCGAGCCGTCGCGAAACGCGCGAAGGGAGACGGAATGCCGAGCGAGACCGACCCGACCGTCTACGCGAGGATCAAAGCGATGATCCTCGACGGCACGGTGCCGCCGGGGGAGCGGATCACCATCGACCGGATGGCCCGTGAGCTCGGGGTGTCGCAGACACCGGTGCGGGAGGCGATGCAGCGGCTCGAGGGGGACAAACTCGTGCGCACCCGGCAGCCGCGCGGATACGCGACGACCCCGCTGCTGACGAAGCGCGATCTCGAGATGATGATCGAGGTCAGGCTCCTGCTCGAACCGTGGGCAGCACGCATGGCCGCCGTCGATCGGGCATCGAATCCCGGCCGGGCGCTGCTGGCCGAGATCGACGCATTCTCGGGGCGACCCGGTGGCGGCGGCGCAGATGCGGCGGGGACTGCAGAGACTGCGGGGACTGCGGGGGCTGCGGGGGCTGCTGGGACTGCTGGGACTGCGGGGTACCGTGCGGAACAGGCTGGGTCGTCCGACTGGAAGCACGAGCTCTTCCAACACGACACCCGCTTCCATCTGCTCATCCTCGAGGCGACCGGCAACAGCTTCCTCATCGACGCGTACCGGCAGATGCACCCGCACCTCCATCTCTTCCGCCTCTACCCGGGCGACCCCCACGGCACCGACACCTCCCACGAGCACGCCGAGATCGCTGCGGCGATCGCCGCGTGCGATCCCGATGCCGCCGAGGCGGCGATGCGCGAACACATCCTCCGCGCACTCAGCCGGTTCTCCGCGAGCACGAGCGACGGTGTCGGCAGCGGTGCCGCGGGTGAGGGGAGCAACGGCGCGGGAGGAGGCAAGGGGGCTTCGGCCGGCGACGCTGACGGCTCGTCGGAGGTGAGGCGCGACCTTGCCGACACGTATGCGTCGGTTCTCGGCAGCATGCCCGGGATCCCCGACGCCGGGAGCATAACGCTCGCGTCCGAGGGCAGGAACGGGCACGCCGAGGATGTCGTTCAGGGTGGTGCAGATGGGCAAGGCAGCGCGGCTGCGCGGGATGCCGAAGGCGTTCGGGGTGGTGCAGGCGCCGAGGACGGCAGGGGCACGACTGAGACGACCGACACGCGGGAGCAGGCAGGATGAGCGAGTTCTCCGTCGACTCCCTCCGTGAGTTCGCCCTCGCCGCCCTCGCCGCGAGCGGAGTGCCTGAGGACGATGCCGCTCTCACGGCCTACTCGCTCGTCCAAGCCGACCAGCGCGGCATCGCCTCCCACGGTCTCCTCCGTCTGCCGCTCTATGTCCGCGCCCTCGAAACCGGTGGCATCGCCTCGGTGCCGGAGATCGCCCTGGTCCGTGACGGCGGGGCCACGGCGGTGCTCGACGGCGGCAGCGGCCTCGGGCAGGTCGTCATGCAGGTCGCCGTCGACTGGGCGCTCGAGCGAACCCGAGAACACGGGGTGAGCGCGATCGCGGTGGAGAACTCGAGCCACTACGGCGCCGGAGCGTTCTGGACCGACCAGCTCGCCGCCGCCGGACTCTTCGCGTTCCTCACCTCGACGACCGGACCCACCGTCGCCGTCCACGGCGGCAGTGAGAAGGTCATCGGCACCAACCCGCTGACCCTGACCGCGCCGAGCACCGAGGGCACGCCTCTCACGGTCGACATGGCCACCTCGGCGGGGGCATTCGGCAAGGTCATCGCCGCCCGCAACGCGGGTCGTCCGATCCCGGCAGGGTGGGCCGTCGACCGCGAGGGACGCGAGACGACCGACGCCGAGGCGGCCGCGGCGGGCTCTCTGCTCGCGTTCGGCGGCCATAAGGGCTCGGGGCTCGCGGTGCTCCTCGAAGCGTTCGCCGGGGGCCTCACCTCGGCGACCTTTGCCCACGAGACGCAGGACATCTGGGATAACCCGGCCTCGGAGATGAACAACGGGCACATGCTCATCGCGATCGACTCCGCAGCGTTCAACGGCCGCAGCGCCGCCGAGGCGAAGGTGAGCGCGCTCGGCGGCGCGATCCGAGGCTCCGGTGAGAACGTGCGACTGCCGGGAGAGATCGAGCATGAGACGGAAGCCGGCAACGCCGTGACGCTCGACCTCGACGACTCCACCGCCGAGGCGCTGCTCGCGCTCGCCGCACGCCTCGACCTCGAGCCGCCTCGGTGAGGGTTCATGCGGTGAGGGCGGACGCGGCGAGTGCGGACGCGGCGACGGCGGATGCGTGTGCCCTACCGGTGTCCAGGCTCGGGGACTAGACTGCACGCACGATGAATGAGCGCCCGTTCCACCGCCCTGTGCCCCTCGCCGACCTCGACGCCGTGAGCGACCCGAGCGACCCTGTCACGCGTTCGGAGACCTCGCACGCGACGGCGGCGCTCCTCCTCGGCGACTGCCGTGGCAACCGCGACGAGGCCGCGACCAGGCGCTTCGTCGAACTCGCCGATGAGATCGGCCTCGAGGTCATCGCCGAGATGTGGTCGGCCGCTCCCGCGGTCTCAGCCCCCGGCGCACTCTGGCGTCTCTACGCGCTGCGCGAGTGGATCGTCACCGCCCCGCGTGAGGTCTCCGACCTCTTCGACCTCGGCCTGCGCCGGACCACCGACGGCATCGGGCTCGAGGAGATCCTCGCCGGCGTCGAGATCCCTGCCGGACCCGACGAGGTGGCCCGCGCGATCGACGAGATCCTCGTCGGCGCCTTCCGCGGAGACGTCGTCATCGCCCTCCTGCGCGCTGCCGCGTTCGTCGGCATCTGCGCGGCAGGAGCCGATGACCCGGAGACCCGCACGCGGCTGCGCCAGCTCTCGAAGGACCTCGGCGACGCGGCGATGTCCCGCCGCCACGGCGGGCTCGACTGACTCGACGGATACCGAACCGACCGCACTGACCGTTCCCCACCTCGGCGAGGGCATCGTCCGCGTCCAACCTCAGCGACGGACCTGACCGACGCGAAGGCAAGCTGCCGCATTGACCGGCCCCCACCTCGGCGAGGGCATCGCCCCTGGCAGGGACTCTTGCCCGGGCACGAGACCATACGTCGCGGACTGTGAGATTTTTCAAGCTTTCCCAGGTCGGCGCGGGGTGGACGCACGGGGAGGAAGCGGTATCGTGGAAGACGGCCCTCGTGGCCACCGGACGTTGGATCGCTGAAGCCCCGGGCTCCAACCTCAGCCGCTTCGAGCGGCCTATCGCCGAGAGGCGCTCTCGGTTCAGCGTCCGGTTCTCAACGTCGACAGAGAAATATCGGCACGCGTCCGGCGGTGTCCGGGTCCCGGCAGGAGGATACGCATGCGGCTCCGACGTGTACCGCAGGACACTGTCTTCTACGAGCGGATGGCCGATCTCGTCGGTCAGATGCGCCAATGCAACCTCGTCCTCGCCGAACTCTCCGGCGTCGATGTCGGCCAGCGCCGTGAAGTCGCCGACAAACTGCGCGAGATCGGCGACCGGGCCGATGAGGACATGGGCGCGGTCCTGCGGGCGCTGCGGGAGAACTACATCACCCCCTTCGACCGCTACGACCTCTACCTCCTCTGCCATCACATGCGCGAGATCTGCCACCGACTCCACGGCGTCGGCTACGTGCTCGCCTCGGAGGCCTTCGACACTCTGCCCTCGGGCGTCCTCGAGACCCTCGCGGTCCTGTCGAACCAGACCGACCACACCTCGCGGATGGTGACGAAGCTGCCGGGCAAGGTCGACCAGTGGGACTTCGTCGACTCGATCAACCGACTCACCCACCAGGTGGAGACCCTGCAGTGGCGGATGTCCGACGCCGTGCCCAATGCGAAGCGGGGGCTGACCTACATGGCGGCGGTCTCGCAGCTCGGGCAGGCCTTCGTCCGCGCCGCCCGCGGCTTCACCGAGCTCGGCAAGGCCGTGGCCTCGATCGCGATCAAGGAGTCATGATCCGTGGAGCTGCTCATGGCCGGAGTCATCGTGGCTGCGGTGATCTTCGCCGGGTCCAACGGCTTCCATGATGCGGCTCTGACGATCGGCAACGCGGTGGTCGGCCGCGCACTCAGCCCCAAGTGGGCGCTCGGGCTCGCCGTCGTCTTCAACTTCATCGGCGCGCTGCTCGGCGAAGGCATCGCCATCGTCGTCGCCAACCAGATCATCCGGTTCTCCGGGATGTCGACGGACATCATCCTCACCTGCATCCTCATCGCCTTCGTCTCGGCGACGATCTGGAGCCTGTTCACCTATTTCCTCGCCCTGCCGGTGTCCTCGACGCACTGTCTCATCGGAGGTCTGCTCGGGGCGGGGCTGATCCTCGGCTTCACCTTCGACAGCCTCGAGTTCTTCGACTCCGTGATCCTGCCTCTGCTCATCTCACCGGTGCTCGGCTTCTTCCTCGCGTGGGGGCTGACACTGCTGCTGTCGAAGATCTTCGCCTCGACCCCGTCGAAGCCGCTCTTCCGCGGTGCCCGGATGGTCGACTCGGTGCTCACCGCTTCGCTCTCCCTCGTCCACGGAATCCAGGACGCACAGAAGACCGCGGCCCTCGTGATGGTCGCGATCCTCGCCGTCGACACCATGCCCCACAGCGAGCTCGCCGTCGTCGAGATCTCCTGGCCCGTGCGCATCACCATCGCGCTGGCCCTTGCGCTCGGCACGGGGCTGAGCGGCTGGCGGGTCGTGCGCACGCTCTCGGTGCGGATGGCCAGACTCGACCCGGTGAAGTCGGCGGCGGCCGATGCGACCGCCTCGGTGCTCATGTACGCCGCGGCACTGATCATGCGCGTGCCCGTGTCGCTGACCTTCGTGCTGGGCTCGGCGATCCTCGGCACCCAGTACGCCGGGCGGCAGGGGCACCCGCGGGCACGCTACTTCATCCCGATGTTCGCCGGCTGGCTGCTGACGATCCCGGCGGCAGCGCTGCTCGCCGTGACGATCGGCGTCATAGTCATCGCCGCTGGACGGTGAGCGCGGGGCAGTGGGCGCCTGCGGCGCGTAGCCAGGCGCGCGTTGACTCGCTGCTCACGCCCGCCTCAATCCACCGAGACCGCCACTTAGCGCCGAGACGGCCTCTTAGAGGCTGCGGTCTCGACGCTAAGTGGCGGTCTCGATGAGGTGATGACCCCTGGGCAGGCGCCCGCCGAGGTGGAACCCGGCGTTCTAGGGGGAACCGGGAGCCGCCTCGGCGGGATTGGGGATGCCGGGGAAGGGGTCAGTCGGCCTTGGCCCTGCGGCCGAGGAGCACTCCGGTGCCGATCATGGCGATGGACAGGGCGAAGTGCAGCCAATTGTCGGCGGAGTTGAGCGGGACGAAGTTGCCCATCGAGTCCATCGGAACGATGAGGCCGTAGATCCACAGCACTGCGTAGACGATGCCGCCGACGACGAGGTAGCCCTTCGCGAGGCCGCGCGATCGGAGCGCGGCGAGGCCGACGACGCCGAAGAGCAGGTGGACGATGTTGTGGAGCACCGAGACCTGGAAGATGCCGAGGAGAGCGGCTTCCGAATGGTGCCCGGCGAACATGAGGGTGTCGGTGTTCTGTGTGATGCCGGGGACGAATCCGAGGATCCCGACGAGCAGGAACACCGCACCGAAGATGGCTGCGACGATCTGCACGGCGCTGCGTGTCGAGTGAGCGGCGGCAGAGGCCGAGGCGTGCGACGTGGTCATGACGATCCCTTTCGGCTTCGACGCTGAAACTTCTGATGTCGTGTGTTCGGAGCCGACCGTCGTGCGGATGGGATGGACATCTGATGAAGTGACCGCGGCTGGGCCGGGTGGGGTCCGGCGGCGGTGGGCCGAGCAGGGCCAAGTGCAGGACCCCCAAGGCCCTGGTTGCCGCACTCAGGGTCCGCCATAGGCACCTGAGGCCTGACTACCGGCTGGTAGGTGGAGGATCCGCCTCGATCTGGCGGCGGATATCGCGACGGATCCTCCACACAAGCGGGATGGGCGCACCCAGCGGACGCGAAACGCCGGACCGGGCACGAAGCCCGGTCCGGCGCTCTGCTTGCTCAGGCGAGGACGGAAGGTCCCTCACCCCAAGCGGCGTTCGATCACCCGAAGCGGCCGGAGATGTAGTTCTCGGTCTCTTCCTTGTCCGGGTTGGAGAAGATCGTCGAGGTGTCGTTGAACTCGATGAGCTTGCCGGGCTTGCCGGTGCCGGCGATGTTGAAGAACGCGGTCTTGTCGGACACGCGCGCGGCCTGCTGCATGTTGTGGGTGACGATGACGACTGTGTACTTGTCCTTGAGGTCGTTGATGAGGTCCTCGATCGCGAGCGTCGAGATCGGGTCGAGCGCCGAGCACGGCTCGTCCATGAGGAGCACCTCGGGCTCGACGGCGATAGCGCGGGCGATGCACAGACGCTGCTGCTGTCCGCCCGACAGTCCCGAACCGGGCAGGTTGAGACGGTCCTTGACCTCGTTCCACAGGTTCGCGCCCTTGAGCGCGCGCTCGGTGAGGTCGTCGGCCTCGGACTTCGACAGGCGCCTGTTGTTGAGGCGCACACCGGCGAGCACGTTCTCCTTGATGCTCATCGTCGGGAACGGGTTGGCGCGCTGGAAGACCATGCCCACCTCGCGGCGGACGTTGACCGGGTCGACGCCGGCGCCGTAGATGTTGTTGCCGTCCATGAGGACCTCGCCGCGCACGCTCGCGCCCGGGATGACCTCGTGCATGCGGTTGAGGGTGCGCAGCACCGTCGACTTGCCGCAGCCGGAGGGGCCGATGAACGCGGTCACCGACCGCGGCTTGATGTGCATGGAGACATCGTCGACGGCCTGGAAGTCGCCGTAGTAGATGTCGAGGTCTTTGATGTCGATCTGCTTTGACATGGTGTGTCCTTGTCTTGTCGAGGCGTCAGAGGTGCGGAAGCGTGGAGGAGGAGGGGATCCCCGCCGAGGCGGTCGCCCGGGTCATCGTCCGGCCTTCGGTGCGAGCACCTTAGCGATGACGCGGGCGAGCAGGTTGAGCAGCATGACGAGGAGGACGAGCACGAGGGCCGCAGCCCACGCACGCTCGGAGCTCGCCAGGGCCGCCTCGCCGGGGGAGACCGGCCGCAGCTGCGAATCGTAGATGTAGGTCGGCAGCGTCGACATCCAGCCGGAGAACAGGTTCCAGTTGAGCGACTTCGCGAAGCCCGCGGTGACCATGATCGGGGCGGTCTCGCCGATGACACGGGCGATCGCGATCGTCACACCCGAGAGGATGCCGGAGATCGAGGTGGGCAGGACGATCTTGACGATCGTCTTCCACTTCGGCACACCGAGCGCGTACGAGGCCTCGCGCAGGTCCATCGGGACCAGGCGGAGGATCTCCTCCGTGTTGCGCACGACGATCGGGATCATGAGCACCGACAGGGCCACCGAGGCGGTGAAGCCCGTCTTCGCCGCCCCCGCGGCATCCGGCATGACGATGCCGAGGATCGTGGAGAAGAGCGCGAAGGCGAAGAGACCCGCGACGATCGAGGGGATGCCCGTCATGACGTCGACGAGGAACGTGATCGCCCGACCGAGCTTGTTCTTGCCCGCGTACTCGACGAGGTAGATCGCGGTGAGCACGCCGATCGGGATCGAGATGACGCAGGCGGCGAGCGTGATGAGCACGGTGCCGACGATCGCGTGGTAGAAACCGCCGGCCAGGGAGGCCTCACCGGCGACGTACTGCTGGTCGAGCACACCCTTCATGCCGAGCATCGTGCGGGTGAGCAGATCGATGTTGATCGCCGACCCGCCCTTCGACACGGTCAGCCACAGCAGGGAGATCAGCGGCACACAGGCGAGGACGAAGGTCGAGGTGACGATCGTCGTGGCGACCCGGTCGACGGCCTTGCGCCGGCCCTCGTAGGCGCCGGAGATGACGAGCACCGCGACGAGGTTGATGAGGCCGGCGAGGATCGCGGCGATCGCGACGGAGAACCCGCCGGTGGCCGCGAATGTGATGCCGACGGCGATGAGGATCGAGGCGACGGCGATGATCCACGGGGTGGCCTTGGGCAGCTGCTTCGAGGTCAGCGCGCGGGTCTTGGTCGTCGAATTGTCTGAAGTGGTCAACATCATCAACTGCCCTTCACGGATGTCTTGGCAACAATTGCGCGCGCCGCCATGTTCACCAGCAGGGTGATGACGAAGAGGACGAGGCCGATCGAGATGAGCTCGGAGAGCCTCAGTCCTGCGGCCTCTGGGAAGTTCTGCGCGATCTCAGAGGCGATGGTCTGGTTGCCGCTGACGATGAGCGAGGCGGTGAGCAGACCCGGGGAGAGGATCATGGCCACGGCCATCGTCTCACCGAGTGCGCGGCCGAGGCCGAGCATGGTCGCCGAGGCGATGCCGGACTTGCCGAACGGGAGCACGGCCATGCGGATCATCTCCCAGCGGGTCGCGCCGAGCGCGAGCGCGGCCTCCTCCTGCAGGCGCGGGGTCTGCAGGAAGATCTCGCGGGTGAGCGAGGTGATGATCGGCAGGATCATGATCGAGAGGACGAGCGAGGCGGTGAGCAGCGTGCGACCGGTGTTCGAGACGCTGCCGTCGGCGTCGGGGGCGAAGAGGGGGATCCACCCGAACCACTGGGCCAGCCATGCGTAGAAGCCGGTGAGGTTGCCGGCCAGCGTGAGACCCCAGAGACCGTAGACGACGGACGGGATCGCGGCGAGGAGGTCGATGACGTAGCCGAGCGCGGGGGCGAGCTTCCGCGGCGCCATGTGCGTGGTGAACAGTGCGATGCCCAGCGCGAAGGGCGTGGCGACGACGAGCGCGATCGCCGAGGACACGAGCGTGCCGATGACGAGCGGCCAGACGTAGGCGAAGAAACCGTTGCCGCCGGTGATCGAGCTCGGATCGGAGATCTGGGCCTCGATGGTTTCGCTCGACTGGGCGAGGAGGAAGAGGGCGACGCCGGCCAGCGTGAGCAGGATCAGGATGCCCGCGAGCAGAGTCGCGGTGGAGAAGATCCGGTCTCCGGGCCGCACAACGGCCTTCGCCGTCGGGCTCGGACGGTCCTCAGCGCGCGGCTGAGGCGTGCCGGCGGGGCCGGTCTCAGTGGTTTGTGTGCTGGTCGGCACAGCTGCTCCTCAGGTGACGAGTGTGGATCAGAGGGCGATCCTGGGCACCGAAGAGCGGCGTAGCGCGAGCTACGCCGCTCTTCGACTGTACGGAGTTCCAGGTCAAAGCGTCAGTTTCAGCCTGAGACCTTGATGGAGTCGAGGACGGTGTTGATCTGCGAGCGCAGGTCGTTCGACAGCGGGGCGGAACCGGCCGATTCGGCAGCCGAGGCCTGTCCCTCTTCCGACACGACGTACTTCTCCCAGGCCTTGACCATGTCGACGGTGTTCTGGTCGGCGTACGACGAGCACACGATGTGGTACGAGACGAGGACGATCGGGTAGGCACCGGACTCGGTGGTGTCGCGGGCGAGGTCGAAGGCGAGGTCGCCTTCGCCGCGGCCTTCGACCTTCTTCGAGGCGTCGAGGACCTTGGTCGCAGCCTCGGGGGAGAGCTCGACGAACTCGTTGCCGACCTTGACCTTGGCGGACTTGAGCGAACCGACGGCCGAGGCGTCGGCGTAGCCGATCGCACCGTTGGTGTCGGTCACGGTCTGGACGACGCCGTCGGTGCCCTGCGCGGCCTCGCCGCCGTAGCTCTTCGGGAAGTTGCCGTCCGGCTCCTGGTCCCAGACCTTGTCGGCGGTGGCCTTGAGGTACTCGGTGAAGTTCTCCGTCGTGCCCGAGTCGTCGGCGCGGTGGACGGCGGTGATCTTGAGATCGGGAAGCGTGGCGTCGGGGTTGTCGGCCTTGATCGCCGCATCGTTCCAGTTCGTGATCTCGCCCTTGAAGATCTTCGCGATCGTGTCGGGGGAGAGGTTGAGCGAGTCGACGCCCTCGACGTTGAACGCCACGGCGATCGGGGAGATGTAGACCGGGAACTCGAAGGCTCCGTCGGGTCCGCAGACCTCCTTGGCCTTCTCTGCCTCGGTGTCGTCGAGGTGGGCGTCCGAACCGGCGAACTGTGCGTTGCCGGCGAGGAACTGCTCGCGTCCGGCACCCGATCCGTCAGGCGAGTAGTTGACGGTCACGCCGGAGTTCGCCGAGGTGAAGTCCGCGGTCCATGCATCCATGGCGGCCTTCTGCGAGGAGGCGCCGATGCCGGTGATGGTGCCCTGGAGGTTGCTTTCGCCGCCGCTGGCGGACTCTCCCGTGGCGGAGGTTCCACCGCAGGCCGACAGGGTGAGCGCGCCGACTGCGAGGAATGCGACGGTGGGGGCAAGATGCTTCAGCTTCACGAAGATGCCTTTCTGGATTGAGCACACGTTTTCGAGCGATCTCGATCGTTCGCCTTCAACGCTAAAGAGGGTGTGTAAAGGCTGGGGATTTGCTCAGTGAACGGAAGGTGAATGGACGCTGAAGGATTGGGGGAGTCCTGAGTGCTCGATCACAGGGAACGGTCGAATCGTGAAACACTCGACGCGATCAGGCGTGCGCCCTCGCGTGAGGTGTGCTCCCGCCGAAGCGGAAACGCTGCCCCCGCCCTCGCGGCCTCCGTGCCCGGATTCCCTCGCCGAGGCGGTCGCCCCTAGGGCGTGTCTCTTAAGGTCGTGGAGGTTGGAGGTCTGACGGTGGGTGGGCTTGGATGCCTCGAGCCCGGGGCACTCGACGCGCCAAAGTCCGCGGCCGCCGGCCTGGATCGCTCACAGGTCACCGGAGCGGACGAGTGCGTAGGGCTGGGAGCGGCCAATGGACATGATGGTCTGCACGCCCTCCAGCGTCATGAAGAGGGGCGTGGCGGTCACCGGCTCTCTGGAGGGCCTGATTACTCGGGGACCTCGCTGAGTTGGGCCTCAATCCGATCCAACCGCTCGGTGATGTTGCGTAGGTGCTCCACGATGAGTTGGTTCGAACCATCGATCGCCGTCGCCGTTTCGCGTCGTGCGCTGGTGACGGTGCGTACCACCCAGACGGTAAGAACAACGAAGATCGCGAGTGGTAGTGCGGCGGCGAGGATGATAACAAATACGGTAGCGGTAAGTGTCATGAAGATTCCCTTTCCTGTTCTTGATTAATCAGGTGCACAATGTGGTCTGGAGTTATTTCAAGCCGAAACGGAGCGACCCAGTAGTGCTTCCTCACTCGGCTCTCTCCGAGCTGTTCCAGGCCACTCTCGATGAGTCGAGCAGCTTCCAAGCGGTTGAGGTGCTGGTAGAGCAGTGGCCGAGACATCCCGAGTCGGCGGGCCAGCTCACTGACATGGGTCGACTCCGTCTCTAGAGAGGCGATAATTCGCAACCGAGGCTCACTTCCGAGAGCACTGAGCATCTGAGCAAGCCGTGCTGCGTCCATCACCCCTCCGGATCGTAATCGAACGATGTCAGGTGTAAGTATATGCTTACAGTCAGCGGTGCGCAAGTTCTGCCGGGTCTGGCGGAGACGCTGGCTGCTCACCCGGGGTGGCCGGTCGGACTGCGGGCCGGCCTGCACCGCCGGCGAGTACGGGAGGGGTCGACCTCATGGGGTCGCCTCCTCCTTGCGCGCGACGAGCTGCGCAGTCTCCTCGCCGCAGCGCTGGATGGACGCCTCGAGCTCGGGGTGCTCGGCGCGCAACTGCCCACGGCCGCCGACTTGGATCGAGCGCAGCTCCCCGGAACGGACGAGTGCGTAGGTCTGGGAGCGATATCCCGAAACCTCGTCAAACGAGGTGGTTGAGCCATTGGATGATCGCGCGGAGGACGGCTCCGGCTCGGTAGGTCAGGCCGAGTTTGTCGTAGCGGGTGGCCAGGCCGCGCCATTGCTTCACGTCGCTGTAGCCGCGCTCGATGACGTTGCGGCCGCGGTAGGCCTCCATGTCGAGACCCACGGGGCGTCCGCCGCGTGAACCGCGGTTGCGACGGTGTTGCTGCTGGTCGCTGGGTTCGGGGATCACGGCCTTGATCCCGCGACGGCGCAGAGTCTGGCGGGTGGCGCGGGAGGAGTAGGCCTTGTCGCCGCGCAACATGTCCGGTCTGGTGCGCGGTCTACCTGGTCCCTTGTGGGCGACGGAGAGGGCGTCGAGCAGTGGGGCGAGCATCGGTGAGTCCCCTCCCTGACCGGGTCCGCAGAGGATTACCAGCGGTAGGCCGTGTCCATCGACGAGCTGATGAATCTTCGTCGAGAGCCCGCCGCGGGAACGGCCCAGCGCGTGATCAGCTGGCTCGACGCGGAGATTCTTGTGATTCCACTGCGCCCCTGTGGTGCGCTCGAGGGTGGTGCCGTGCTGGTGAGCGCGGCAGATCGTGGAGTCGACCGCGACCGACCAGTCCAGGTCACCGTCCGCGTCGGCACGGACCAGGAGCGCGTCGAGGACCTGGTCCCAGGTGCCATCAACTGCCCAGGCGCGGTGGCGCTTCCAGACTGTCTGCCAGGGCCCGAAGTCGGCGGGGAGATCGCGCCAGGCGATCCCGCACCGGTAGCGGTAGATGATCCCCTCGACCACCTGTCGATGATCCCGTCTCGGCCTCCCTGACCAGGGGCGCTGAGCGGGGAGCAAGGGCTGGATCGTCTCCCATTGGGTATCGGACAACACGCTTCGCCGGCTCATTGACCTACCGTCACCCCCGCGTCCTCACGAACTTAGGAGACACGCCCTAGGCGTCGATCGGTCGGAACCGCTCGATCTCGACGATGCGCGCGACCGTGCCCGGTCGGACGTAGGCGACGAGGATCTCCCCGGGTTTGAGGTAGGGGTCCTCGGTCGGCAGGACCTGCGCGACCCGCTTGGGGGCATGCTCGGCGAAGACCCGCAGGATCGTCGGCAGGACCGGTCGATGCGTGCAGAACGCGGTCGGCTTGCCCTTCTCGAGCAACTTCTCGATGTAGCGCGCGGTCTTGTCCGGGTTCGCCGCGGTGGCCTTCTCGCTCAGCGTCGAGACCTTCTTGATCGACTTGCCCGTGGCCGCGGAGTACGGCGCGAGCGTGGCGACACACCGCTTCCACGGACTCGAGACGAGCTTCCTGACCTCCCACGCGGCGAGCAGTCCGGTCAGGGCCATCGCCTGCCGGGTGCCGAGCGCGAGCAGAGGCCGGACATGCTCGGTCTCGTACCATTTCGCACGCGGGAACGCCTTGCCGTGGCGGACGAGGATGAGCGGCCACGCGCGCAGCGCATCCGTCTCATCGAACTTCTCGAGCGCGTCGAGCTGCTCCCGGTCGGCGTAGGCGGTGAGCTTCGTGCGCGCCTCGGCGATGGGCAGCCACATCGCCTCATCGACCTCACGCGGATTGTGCGGAGCGAACGTCGCCTCGCCCTTGACCTCGGCGGACCAGTAGAAGACCTTCTTGAGGTTCTTGCCCCCGACCATGTACTCCGCGGTGGGCAGGGGCACGCCGAGGCGGACGTCGAAGCCCGTCTCCTCCCTGACCTCCCGGATCGCCGCCTCCGGCAGCGTCTCCCCGGGTTCGACCTTGCCCTTGGGCCACGACCAGTCGTTGTAGCGCGGGCGGTGGATGAGGGCGACTTCGATGCCCTCGGCGCCGTTGCGCCAGCACACGGCGCCGGCGGCGAGGATGTCGGCGGTGACCCGCGAGGACGCCTGCGCGGATGCGACCGTCGAGGGACTCACGCGTCCTCCCCGATCTGCCGTCGCTTCCGATGCCTGCGGATGAGCTCGGACTGGTAGTCGGTGAGCTCCTCCCCGTCGGGTCCGTGCGTCATCCGCGTCCACGTCCCGTCCCCGGAGAGTTCGAACGCCGAGGTGGTCGGGGCGAAGGCGAGATCGAAGAGTTCGATGATCTCCGCCCGATGGTTCGCGGCGACGAGTTCGACGAGCGTCTCCACCCGCCGGTCGAGGTTGCGGTGCATCATGTCCGCCGAGCCGATGTAGACGATCGGGTCGCCGTCGTTGCCGAAGACGAAGGCCCGGGAGTGCTCGAGGAACCGGCCGAGCACGGAGCGGACGGTGATGTTCTCGCTCAGCCCGGGGATGCCCGGACGCAGGGCGCAGATGCCGCGGACGAAGACCTCGACCTTCACCCCGGCCCGGGAGGCGCGGTAGAGGGCGTCGATGATGCCCTCGTCGACGATCGAGTTGACCTTGATCCGCACGCAGCCCTCACCGCCCGCCTCGGCGATCGCGATCTCCGCGTCGATGAGTTCGATGAGCCCTGCCCGCACCCGGGTGGGGGCGACCAGGAGGCGGGAGTACTCGGCGCGCGGGGCGTAGCCGGAGAGCTGGTTGAACAGCTTCGTCAGGTCGTCGGCGACGGCCTTGTCCTTCGTCAGCAGGCCGAAGTCCTCGTAGAGGCGCGCGGTCTTCGGGTGGTAGTTGCCGGTGCCGACATGGCAGTAGCGGGCGAGCCCCTCGGCCTCCTGCCGGACGACGAGGGAGAGCTTCGCATGGGTCTTGAGCCCGACGATGCCGTAGACGACGTGGACGCCGGCGCGTTCGAGCTTGCGGGCCCACGTGATGTTGGCCTCCTCGTCGAAGCGGGCCTTGATCTCGACGACCGCGAGGACCTGGATGCCCGACTGCGCGGCGTCGACGAGGGCGTCGATGATCGGGGAGTCGCCGGAGGTGCGGTAGAGCGTCTGCTTGATCGCGAGCACGTTCTTGTCCGCCGCGGCCTGCTCGAGGAAGGCCTGGACGCTCGTGGAGAACGAATCGTAGGGGTGGTGGAGGAGGATGTCGCGGCTCGAGACCGCGGCGAACACGTCGACCTGGTCGCTCGACTCCCTAAGCGAGAGGTCCTTGTTCATCTGCGGGACCATCTTCGGGAAGTGGAGGTCGTCGCGGGGGACGTCGGCGATGTCGGACATGCCGGAGAGGTCGAGCGGGGTCGGCAGCTGATAGATCTCGGATTCGTCGATGCCGAGTTCGTCCTTGAGCATCTCCCGGACCCGGGGGTGGATGTCCTCGGTGATCTCGACGCGCACGGCCGGGCCGAAGCGCCGCCGCAGCAGCTCCTTCTCCAGAGCCTTGAGGAGGTTCTCCGCGTCGTCCTCCTCGACCTCGAGGTCCTCGTTGCGGGTGACCCGGAACGTCGAGTGGTGGATGATCTCCATGCCGTCGAAGAGGGCGTCGAGGTGGGCGGCGATGATGTCCTCGAGAGCGACGAACCGGGCGGGGACGTCGCGTCCGGCGGGCCGGTCGGTCGCCTCGGCGACATTGAAGAACCGGGGCAGGCGCGGGGGCACCTTGACCCGGGCGAAGAGCTCCTTGCCGGAGTCGGGGTAGCGCAGGAGGACGCCGAGGTTGAGGGAGAGCCCGGAGATGTAGGGGAACGGGTGGGCCGGGTCGACGGCGAGCGGGGTGAGGACGGGGAAGACGTGGCCGGCGAAGAACTCGTCGACGCGGGCCCGTTCGGTGTCGGTGAGCTCGTCCCTCGAGACCTTCGAGATCGACTCGGCGTCGAGCTGGGGTCCGATGACGTTCTTGAGCAGCTCCGCGTGCCGGGTCATGAGCTCATGCGCCCGGATGCTGATCGCGTGCATGACCTGCAGCGGCATCCGTCCGGTCACCGTGGGCACGGCGAGGCCCGTGTTGATGCGGCGTTTGAGGCCGGCGACGCGGACCATGAAGAACTCGTCGAGGTTGGAGGCGAAGATCGAGAGGAAGCGCACTCGCTCGAGCAACGGCACCTCCGGGTCGGAGGCGAGGTCAAGGACGCGTTCGTTGAAGGCGAGCCAGCTGAGTTCGCGGTCGAGGAATCGGTCGGCGGGATCGGGCAGGTCGAGCTCGCGCCCGGCTGCGATGACGTCGTACATCGATTACTCCTGAGTGCTCTGAGTCGAGGAAGCCGGCGCATAGGAGACATGCGCGACCGCGACGTGGAACCCCAGTCGCTCGTACAAGCCTAGCGCCGGTGCATTGTCGGATTCGACGTAGAGTTCGATCGCCTGCGCCCCGGCCGCGACCATCCGCCGCATCCCCTCGAGTGTGAGCGCCCGGCCCACCCCCTTCGCATGGATCGCGGGGTCGACTCCGACGACATAGACCTCGCCGAGGCGGCCGTCGGGTCCGTCGGTGAGCTTCGTCTCGTGGAAGCCGATGATCTCGCCGTCGCGGACGGCGAGGATGACCGAATCGGGGTCGAAGTCCGCGGCGCCGACGATGGCCGCGATGTCATCAAGCGTCTGCGCACCCTGTTCCGGGTGCCAGTCGAAGGCCGCGTTGTTCACCCGCAGCCAGCCGGCCTCGTCGCCGGGGGCGAACGAGCGCAGCCTCACGCCGTCGGGGACGCTGACCTCGGGGAGGTCAGAGAGTGCGAGGCCGTCGTCGGTGCGCATCTGGAAGAGCACACGGTCGCGGCTGAGCTCATGCTTGTCCGCGAGATGCCGGGCAACGGGGGAGTCGCCGTGGGCCCAGCACCATGCCTCGGGCTGTTCGGCGAGGATCGTGCTCAGCAGCGTCTCGCCGAGGCCGTGGCCGCGGTGGTCGGGGGCGATGAGGAATTCGGCGGCGTGGCGCTCACCCTGGAGTGCCCGGATCCCGAAGCCGATGAGCTCGGTGGTTGGTGGGCTGTCGGCGGGCGTCGTGCCGTCGGCAGGATTCTGGCCGCCGGCGTAGACGCGCCACACGCTCGAGGCCGTCTGGGCGTCGTGGCTGCGATCCTCACCGCGGGCGATGGCGAGGAGCCCGCCGGAGATCTCCGGCGCCCCGTCGGACTCGGCCACGCGCTCGAGGAAGTGAAGCTCCGCCTCGGTGACGGTGTCGATCGGGGTGCCCGTGACGGCACCGGATGCGGCGATTCTCATGCGCTCATCTCCTCATCGGCGGGGTGGCTGGTCGCGGCAGCGGCAGGAGTCCTGCCGGAGCCGGGGTCGCGTGGCTCGGTGGGGTCGACGGACCCTGTGGTGTCGCCGGGGTCGCCCTCCTCGTCGTCGTCACCGGCTCCGGCGTCGGGGCTGAACCGGTAGCCGACGTTGCGGACGGTGTGGATCGCGTTCTCGAGGTCCTTGCCGAGCTTCGCCCGCAGCCGCCTGACGTGGACGTCGACGGTGCGGGTGCCGCCGTAGTAGTCGTCGCCCCATACGCCCAGGAGGATCTCATCGCGGGTGAAGACCCGCTCGGGATGCATCGCGAAGAACTTCAGCAGTGAGAACTCGCGGTAGGTGAGGTCGAGCGACCGGCCCCCGAGATCGGCGGTGAATGACGTCTCGTCGATGCGCAGGGCACCGGTGACGACGACCATCGGCTCGCCGTTCTCGTTCCACCCGCCCACCGGTCCCGCACTGCCGGCCCCGGCACGCTCGCCGAGGCGGGTCGGTCCCTGACCGGCGGCGGGAGTGCCTGCAGAGCGGAAGCGGTCACGGGCGAGGCGCAGCCGGGCCTCCACCTCGGCGGGGCCGGCCGTGGTGAGGATGATGTCGGTGACGTCCCACTTCGCCGAGGCGGTCGCCAGGCCGCCCTCGGTGAGGACGACGACGATGGGCAGGCTGAGGCCGGCGGAGTCGAGGACGGCGCCGATCCGCGGGGCCAGGGAGAGGTCGAGGCAGGCGTCGACGACGGCGACGTCGGCGGTGGCCGTGGAGCCGGGGACCTCCTCAGCGCTGATGCGTTCGACCTGGTGGCCGAGGTATTCCAGGGCCTGCGGGGCGAGCGGGGCGGAGAGCGCGGGGGCGGGGCAGACGTGCAGGATCCTCATGCTCTGCGTGCCCCCTCATCGACGTGTGTGCGGCCTGAGCCAAAGTATATCGAGGCCGCGGGACGGACTCGGGCGGCGTTTCACGAATCGTCGCCGGTGGGGGCGATAGGGCACGATAGATGAGTGATCAGATGGATTCGAGTAGCAGTCGCGCTTGCCCTCGCCGTCGCCCTGAGCGGGTCGGTGTACTGGGGCTACACGCTCTTCGTGATCGCGACCGGACTCATCGTCCTGGGCGTCTCCTACGGCTGGCCGCGCCTCACCGACTCCCCGCAGCCGCGGGCGACCTCGATCATGCTCGCGCTCTTCGGCCTCGCGGGACTCTTCGCCGCATGGCAGGACGACACCGCACCCTACCTCGACTGGCTTCCGGTCCTCGCGGGCCTCGGGCTGCTGTGGACCTTCGTGCAGAACCTCACCCGCGGCATGGGCGCTTCGGATGCGGTCGCCAACGTCTCCGCGCAGGTCGCCGGCGTCGTCATCGTGCTCTCCGCGAGCACCTGGGTCGCGGCGGCCACCGTGCCCGGGGACAAGGAGGCGATCGTCGTCGGCCTCGTCGCGATCATCGCCGCGCAGTGCATGACGGCGCTGCCGTGGCCGGCGATCTACACGTCCCCGCTCGCGGTCGCGATGTCGACGGCGGTCGCGGGCATCATGTCCGTGATCATCCTCGACAGCAGCTTCACGTGGCCGATCGCACTCATCCTCGGCGCGGTCATGGGTCTGCTCGTCGCCGGGGTCGACCGGATGCTCGGACTCATCGCCTACGCCCAGTACCAGGCGGCGAACCTCGAGCTGTCGCAGAACATCGAACTCAAGCGCAACGTCGAGAAGGCCCGCAGCTTCGCGGTCCAGCTCGCCCTCGGCGCGGCCCCCATCGCCCTGGGCGGCGTCGTCGTCTACGCCCTCGAGCGCATCGCCCTCTGAGCCGCCGCCCGTTCTCAGCAACCCTCCGGGCGCTCGGCAACCGTCTGGGCAAACCACTCGTCTCTCAGCCACCTCCCGGGCGCTCGGCAACCTGGCGCACGGTTGCCCAGCGCCCGGAAGGTTGCCGGCAAGCACGCCCTTCGCCGCAGGGTTGCCCGGCTCCCGGACGGTTGTCGCACGTCAGGGCTCGGACTGTAGACTGAGCGGCATGGAAGAAAACCTCGTTCTGCTCGAAATCGTCTTCTCCGGTCTCGTCGGCATCGCCGCGCTCGGCGCAGCAGGTGTCGCCTACAAGGTCGTCAAGTCCCTCATCGTGGTCAATCGCTGATACCCATGATCGAGATCGACGCCTCAGTCAACCCGGAACTCGTTCCCCTCTCGTGGCTCATCGGCTCATGGGAAGGCGTCGGCGTCGTCGGATACGCCGACACCCCTGAGAAGCAGTTCGGCCAGCGCATCGAATTCGTCGCGCACCCGGGCACCCCGTACCTCCAGTACAACGCGCACGCGTGGCTGCTCACCGAGGACGGCGAACTCGACTCGACCCTGACCCTGGAGACCGGGATCTGGCAGCTCGTGCGTCCGCGCGACGCCGGGGACGTCGGACCCGGGATGCTCGTGCCCACCGAGGAGCCGAGCTTCACCTCGGCGGCGGCGGTCGAGACCCTGCGGACGAACGACGACGCCTTCGAGATCGAAGCCGAGATCGTCCACCCCCACGGTGTCATGGAGCTCTACGCCGGCTACGTCAAGGGCCCGCGCATCGACCTGAGCACCGACGTCGTGGCCAGGACGAAGACCGCGAAGGAGTACACGGCCTCGACCCGCATGTACGGTCTCGTCGGCGGCGAGCTGATGTGGGCGTGGGACATGGCCGCCCTCGGCCATGAACTCGCCACCCACTCCTCGGCGAGGCTGAAGAAGCTCAGCTGAGATGACCGGGACACCGGACCCCGACACCCGCCCCGACGCGGACCCGACCGACACCCTTGCGGGCGCAGGTGACACCACCCCCGCCGAGGCGACCCCGCCTCCGCGACCGTCCTCCCTGTCGCGCGGGCTGAGTTCGTCCGCGGTCCTCGGCACCGGGGATCTCGCACAGACGCCGATGCACTACGGGGAGCCGCTGCGCGAACAGCGGGCGCTCGCCGAACGCGGCGCGATCGTCGACCTCCCGCACCTGCGCGTCCTCCGCCTCACCGGAGCCGACCGGCTCACCTGGCTCAACTCGATCACGACGCAGAAGCTCGACACCCTGGCCCCCGGGGTCTCCACCGAGACCCTCGTCCTCGACCCCAACGGCCGCATCGAAGGCTGGCTGCGGCTGATCGACGACGGTGAGGCGCTGTGGGCGCTGAGCGACCTGCGCACCGATGACACCCTCGACTTCCTCCGCCGCATGGTCTTCATGATGCGCGTGGAGATCGAGGACCTCAGCGACGACTTCCAGGCCATCGGCGCCGTGCGCGCCCTCCCCGAATCCCTGCCGGTCACCCGGGTCTGGGCCGATCCGTGGCCGCACATCGGCACGGGCTCGGCCTCGTACGCGCAGGTCGACCTCGGCGAGCACGTCGCCGGCACCGACCATCCCGGCCTCGAGACACCGTTCGTCATCGGCATCGTCGCCCGGGCCGATCTCGCCGGCACCTCGGCGAGCGAATACCGCCTGGCCGGGTTCGACGCGTGGGAGGCCCTGCGGGTCGCCGCCTGGCGGCCGGGCCGCAACGAGATCGATCACAAGTCCCTCGTCGGCGAACTCGACCTGCTCCGCACCTCCGTCCACCTCGCGAAGGGCTGCTACCGCGGTCAGGAGGCCGTCGCCCGGGTGCACAACCTCGGCCAGCCGCCCCGGCGCCTCGTCTTCGTCCACCTCGACGGGTCCGGGCACATCCACCCCGACCCCGGCGCCGAGGTGCTCGCCGCCGTCCGCGGCACGCAGCGTCCCGTGGGCGAACTGACCTCGGTCGCCCAGCACTACGAGCTCGGGCCCATCGGGCTCGCGGTCGTCAAGCGCACCGTCGCCGCCGACGCTCCGCTCAGCGTCGACCTCGGCGAGGGCGGGATCGTCACCGGCGCCCAGGAGATCATCGTCGCCCCCGAACGCGGACACGACCGGACCCTGCCCGGCCGCAACCGCGACGTCGACATGCGGAATCAGCACCGCTGAGAACCTCCCACCCGGCCCCGCGCCGAGGCGGGGGTGCCCCGGTGACGGTCGGTCGCCTCGGCGAGGGGATCGTCCGTGATGAGAGCCCCTGCCGTGACCCCGGAACGACCCCGGCGGTGACGCGGAGATGACGACGGATTCCGCACCTTTCGGCAGGCCTGAATACGGGTTCTGCCCACCAGACGGACTCGGTATGACAAGAACCGTCGTCACACTCTATTGTTCCCGTTATGACAGCTTTGGAGATTGGCGGCGAAGCGCTGCCGCAGGAACGCAAGATCGTCACCGAGATCCCGGGACCGAAGTCCCGTGAGATCGAGGCCAGGCGGTCGAGCGCCGTCGCGACCGGTGTCGGCTCGAGCCTGCCGGCCTACGTCGTGGCCGCCGGAGGAGGAATCCTCAAGGACGTCGATGGCAACCAGCTCATCGACCTGGGCTCGGGCATCGCCGTGACCACCGCGGGCAACTCGAACCCCCGCGTCGTCAAGGCCGCGACCGAGCAGCTCGAGGCCTTCACGCACACGTGCTTCATGGTCAACCCGTACGAGAGCTACGTCGAGGTCGCCGAGGCGCTCAACCGGCTCACCCCCGGTGACCACGAGAAGCGGACCGTGCTGCTCAACTCGGGCGCCGAGGCGGTCGAGAACGCCGTGAAGATCGCCCGTGCCCACACCGGCCGGGACGCCGTCGTCGTCTTCGACCACGCGTACCACGGTCGCACGAACCTGACGATGGCGATGACTGCGAAGGCCCACCCGTACAAGGCCGGCTTCGGTCCCTTCGCCGGCGAGGTCTACCGCGCCCCCATGTCCTACCCGTTCCGCGACAACGACGCGGCCGGCACGAAGGTCAGCGGTGAAGAGGCGGCCAAGCGCGTCATCACGATGATCGAGAAGCAGATCGGCGCCGAGCACGTCGCCGCGATCGTCATCGAACCCATCCAGGGTGAGGGCGGCTTCATCGTTCCCGCCGAGGGCTTCCTGCCGACTCTCGTCGAGTTCGCTGGTGAGAACGGCATCGTCTTCGTCGCCGACGAGGTCCAGGCCGGCTTCGCCCGCACGGGCAAGATGTTCGCCTCCGAATGGGAGGACATCGTCCCCGACCTCATCACCACCGCGAAGGGCATTGCCGGCGGTCTGCCTCTCTCGGCCGTGACCGGTCGCGCGGAGATCATGGACTCGGTCGGCCCGGGTCGCCTCGGCGGCACCTACGGCGGCAACCCCACCGCGTGTGCGGCCGCCCTCGGTGCGATCGAGGCGTATGAGAACGACGGTCTGCTCGAACGCGCGACCGAGATCGGCGAACTCATCACCGATCGTCTCGTCAAGCTCCAGGCGAAGTACCCGGAGATCGGCGACATCCGCGGCCGCGGCGCCATGATCGCCGCTGAGTTCGTGGGTCGCGACTCGATCGACCCGAACCCCGAACTCGTCAAGGAGCTCGCGGCCTACGCGGCGAAGAACGGCGTCCTCGTCCTCACGACGGGCACCTTCGGCAACGTGCTGCGCTTCCTTCCGCCGCTGACGATCTCCGACGAACTGCTGAACGACGGCTTCGACGTCATCGAGGCAGGTCTCGCCGAGATCCTCGGCTGAACAGCGGTCGACGGCCGAGCCCGGTCGTCGGCGCTGCGCTGAACGACTGCGACCCTGCTCGCCCCCGGTGCCGGATTCCTTCCGGTCGGGGTGCGGGCAGGGTCGTTCGTATTGGGGGAGTCAGCGGCTCCTGCCGCGACGCCGCTCGGCGATCTTCTCTCTGACGGTGTCGATCGCGAGCTCACCGACGAGCATCGCCACCCCGAGGCCGAGGACGATGACGAACGAGAGGAGCCCCTCTTCGGGGGAGTCGAAGAGGAAGGACAGAGCGCCGTTGAGGATCGCCGCGGGAACCGCGATGAGGACGAGGCAGAGGATGACGACGACGGTTCCCACGGTCCTCTTCGAGGTGTTCCGCAGCCAGCTTCTGATCATGATGGGGTCCTTGAGCTGACGGTGATGAGAGTGAGCGGCCCATTCCGTGTCGATTCGGCGACGGACGGCCGAGGTCATCGTAGTCAACGTGCGGGCCAGTTCGCCTCACACGAAAGTATGAGATCGGGTCGGCGATCTGCGATCCTTGACGCCGGTGAATGTCGCACGCACGACCTCGGGTGGGCTCACAGCACCGATCGCTGCTTACCCGACTCACGCGGCCGTGGGACGAACGAGGCGAAAACGGCGAGATGTAGGACAATAGTAGTCATGCGTGCGTTGACAGAGGACGGATCCGGGGCTCGAGGAAGCACCTCGGTGTGGCGATTCCTGCGCGGACCGCGCTTCGTCGATCTGCCCATCCGGGCCTTCGCTCTTGTCATGGGACTGACCGCCCTCGTCCCGGGAGCCTTCGAACTCGACGAGCCGCTCTACGTCGTCCTCACCGCACTCGCCTACGTGCTCATCGTCGTCGCACCGTTCCTGCCGTTCACCGTCGTCATCTCCTCGGCGGTCCTCAGCGGCGTGTTCCTCTGGCAGTACCCCGACTTCGAGAACATGTTCACGGAGTCGCTCATCCTCGCCACCGCCGTCCTGTTCAGCTATATGCGCTGGTGGGCGGCCGGCCTCGGCACGCTGTGCCTGCTCGCCTATCAGCTGACCGCGACCGCGCAGGGCGGACTCGACGGCGGTCCCGAAGGCCTCATCGACCTCGGCTACGGCTGGCTGACGACGTGCCTCGTCGGTGCGGCCGCCGGTTTCGTCGAACTGCGGATCCGACGCGAGATCACCCGCCGTGAGCAGGCCGCCGCGGAGAACGCGAGAGCGCTCGAGACGATGCGGACGCGCTTCACGAGCGACACCCACGACACGATCTCGCACTCCCTGTCGACCGAGGCGGCGATCATCAAGACGCTCGGCCGGAACCCGCACGCGCTCGGTTCGGATCGGATGATCGCCGAACTCGCGATGGTCAACGCCGAGGCTGCGAAGCGACTGCGCCAGCTCGTCGGCCGCCTCCGCGAGGATGCCCCGACCAGCCCCCACATCGAGCTCCAGGCCGAAGCCCACCTGCTCACCTCGGCGATCGAGGACGGCAGTGCGGCCGGGGGAGTGCGCGTCTCGACGACCGTGGGCACCCTGCCCGAATTCGCCTCGCCGGCCGTGGGCGAGCACTTCACCGCGTTCATCCTCGAACTCGCGACGAACGTCATCCGCTATTCGACCCCCGGCACCGCGTCGACCCTCGAGATCGTCGCCCGCCGGACCGTTCCGCGGTCGGTCGAACTCAGCTACACGAGCATCAACGTCGCCGACGCACCCCTGGCCCAGGTGCCGAGGTCCCTGAACACCCGCGCCGAGGCGGTCGGCGGGCGGGTTCTCGTCAGCGCGGATCCGCAGGGTCGGGTCGTCGTCACCGTCACCCATCCGCTCGAACTCGTCGACTCCGAGGTGGGTGTCGAAGCCGTGCCCGTCAAGGACGACTTCCGCGATCAGAACGCGAGATCGGCTGCGCTCGGCGGTGGTACGGACAGTGCGGGCATCGGTCATTCGGGCGCGGTCGGCGCGACTTCCGGTCATGACCGCTCTCTGAGCATCGCCACGCGCGGCGGGACAGGTCGGTCCGTCGGTTCCCCCGAGGATGAGGAGCTGACCCTCCACCGCGGACACTCCCATCGCCGCCTCGAGGACCGTCGGGCGTGAGCGAACCGACGGCTGTGGTGCGACCCGCCTCGGTGCTCATCGTCGACGACGACCGGTGGACGACGCGGGCCGTCGCTGCGGCGCTGCGGGAGTCAGGGTCCTTCGACGTCCTCGACCCCCAGCATTCCGGTGAGGACGGTGTCGAGGCCTTCGCCCGCCTGCGACCGAGCCTCGTGCTCATGGACGTCAATATGCCGCCGGGGATGAGCGGGGTCGACGCGACGAAGGAGATCATCGCGCTCGAGCCGAAGGCCACGATCGTCCTGCTCACCACGGTCTCGCCCGGTCCCGGGCTCGCCCGCGCGCTCGAGGCCGGAGCGATGGCGGCCGTCAACAAGTCCGCCTCCGATGCCGAACTCGTCCGCGTCGCCGAGGCGGCCCTCGACGGGGACTCTCCCGTGCTCTTGCGCTCCCTGGCCGAGGACATCCTCATCAGTGGGGACACCGTTCCCGACGTGCCCTCCCAGGCACCGGCGCTGACCGAGATGGAGCACACCGTGCTCATCGAGGTCTGCGAGGGCCGCGACTATTCGGAGATCGCCGAGAGGCACTTCATCACGATGCACACGGTGAAGAGCCACGCCCGGAATCTGCGGATCAAACTCGGTGCGAAGAACCTCGCGCAGGTCGTCGTCCGTGCGATCCAGTACAAGTTCTACTCGCCCGAATAGGCTTCTACTCGCCCGAATAGGCGGTGCGGGACGGTCGGGTCCTGAGAAAGTCGCGCAATCTCATCCTTTCGTGCGATGACACATGGCTGCGCGCCCGTCAGAGTGGATGGCTGGGGCGTCGACGATGTGCGGCGGCCTGAGCGCGGGATCATGCCTGTGCTCGGCGGAACGGAGCGACGGGGAAGAGGCGATTCGAATGGACATGGACATGTCGATGGGGGCCGTGGGGTTCCTGATCACACTCGTGTACGTCGCGGTGACGGTGCTCGTCCTCGCGATCCTCATCGTCGGCTTGGCCGTGCTCATCAAGGTCAATCGGCTGCTCGGTGATCGGCTCAAGGCGCAGAAGGCAGCCGACCGCACCCGATCCTTCGCGCACCTCGTCCCCACCGATTCGGCGCATGCAGGCGCGTCCGCGCACCAGCCCGCGACGCCGGCTGCATCACAGGCGACGGCGCACATTCCGCCCGCGCCGACGACGCCTCCTGCGCATCAGTCCGCACCACAGGCCCCGGATGCCGCGGAAGAGATCCGTGATTGAGTGGGCCTATGAGTGAACCGACGACTCTCACCCTCGCACGTCTCATCCGCGAGTCGGCCGACATCCTGCTGCCGCTCAATCGCACCGACGGTGAGACCGCGGTCCGACGCATCGACTTCGACCTCGATGTCGACCGCAACGACCCTCGTGGACTGAACGGGACGGTCGTTCTCATCACCGAAGCAGCAGCGCAACTCGATCGCCTCCTCGAGAGCTATCGCGGGGCGGCGGCTCTCGTCGTCGCGCCCGGGGCTCACGCTCACCTCGGCGATGAGGCGATCAACCCGAGCACCGCCGCCCTCCCCCTCGTCCTCGAACGCACCGCTGGCGTCACCTGGGCGGAGACGCTCCTCCACCTGCGGCAGCTCGCCGAGGGTGCCTCCACGGCTCTCACCTGGCCGGATGTCGACGATCTCAGCTCGCTCGCCGCGGTCATCGCGGATTCGACTCGGGCATCGATCACGATCGAGGACCCGGCGTCGCGCGTGCTCGCCCACGCCAACCTCGGCGACGATCTTGACGATATCCGCAAGCAGACGATCCTCACCGGGGCGATCCCGGACTGGCGGATCGCCCAGCTCGAGGAGTCAGGGTTCCTCCCGGCCGTCCGCGCGTCGACCGATGTCGTCGAGCGCCCGGCCACCGCGGACGATCCCGCGCGGTCGGTCATCGCCCTGCGCAGCGACGGGGAGATGCTCGGCACGATCTGGGCCGCCTACCCCGCCGAGGTGGACCCCGGAACCGTCCGCGACATCCTCCGGGAGGCCGCCCGGGCCGCGGTGCCCGTCATGCTGCGGACCTTGCGGCGCTCGCCGTTCGACGCACGCATCCGGGCCGAGGCGCTCGGGTCGATCCTCGCCGGCACCCACGATCTCGCCCCGGCCGCGACCCTGCTCTCCCTGCCGTTCGCCGGCCACTACACGGCGCTGGCGCTGAATCCGCTGCCCGCCGATGCCGAGGCGCTTCTCCGCTTCCATCTGCGTGCCGCGTTCGCCGACGTCGTCCTCGCCCGCATCGCCGACCGGGTCGCCATCCTCCTCCAATCAGCGGAGGCGACCGACGAAGAGGACGTGCGCGAACGCATCGTCGACACCCTCGAGAGGACCATGCCCACCGGCGCGAGGCTCACCATCGGAGTGGGGGCGAGTGTGCACCGCCTCGATGGCGTCCACGAGTCGTGGACGGACGCCGTCTACGTGTTCGACGCCCTCGAGGCGCTCGCCGACCCCGACTCCGCCTCCTTTGAGGAAGGCAGCCCCGAGGACCTGCCCAGGTGGTCGTCGACCTCGGTTCACGCCGCGATCGCGGCGGACCTCCCGGCCGAACTCGTCGGCCTCGAGATCGCCGATGCCCTCACCGAGGCGGATCCGCGGATCGCCGCGCCCGCGAAGATCCTCGCCGTCCACGATGCCGCCCACCAGGGTCAGCTCGTGCGCACCGTCGAGGTGTACTTCGAGACGGTGGGCAACTCCGCCGAGGCGTCCCGGCGCCTCCACGTCCACGCGAACTCCCTGCGCCACCGCCTCTTCCGCATCGAGGAGCTCACCGGACTCTCACCGATGCGCCGAGCGGACCGGTTGTGGCTCGAGTGCTCTCTGCTCGTCCTCGACCGGCAGCGTCGACGTCCGACAGGATCCGAGTCGTGAGGCGCCGTCGTGCCCTCATGTGGACGGGAGGAATCCTCGGCACCCTCGTCGTCGCGTTCCTCGCCGGCTGCTTCGCGTACCGCACCGTGATGTCGTCGGTCATCGTCCAGAGCGCCCTCTATGACAGCGTGCCCTCGTTCGTCGACTGTTCGCGGGTCCCCGACAGCGGCATCGTCGAATCCGCCGTGATCGACTTCCCGACCTTCGACGACTCCGAGGCGATCGCCGTGCCCCGGTGCCAGGGCGCGATCATCGAAGTCCAGTACGGTTCCCACACGACCCGCGAGAAGATCGAATCCTTCCTGCGGACCAACGGCACTTGGGATCGGTCGGCCGGCTGGTGGTGGAAGTCGATCCCCGTCCAGCTGCGCAACGTGTGACGACGACGGGTGAGGCTCCCATTGTGAGAATCCCACAATCGGCTGGCGTCGACGTTGGAGGATCGTCGCCGCATCGGCCCAGGTGAGGCCGTCTACAGTGGCGGTATGCCGTCTCGCACAGTCAGTGGACAGTCCTCCGTCGCCGAGGTGCCCGCCGCCGTCAGCGCATCCGACCGCCGAGCGCTCGCGATCGCACGGATCGCCCGCGCCACTGCTTCAGACGCCGGTATCGAGAGCATCGGCAGCGAGGATGCCTCTGCTTCGGATGCCGGTCTCGATCTCGCATCCACTGATCGTTCCGTCCCGACGCCCGGAGGCGTTCCGACGCCCGGAGGCGTCCCGGCGCTCAGCGATGCCTCGCCCGTCATCGGGCTCCTCGACCTCGACGAGGTGGACGCGGCGTTCACGGCACTGACCACGGCCTTCGCCGCCGACACCGCAGTCCTCCACGCCGTCGCATGCAAAGCGGTGCCGCTGCTGCCCGTGCTGCGTCTCCTCGCCGAGGCGGGAGCCGGGTGTGAGGTCGCGAGCCCGGGGGAGCTCGAACTCGCCCTCGCCGCGGGGTTCGGTCCGGAGAGGATCGTCTTCGACTCTCCCGCGAAGACCATGAGCGAGCTGCGTCGCGCCCTCGACCTCGGCGCCGCGATCAACGTCGACAACTGGGAGGAGCTCGACCGCCTCGACGGACTGCTCGGCGAGCACCCGGGCACCGCCTCGGCGATCGGGGTGCGCATCAACCCGCAGACCGGGGTCGGGGAGATCGGAGCGCTGAGCACGGCGACGGCGACCTCGAAGTTCGGCATCGGCCTCGCCGACCCCGGTGCGCGTGAGGCGCTCGTCGAGGCGTTCCTCGCCCGGCCGTGGCTGAGCTGGATCCACGTCCATTCGGGTTCGCAGGGGATGACCCTCGACCAGATCGCCGAAGGAGTCGCCGTCGCCGTCGACCTCGCCCGCGAGATCAATCTTCGCGCCGAGGGTCGGCAGGTCACCGGCATCGACATCGGCGGGGGACTGCCGGTGAACTTCTTCGGCGACGAGGTGACGCCGACCTTCGCCGACTACCGCGCCGTCCTCGACGCCCGGGTGCCGGGGCTCGTCGACTTCGACATCGTCACCGAATTCGGGCGGTCCCTGCTCGCGAAGGCCGGGACGATCCTCACCCGCGTCGAGTACGCGAAGACCACCGGCGGACGCCGCATCGCGATGACCCATGCCGGAGTCCAGGTCGCCACCCGCACCGCGTACGCCCCTGCCGACTGGCCCCTGCGCATCCTCCCGTTCACCGCCGACGGCAGGCCCAAGGTCGCTGACGCCTCCGCCGAGGTGATCGCCACCGATGTCGCGGGACCTGCCTGCTTCGCCGGTGACCTCCTCGCCGAGGACCGTCTCCTTCCCCGGCTCGACGCCGGCGACCTCGTCGCCGTCCCCGACACGGGCGCGTACTACTTCTCGAACCCGTTCTCCTACAACCTCCTGCCCCGTGTCCCCGTCTACGGCTACCGGACGACGGGCGCGCCAGCGGACGGGATCACGGATCCGGGGGACCGCCTCGGCGAGGGAAGCCTGGACTTCGCCCTCATCCGCCGCGGGCAGACGATCGCGGAACTCCTCGCCGAGGCAGGGGAGGAGGCGAGCTCTCCGGCACTGCGATCGCGCCGGGACACAGCCGGGCAGAGGTCCCCGAAAAACGACGGCGAAGAATCTACTATGAGGTAATAGCAGGGTCTCACCTGGACTTATGGTCCACGAGGTCCCGACAACGAGCGGAAGGACAATGATGTTCACCCATAAGCAGCTGCGCAGACCCCTTGCCGGAATCGCCGCGATCGCCCTGACCCTGGGACTGTCCACGGCACCGGTCAGGGCGGAGTCGACGAGCCCCGAATCGCCGAGCGCCGAGTCATCCGGTGCCGCCGACGCCTCGACGCTGAGGATCGCCACCGACGGATTCATCGACTCCTTCAACCCGTTCACGTCCTTCTACCTCCTGCCGACGAACACGTTCCGGTACATGTACGAGAACCTCGTCGCCAACGACGCGAAAGACGGGTCGATCACGGAGGGGCTCGCAACAGAATGGACAACCGACGACTCCGGCACTGTCTGGACGTACACGATCCGACCGAACATGAAATGGTCCGACGGTCAGCCGCTGACCGCGAACGATGTCGTGTGGACGTACACACAGATGATGGAGAACGAGGACATGGCCGTGGCCAACGGCAGCCTCGTGGAGAACTTCGCCAAGGTCGAAGCCCCCGATGACGGCACCGTCGTCATCACGCTGAAGAAGGCGCAGGCGAACAATCCCGGCCAGGAGATCCCCGTCGTCCCCGAACACGTGTGGTCGAAGATAGACAAGCCCGGAGAATTCAAGAACGACAAGAACACCGTCGGATCGGGACCGTTCCAGCTGGTCAGCTACGAGGCGAACAAATCGGTCACGCTCAAGGCCAACCCGAACTTCTGGCGCGGCAAGCCCAAGCTCGACGGAATCCAGTACCGCTACTACACCAACTCCGACGCGCAGGTCCAGGCGATCCGCTCGGGCGAGGTCGACATGATCACGGGGCTGAGCCCCGAACAGTTCACGGCGATCAAAGGCGCCGAGGGCGTCGAACTCAACGACGGCAACGGACGCCGCTTCAACAGCATCTCGATCAACTCCGGACTCGCCGATGCCAAGGGCAAGGCGTTCGGCACCGGCAACGAGGCGCTCAAGGATAAGAGGGTCCGACAGGCCATCCGCGCCGGCATCGACCTCGAGACCCTGCGCAAGCAGGTCATGCAGGACTACGCACAGCCGGCGACGAGCTTCATCCCCGCGATCTACTCGACCTGGGCGCTGCCGGCCGACAGCCCGGTGATCAGCGGCTACGACGTCGAGAAGGCGAAGTCGCTGCTCGACGAGGCCGGTTGGAAGCCGGGCTCCGACGGTATCCGCGAGAAGGACGGGAAGAAGCTCGAACTCCGATTCCTCACCGACGCCTCGGCGCCGATCGAGCAGAACACGGCGAAGTTCCTGCAGCCGTGGATGAAGGAGATCGGCATCCAGCTCAAGAACGAGTCGAGCGACGCCGACACCGTCTCCGAACGCTCGACCAAGGGCGACTACGACATGTACTTCTCCGGTTGGTCGATCAACCCGGACCCCGACTACCAGCTGAGCATCAACACCTGCGGCAACCGTCCCGATGCCGAAGGCAACGGCGGCACCACCCAGGACGGCTACTGCAACCCCGAGTTCGACAAGCTCTACCAGGCGCAGCACGTCGAACTCGACCAGGGCAAGCGAGCCGAGCTCGTCAAGCAGGAGCTCGCGATGAACTACGAGGACACCCCCTCGATCGTGCTCTGGTACCCCAACCAGCTCGAGGCCTACCGTTCGGACAGGTTCACCGGCTTCACGAAGCAGCCCTCCGACGGCGGCGCGATCGCCAACCAGGTCGGCTACTGGGGCTACACCTCGGTCGAACCGGTGAGCGAATCCACCGGCTCCGAGGACGGCGGCGGGCTGAGCGCCGGCGCCTGGATCGGCATCGCGGTCGCCGTCATCGTCGGCGGTGGCGGAGTCCTCTGGTTCGCGACGCGGAAGCGGAACGCCGACGACCGCGAATAGTCCCGATGTCCCGGGCGGCGCTGCCGCGGTGGGCGAACCGCGCGGTGCGCGAGGAGTGGTGCGCTTCAGCGCCCGCACCGCACGCCACGGCCGCGCAACCCGCACCGCCGTGGCACACCGCACATCGCGGCTGCGCCGCACACCGCGGTCGCGCCGCCCGGGCCACCCGTTGAGGAGCTGAGCAGTGACTTCACCCACCGACAACCCGCTTGACCGAGGCGACACCACAGGTAACCGCGCCGACCCCGGCAACGACACCGCCACGTCGACAACCACCCCCGCCGAGGCCTCCGACGACCTCACCGCCGCGTCCGCGCTCGAGGTCCGGTCCGACGTCGACGAGCCGCCGAAGGGCGCCTCCTTCGCCCGGTACTTCCTGCGCAAACTCGGCGGCGCGGCGATCTCGATGGTCCTCGTCGTCGTCCTCGGCTTCTTCGCCTTCCGCATGCTGCCCGGCGACCCCGTGCTCAAGATCGCGAAGGAACGGCCGATGAGCCCGGCCCAGATCGCCGAGCTGCGCAGCCAGTACGGCCTCGACAAACCGCTCATCGTCCAGTTCTGGGACTACCTCGTCGGCATCGTCACGGGCAACCTCGGCGAATCCTATGTCTACCGCAAACCCGTCGCCGCCCTCATCGGCGAGTACCTCGGCCCCACCCTGCTGCTCACCGGCACCGCCGCGGTCATCGCGATCGCGCTCGGGCTGTGGCTCGGCCAGGTCTCGGCATGGCGGCGCAATTCGCTCTTCGACCGCCTCGCCTCGTCGACGGCGCTCGTCCTCTGGTCGGTGCCGACGTTCTGGCTCGGCCTCATCCTTCTCATGGTCTTCGGCGGCACCCTGCAATGGCTGCCGACCGGCGGCATGATCACCCCCGGCCTCGACCCGTGGTCACCGGCGGGGATCCTCGACGTGGCGGAGCACCTCATCCTGCCCGTCGTCACCCTCGTCGCCGTCGTCTACGCGCAGTTCCTCATGGTCATGCGCGCCTCCCTCATCGAGGAGATGACCGAGGACTACCTCACGACCGCCCGTGCGAAGGGCCTGACCGAGGACGAGGTGCGCCGCCGGCACGCCGTCCCCAACGCCCTCCTGCCCACGGTCACGGTCGTCTTCCTCCACCTCGGCGGACTCATCGCCGGCGCCGTCACCGTCGAAGCGGTGTTCTCGTGGCCGGGGCTGGGCAAACTGACGTTCGACGCGATCAGCGGCCCCGACCTGCCGCTGCTCCAGGGCACGTTCGTCGTGTTCTCCGCGCTCATCATCGTCATGAACCTCGCCGCCGACCTCGTCTACCGTTTCCTCGATCCGAGAGTGAGGAGGGCATGATGAGCAAGGACACTCCCGCCGAGGCGGCCCCCGGCTCCCCGTCGTCCCCGCAGCCCCGTACGCCGGCCGTCGACGGCAGCAGGCTCGTGCGCGAACGCCGGCTGGCGAACCTCCGCCGCAACTGGCACGCCTTCCGCACGGATACCCCGGCGATGATCGGCGCGATCGTGCTGCTGATCTTCGTCCTCATGGCGATCTTCGCGCCGGTCATCGCCCCGGCCTCGATGCTCGACGTGACGAAGCAGCTCGATGTGCCGAAGTACGCCCCTCCCAGCCTCGCCCACCCCTTGGGCACCGACGACTTCGGGCGGGAGATCTGGGCGCGCATCGTCTGGGGTTCCCGCGTGTCCCTCCTCGTCGGGGTCGCAGCCACCCTGATGTCGATGGTCATCGGTACGATCATGGGTCTGGCCGCAGGGCACTTCACCGGCATCGTCGGGGCGATCGTCATGCGCCTCATCGACTTCTTCCTCGTCCTGCCCTCGCTGCTGCTGGCGATCGTCCTCTCCACCGTCCTCGACCGGGGAGTCTTCACGATCGTCATCGCCATCGGCATCACCTCGTGGGCGTCGACGGCTCGGATCGTGCGGGCCCAGACGCTCAGCGTCGAGTCCCGGCTCTACATCGAACGGGCCCGCATCCTCGGCGCCGGACATAAACACATCCTCTTCAAGCACCTCCTGCCCTCGGTGATGCCGCTCGTGCTCGCGAACACGACCCTGACCGTCGGCAGCGCGATCATCGCCGAATCGACGCTCGCGTTCCTCGGCCTCGGGGACACGAGCAAGGAGTCCTGGGGCACGATCCTGAAGAACTCGATGGACGCCTCGGCGGCGACCTCGGGCTACTGGTGGTACGTGCTTCTCCCGGGCATCGCGATCCTCCTCGTCGTCCTCGCGTTCACGATGGTCGGCCGTGCGCTCGAAGCCATCATCAACCCGACCCTGAGGAGCCGCCGATGACCGATCTCCGCTTCGAGGACGTCTCGATCACCTACCGCTCCTCGTCATCCCGCGGCGACGTGCCCGCGGTCATCGACGTCAGCCTCGACCTGCCCTCGGGCTCCACGCTGGGGATCGCCGGCGAATCCGGGTCGGGGAAGTCGACGCTGGTCATGTCGGCCCTGCGGCTGCTGCCGAAGTCGGCCAGGCTGGAAGGCCACGTCCGCCTCGGCGGGAAGGACATCGCGGACCTCAGCTTCGGCGAGATCCGCGCCGTCCGGTGGGCGCAGGCCTCGATCGTCTTCCAGGGTGCGCTCCATTCGCTCAACCCCGTCCGGAAGGTGGGGCGGCAGATCGTCGAGGCGCTGAGTCATCATGCGAAGGGAACGTGGACGACCCCGGAGCTGCGGCAGGCCCGGATGCTCGAACTCCTCGCCGAAGTCGACCTCGATCCGGGCAAGGCCGAGGCCTACCCGCACGAGCTCTCCGGCGGGCAGAAGCAGCGGATCATGATCGCGATGGCGCTCGCGTGCGAACCCGCCATCATCATCGCCGACGAACCGACGACCGCCCTCGACGTCATCGTCCAGAAGCAGATCCTCACCGGGCTGGCGTCCCTCGTCGCCGAGCGCGGCATCTCGCTGCTCATGATCAGCCACGACCTCGCCGTGCTCTCCGCCGTGTGCGAGTACCTCGCGATCATGCGCCACGGTCGGCTCGTCGAATACGGGCCGAGCGACGAGGTGTGCCTGAATCCGCAGGCGGAGTACACGAAGCAGCTCGCCGGGGCGTTCCCGCAGATCGGGGACCCCGAATCGCGGCTGCATCCGCGAACGGCCAAACCCGCCGAGGTGCGCGTGGCCGAACCGATGACGATGACCGACGAGGTGGTCCTCGAGGCGAAGGACCTGTCCGTGACCTTCCAGACCAGGCAGGGTCCCGAGCGCGCGGTCCACGGGGTCGACCTCGCCCTGCGACGGGCCGAGATCCTCGCCGTCGTCGGACAGTCGGGGTCGGGGAAGACGACGCTCGCCCGGTCGCTGCTCGGCCTCCAGGAGACCGATCCGGGTTCGCAGATACTCTTCTCAGGCAGGCCCCTGCCGAAGAGGGCGAAGGAGCTGCGGGCGTTCCGGCGGCAGGTGCAGATGGTCCTCCAGGACCCGTCGGGCTCGCTCAACCCGAAGCGCAGCGTCTATGAGGCCGTCGCCGAGGGCCTGCAGGTGCAGAACATCCGAGACGACGAACATGCCCGGGTCATCGCCGCCCTCGAAGCCGCCGAGCTCACTCCGGCCGCCGACTTCATCGAGTCGATTCCGCAGGAGCTCTCCGGCGGGCAGCGCCAGCGCGTCGTCATCGCCGGTGCGCTCGCCCTCGACCCGCAGGTGCTCATCGCCGACGAGCCTGTCGCCTCCCTCGACGCCTCGGTGCGCGGGGAGATCCTCTCCCTGCTCCTGGCACTGCGGAAGAACCTCGGGATGAGCGCACTCATCATCACCCACGACCTCGGTCTGGCATGGAACATCGCTGATACCGTGGCGGTGATGAAGCACGGAGAGATCGTCGAGTACGGACCCGTCGACGAGGTCCTCGCCGATCCCCAGCACGCCTACACGCGCGAACTGCTCGCGGCTGTGCCGCAGCTCGGCAGCCAGAGTCTCGTGGGCAGCCGGGGTCTGGTCGGTGGCCGGAATCTGGTCGGCACCGGAGGTCCGAGTGAGGGGCCTGGTGCTCACGGGGCCGAGGTGTCGGACGGTCGAGCGCGCGGGACCGGACGCGGATGAGCAGTCCGTACCTCGAGTCTCCACCGCTGGTCCCCGGCGACGTCGTCCGCCTCATCGCTCCGTCGGGGCCCACCGACGAGGATTCCCTGCAGCGGGCTGTCTCCGTCCTCGAAGGATGGGGGCTGAACGTCATCCTCGGCGAGCACATCCGGGCCCGTCACCCGCACGTGAGCTACCTGGCCGGCACCGACGAGCAGCGGCGTGCCGACCTCGTCGAGGCGTGGTGCGACCCGACCGCCGCGGCGGTCATCGCCCTGCGCGGCGGCTACGGGGCGATGCGGCTCATCGACGGCCTCGACTTCGCGCAGCTGCGCCGTCACGGCCTGCGACCCGACGGGCGGCCGAAGCTGCTCACCGGCTCCTCCGACATCACGGCTCTCCACCAGGCGTGGGACCACCACCTCGGGGTGGCGACGCTGTTCTGCCCGATGCCCGGCAATGCGCCGTTCAAGGACTCCGCCGTCGTCCCCGCCGAGGTGGCTTCGTGGCTCTTCGCCCCCTGGGCCGGCCGCGAACTCGGCTTCCCGGCGGCAGAAGACGACGCAGCGCGGAGATCCCGGACGCTGAGTGTCGATTCTGCGCACGAAAATCGACACTCAGCGTCCGGGGAATCGCAGCGGGAGGCCGCGCCGCACACTCTTGTGCCCGGAACGGCGACGGGACGGCTGACCGGCGGCAACCTCAGCCTCATCGCCGCCGGCATGGGCAGTCCTGAACTCGCAGGCGTCCGTGAGGCGCGGGAGCTGCGCGGGCCGACGATCGCCCTGCTCGAGGACGTCGACGAGGAGCTCTACCGGCTCGACAACCTCCTCCTGCAGCTCGATCGGGGCGGGTGGTTCGCTTCGGCGGATGCCGTCGTCCTCGGATCGTGGGTCGACTGCGCCCCGATCACCGAGGTCGAAGCGCTCGTCCTCGACTTCCTCGGCGACAGGGGGATGCCGATCGTCTCCGAGATGGGATTCGGACACCACCCCGATGCGCCGAGCGCACCGCTCGGGGTCGAGGTGACGCTCGACGCGCAGGTCGGTGAGCGGCCACGACTGCGGGTGCGGGGCCGTGATGAGTGAACGAGAAGGAGATGTGACGATGGCGGAGAAGGCGACTGCGGGCACCGAGGACCGGAGCACTGAAGACCAAAGCGCGGAGCACCGGGTCACTGAGGGCCAGAACACTAAGGACCTGAGCGCTGAGGACCAGAGCGCTGAGAGCCAGGGCGCTGATCGCCAGAGCACTGAGACAACTGCCGGGGAGGTCGACTTCGGTCGGCTGCCGGGGGTGCGCTTCAGTGCGCTCGCCTTCGACGTCGACACCGGTGAGCGGGTGTTCGCCCACCACGCGGACGACGAGCTCGACACCGCGAGCATGGGCAAGGTCTTCCTCCTCCATACGACCCTGCAGATGATGGTCGAGGGGAGGCTCGACCTCGGCGAGCAGCTGCAGCGTCGGCCCTCGGAACGCGTCGATGAATCGGGCATCTGGTACCTCATGGAACAGGAGAGCCTGAGCATCTACGACGTCGCCGTGCTCATCGGAGCCTTCAGCGACAATTTCGCGACGAACGTCCTCATCCGAAGGGTCGGGCTCGAGACCGTCGCGGCGCAGGTCGCCGAGCTCGGCTATCGGAACTCCGGACTCCACGACTTCCTCCGCTGGCCGCGCCCGGCGAAGGCGCCGCGGACCCTGTCGACGGGCACCGCCGCAGAACTCAGCGACTTCATGGCCCGGCATGCGAAGGACGAGTTCTGGGACGAGTCGACGAACGAGATCTTCCGCCGCTGGCTGGGTGCCGGCGCGGACACCTCGATGGTCGCCTCGGCGTTCGACCTCGACCCGCTCGCCCACTACAACTATCAGCGGGACGTGTGGGTGTGGAACAAGACCGGGACGGACAGCTCGATCCGCGCGGACGCCGGGATCGTCATGACACCTCGGCGCCGGGTCGCCTATGCGGTGTTCGCGAACTGGGAGAAGGCAACGGACCACGTCGTCGAGGTCATGCCGATCATGCGCGAGGCAGGCGAGGCGATCCACCGATTCCTGTGATGCCCCGCTCCACCGCACGCCGGTCGGCGTCTGCGCAGTGCCGATCCACGCGGGGCCGGATTTCCGCGTCGCCCGCGACGCGGAAATCCGGCGCTGCGTGGAACGAGCATCAGACCACCCTCCGACACTGCCGGACCACCCGCGCACGCCCGCAACCCATCCCCGACACCGAAAGCAGCACATGATCTCCGACGGCTTCCTCTACATCAGCGTCCTCATCGCGATCTCCGCCGGCCTCGTCATCGCCGGCCGCAGCGGCAGGTTCCGGATCTTCGCCTACGTTCCCGGCTTCGTCTTCCTCTACATCATCGCCGCCCTGCTCAACACGATCGGCGTCTTCGACCATTCGGAGTCGGTCACCGCGGTCGGCGACGGCCTGCGCACCGCCCTGCTGCCGGCGATGATCCTGCTCCTGCTCTTCAAGTGCGACCTGCGGCAGATCATCCGGCTCGGACCCAAGCTCCTGCTCACCTTCGCCGTGACGGCGGCGAGCATCGTCGTGGGATTCCTCGTCGCCTACCTCATCCTCCGATCGGTCCTCGACCCGGAGGCATGGAAGGCGCTCGGCGCCCTCAACGCCTCCTGGACGGGTGGGTCGGCGAACATGGTCGCCGTGCAGGAGATCCTCAAAGCCTCCGAGGACGTCTTCGGCTACGTGCTCATCGTCGACACCGTCATCTACTCGTTCTGGCTGCTCCTCATCTTCTCCTCCGTCACCGTCTCCGACCGCTTCGACCGGTGGACGAAGGCGGACACCTCGAAGCTCTCCGTCGCCGAGGCGGACGACGAGGACGAAGCACCCCTGACCCTGCCCGCCCTGTTCGGTCTCCTCGGCTTCGCGCTCCTCGTCTCAGCGCTCGCGATCCAGGCCGGTGAACTCCTGCCCGAGGTGGGCACCGTCATCAATGCCTCGACGTGGACGATCCTCATCGTCAGCGTCCTCGGCCTCGCCATTGGCTCGACGAGGTTGGGCCGGATCCGAGGGTCCTCGGAGCTGGCGACGATGATGCTCTACATCATCATCGGCATCATCGCCTCGGGATCGGACTTCACCTCGCTCACCCAGGCGCCGCTCTACCTCGTCGCGGGGCTCATCGTCATCGTCGTCCACGCGGCGATCATGCTCGTCTACGCGAAGCTGACGAAGACCGAGCTGTTCAGCATCGCCGTGGCGAGCACGGCGAACATCGGCGGCATCGCCTCGGCGCCCGTGGTGGCGGGGGCGTTCAACCGACAGCTCGTGCCTGTCGGAGTGCTCTTCGCGCTCATGGGCACGTTCCTCGGCACGTTCCTCGGCCTCGCCTCGGCGCAGATCATGTCGGCGCTCGGATGAGGCGGGTAAGGCGCCGGCTCGAACGAGCAACCGCCGCGTACCCTGAGCACAACGACCCCTCGACCCTGACCGGAAGGACCCTCCATGACTGACACGACCGACACCACCCCAACACCCGCCCCCACGGGCATCGACGTCTTCGACGGGCACAACGACCTTGCGTGGTGGCTGCGGGAGGAGCGCGACTACAGCGTCGAGGGGCTGAACGACCCGCAGGTCTCGCCGTTCACGACGATGGACCAGCTGCGCGACGGCCGCGTAGCGGCACAGTTCTGGTCGGTGTACGTCCATTCCTCGACCACGGGCGCCGATGCCGTCGTCGCGACGTGGGAGCAGATCGACGCGGTCCGCCGCTTCGTCGCCGCCTACCCCGAACGCCTGCGCTTCACCCGCACCGCCGCCGAGGTGGCCGCCGCCCGAGACTCCGGCCGTGTCGCCTCGCTCATGGGCGTCGAAGGCGGACAGCAGATCGACGACTCCCTGGCCATGCTGCGCAGCTACGGGCGTGCCGGGGCGCGGTACATGACGCTGACCTGGTCGACGACGCATTCGTGGGCGGACTCGGCGACCGATGAGCCCCGACACGGCGGGCTGAGCGCCTTCGGCCGCGAGGTCGTGGCGGAGATGAACCGGACCGGCATGATCGTCGACCTCTCCCACGTCGCGCCCACCGTCATGCACCAGGCCCTCGACCTCTCCAGCCTCCCGGTGATCTTCAGCCACTCGTGCGCCGGCGCCCTCAACCCGCATCCGCGCAACATCCCCGACGACGTCCTCGACCGGCTGCCCGGCAACGGCGGTGTGGCGATGATGACGTTCGTGCCCTCGTTCGTCTCCCGCGAACGCTGGGACTGGGCGGAGGCCGGGGAGAACGGCCCCGCCCCCGAGGTGACCGTGGCCGATGTCGCCGACCACTGCGACTACGTGCGCGAACGCATCGGCATCGACCACGTCGGCCTCGGCGGGGACATCTGCGGCGTCGACGAACTGCCCATCGGCCTCGAGAACGCCGGCGCGTACCCGAACCTCTTCGCAGAGCTCTCCCGCCGAGGTTGGTCCCCAGCCGACCTGCGCAAGCTCGGCTTCGACAACGCCTTCCGCGTGCTTGACGCGCACGAGGACGCGTACGTGGGCTTCCTGGGGGAGTCATGACCCGCATCCTCGTCATCGTCAACGACGTCGACTCCCACCTCGGGAACTTCGCGAACTGGATGATCCGGGTGGGCGTCGAGTTCGATGTGCGCATCGGCCCGGTCTCGGGTGCGCCCGGGGCCGGCGAGCTGAGAGCGTACGACGGGCTCATCCTCCTCGGCGGGGGCTACATGCCCGACGAGACCGACCGCGCACCCTGGCTCGCGGGCGAAGCCGATCTCGTCCGCCGCGGATTGGACACGGACCTGCCGATGTTGGGCGTCTGCCTCGGCGGGCAGCTCATCGCCCAGGTCATCGGCGGTGAGGTGCGGGCGCGGACGGGGACCCCGGAGAAAGGGTACACGTGGATCGACCTCACCGAGGCGGCCGCCGAGGACCCCGTGTTCGCCGGGGTTACGCCGCGGTCGGCGTTCCTCGAGAGCCACGTCGATCGGATCGTCGATCTGCCCGCCGAGGCGGTCCTGCTCGCCACCAGCCCCGCATGCCGGTTCCAGGCGTTCCGGGTCGGACGGGCGTGGGGGACGCAGTTCCATCCGGAGGCGAGTTCGGACAACATTTCCCGTTGGGATCCCGAGAACCTCGCTGAGCTGGGGTTTAATAAGGAGGTACTCCTGAGAGAGGCGAGCGAGCGGGAGGCGGACAGCCTCGGCGAGGCTCAGACGCTCTTCAGCGCATTCCTCGCGGTCGTCCGTGAGGGGCAGCGCCCGGAGCGGTCGTGACAACGTTGTCGAAATGAGTTCGGAGGAATCGTGAGTCACAGCGAGAGAACCACAGCCGAGGGCGCTGCGGAGTCGGAGCAGCCGGAGACCCTCAAGCGGGTGATGGGCCCGAAGCTGCTGCTGCTCTTCATCGTCGGCGACATCCTCGGCACGGGCGTCTACGCGCTCACCGGCAAGGTCGCCGGACAGGTCGGCGGTGCGGGCTGGCTGCCGGTCATCCTCGCGTTCGCGGTCGCGATGATCACGGCGTGTTCGTACATGGAGCTCGTGACGAAGTATCCGCGCGCCGCGGGTGCCGCGCTGTACACGCACAAGGCGTTCGGAATCCACTTCATCACGTTCCTCGTCGCCTTCGCCGTGCTCAGCTCGGGCATCACCTCGGCGTCGACGGCGTCGAACGTGTTCGCGGCGAACATGGTCGCAGGCTTCGGCTGGGACCTGCCGGACAGCGGCACCATGTGGATCGCGTTGGGATTCCTCGCGATCGTCGCGCCATCAACCTGCGCGGGGTCTCGGAGAGCGTGTGGTTCAATGTCGTGCTCACGCTCGTCGAGCTCACTGGTCTGCTGCTGGTCATCCTCGTCGGGTTCTTCGCCCTCGGGTCGGGCAACGCGGACTTCTCACGTGTGATCATCTTCGAGACGGCCGATGACAAGAGCGTGTTCCTGGCGATCACGGGTGCGACCGCGCTCGCGTTCTTCTCGATGGTCGGGTTCGAGGACTCGGTGAACATGGTCGAGGAGACGAAGGATCCGCAGATCTTCCCGAAGATCATGCTCACGGGCCTCTCGATCACCGGCGTCATCTACGTGCTCGTCTCGATCGTCGCGGTGGCCGCGGTGCCGATCGGCGAGCTGGCCGCGAGCGAGACGCCGCTGCTCGACGTCGTCCGGGCCGGCGCCCCGGGGGTGCCGATCGATGCGATCTTCCCGTTCATGACGATGTTCGCCGTCGCGAACTCGGCGCTGATCAACATGCTCATGGCCAGTCGTCTGCTCTACGGCATGGCGAAGCAGAACGTGCTGCCGCCGGTGTTCGCCCGTGTGCTGAAGAACCGGCGCTCGCCGTGGGTCTCGATCGTCTTCACGACGCTCATCGCGTTCGCGCTCATCATCGCGGTGACGACGATCCTGCCCGAATCCGTCACGGCCTCCCTGGGCGGGACGACCTCGCTGCTGCTGCTCGCGGTCTTCGCCGTCGTCAACGTCGCCGTGCTCATCCTGCGTCGGCAGTCGGTCGATCACAAGCACTTCCGGACGCCGACAGCGCTGCCGTGGGTCGGTGTGTTCACGTGTGCGTTCCTCGTCGGCCCGTGGGCCCGCCTCGACGATCTCATCCAATATCAGATCGCGATCGCGCTCATCGGCATCGGCGTGGCGCTGTGGGCCGTGACCTGGCTGTGGAACCGGTCAGTGCGCGGCTCGAGCACCCGCTTCCGCCACCCCGAGGACCTCACGTGAGCGGCGGCCGTCAGGCCGCCCGCGATCGCGGGTCGGCCGTCGCGCGCGGCCGTCGTCAGGCCGTGGTGAGCGGCAGCGGTCCTGCCGTGGTGAGAGGCCTCCACTTGCTCCCTACCCATCCGCCCGAGCGAGGCGGAACCGACACGAATGCGAAGGTGAACCGATGACCATCATCGTGGGCTACGTCAACACTCCGGCGGGTCATGCGGCCCTCGACACGGCGATCGCGGAGGCGAAGAAGAACGACACCGACCTCCTCGTCATCAACTCCTCCCACCCGTCGGTGCGGAAGGATTCCCACCGCCTCGGCGAGGCTGAGGTTCGGTCCGTGCGTGACCAGCTCGCCCGCGCCGGGGTGAAGGGGGAGGTGCGCACGCCCGGCAGTGAGCTCGACCCGGCGGAGCAGATCGTCGACACCGCCGCCGAGGTGGGTGCCGAGCTCATCGTGCTCGGCACCCGGAAGCGGACCCCGGTGGGCAAGTTCCTCCTCGGATCGACGATCCAGAAGGTCATCCTCGACGCCGAGTGCCCCGTGCTCTGCGTCAAGCCCGGCCGCTGAGGTTCGGTTGGTCCGTCCTGGCGCTGGCTGATCCGACGAGGCAGGGTTGCCCGGTCCGGAGCAGTTCGGGCCGGATCCGCGAGGCAGGGCGCTCGGCTGACAGAGCCAGGCCGAGTGGCACTGCGAACAGTCACTCTTCGCCGGCGAGCCGGCTCTGGATGAGTTCGTAGTTGACCATCGCACCGGTCTTCACTCCGCTGGCCGCGCTCGCGCCGAGCATCGCCGACATGTCCGCGCTGTTGCCGACCGCCCACACGCCTGGGATGTCCGTGCGTCCGGTGGGGTCGGTCGGGATCGTCGACCCCATGCCGCTGGGATCCTCGACGACCGTGCCGCCCAGCTGTTCGAACAGCTCGCTGTTCGCGCGGAAGAACGGGCCGACCGCGATTGCGTCGACCGTGAGTTCTCTCGCCGAGGTGGTCGCCTCCTCAGCCAGCTCCGCCCTCGAGGCGGACGAACCGTCGGTGCTGTCGGTCGCTGAAACGGCCTGATTGACGGTGGTGTCGGTCGCCGAGGCAGCCGCTTCCACGGTGATCTCGGTTGCTGTGCCATTGCGGCTGATGCCGTCGACGTGGGCGTCGACGAACTCGATGCCGAGGGTCCGCAGCATCGCAGCCTGCTCCTCCGAGGGCGCTGGCGCCTCGTGCCTGAGGAACATGATGTGGTCGCTGAGCTGGGAGAACATCATCGCCTGATGATAAGAGAGCGCGGTCGTGCCGATCACGGCGATCCGCTGCCCTCGCACCTCGTAACCGTGGCAGTAGGGGCAGTGGAGGATGGTGTCGCCCCAGCCTTCGGCGAGTCCGGGGATGTCGGGCAGTTCGTCGGTGAGGCCGGTGGCGATGATGAGGTGCTGCGCCACGACTCGCGTCCCGCGCGCCGTGTCGAGAGCGAACGCGGGACGGATGGTCGAACGGCCGGCGGCGGTCGCCTCGGCGGGGGAGGAACCCCCATCGAGCGCGACGGCAGTGATCACCGTGTCGTCGACGAAGGTGACGCCGTAGCTCTCCGCCTCGGCACGACCCTTGTCGACGAGGTCGAGCGGATCGATGCCCTCGTTGCCGAGGAGGTTGTGCGCATGAGCACTCGTGCGATTCCGCGGTTGACCGGCATCGATGACGACGACTCGGCGCAGCGAACGAGCCAGCGCGATCGCGGCGGCCAGCCCGGCGGCTCCACCGCCGACAACGGCCACCTCAGCGGTGATCGGGGTTGATGTATTGATCTCAGTGGTTGCGCTGGTCTCGGTGGATGCACCGGACTCAGTGGGTGCGCTGGCCTCGGTGGACGCGCTGGCCTCGGAGAGTGGAGTCGTCGTCGGCTCTGGCGGTGTCTGATGTGTGGGGGTCATGATCGTCTCCTCGATGTGTGGGCGGGGAACTCTGCCGGGTGGTCGCGATGGGCTCGGCCGGGCGGCAGTCGATATGCGCGGGACCGATCGGGCCGGCTGGGATGGTGTAGTCGGCTGGCTGGTGCGGGGTTGCCGTCGTGCGGTGGCACAACTACGGACGGTGCTGGTCCCACCGGTTCGGGATGGGACGGCTGGTCCGAGACGGTTAGGTCGGTAGGACCGGCCGGAGTGGTTCGACTGGTTGTGATGTTTCGACTGTCTGGAGTGCTGCGGCCGGCTGGGCGGTTCGACCGGCTCGGGTAGTACGGCGGTTGGCCAGCCGGCCGGTGAGGACGAACTGCGGATCGCGGGTGTCGGGTCGGCTGGCGGCGGACTGTCAGCCCATCGGGAGGCCACCCGGAGGCGAGAACCTGATGAGCCGACATCGGCCAGTGTGGTCCAGCGGCGGAATGGAGCGCAAACGTGTTTGCAGTATTCGCAAAGCACCCGCTCTCGCACCCTGATCAGACGAGTCGACGGTGCCTTCGGTCCGGATCGGAAGGGTTCTCGAGTGCGATCATCTAATGAATTCAAACGAGAAAAAGATATCGAAAAAAGTAGAACAAACATCTATACAAACTGAGTTCATGAGCGTAGCATAGGTCACACAAGGACGTACTCGGGAACGGATTCGGAGGTCATGACTCTCACCCCAGATCGCAGGCGCGATAAGCGCGGAGGTCGCCGCTGGCGTGGCACTCCGGGCTCCTGGTCGCCTGGCTCATGTGGAGAGAGCGCGGTTCCGTTCAGCAGTGAGACCCCGGGGCGGGGACCGCTGGAGAGCTCCGGGCTTGATCCATCGGAGCTGCCAGGACGCCCATCCGAGCCAGCGCCGACGCGCAGGCTCGATCCGCTTGCGCCGCCGGACGACCTCGAGATGCAGGAAGCTCTGAAGAAGCGCGCAGCTGAGATCGACGCCGAACGGAATGCCTGGATGGCGCAGAAGGATGAGGAACGCGAACGCGCAGACGAAGCCAGAAGGAAGGCGGCGGACGCCGAGGACTGGACCGTCGACGACGCTGTCGACGATGGAGCCGGAGGCGCGTACGCTGATGGGGCCGAAGTCAGTGAAGGAGTCGGTGACGGTGGCGTGTCCGCTGATGGGCGGGCGGCCGGTTCCGACCCCTCCCGGGTGGATCGCGACGACCCCCTCGAATGGCTGGCAGCGGAACACAAGCAGATGAGTGAGTTCGAGGCTCACAGGCAGAACGACCTCATTGAGAGGCAGCGGCGAGAGCTCGGTCGGCTGGGTCCTGGGCCCTCGGATGGAGACGTGGGCAGGGGGTGCACGAGCGACCCGAACGGGTTCGAGCGCCCGCGGCGCGAGCGCAGGTTTTCGGACCGGGAGCCGGTCGATCCTTTCCCGCCGGAAACGGCGGACTCGGTTCAGTGGAGAGATGCCGATCGAGTCCGGCGCGATGGCGGCGGCATCGCTCTCCCGTGTGACTCCGATGCAGTGCCGCGAAAGGAGAAGGCCTCCAACGCCGACGACACCGAGACGGACTTCCAGACGAAGCCGCGGCCCGGAGGCCCTGACCTTGCTGATTGCATGGCACCGACCCAACATCCCCTGCTCAGCGAGGAGGCCTGGACCGATCTCGGGAAGATGGCTCCCGAGATGACAGGAAGCATCGAAAGTCTGCGCACGCTCGTCGACGAGCTCGAGTGCTTCTCGCGCCCCATGGGCCCCGATGAAGCAGTCACCATGCTCGACGGCATTGAGACGCTCAACAGGCTGACCGAGGCGCTCTCCGTCGTCACCCTCTCCGTGTTCGAGCGGGTGGGAACGCCGCGCGACTACGGCGCAAAGTCGACGCGCGACCTCGTGAAGAATCGCCTCGGCGTCAATCATGCAGAAGCGTCACGGCGAGTCGACCTTGCCGAGCAGCTCGGCCGGCGCGTCTCCTTCTCCGGAGAATCGCTCGAACCTGACAACCCGGTCGTCGCCGATGCACTGCGAACCGGGACTCTCTCCTCGGTGCAGGCGCGCACGATCACCCAGTGCCTCGACAAGCTTCCGCGTACGACCACCAGCGAGCAGCGGCTCGAGGCGGAACGGATCCTCGTGGAGAAGGCGCCGCTCGTGCACGTGAGGGACATCCGCGTCCTCTTCGCTGAGATCCTCAAATGGCTCGACCCGGACGGCGAACTTCCCGACGACTCGACCCCGCGCGAGGACTTCTCGGTGAACCTGCGTGCGCGCAAAGACGGCACCTGGGACCTCCGGGGGCGGCTGGATTCCGTGACCGGCGGGATCATGCACGGACTGCTCACCTCGCGCATGCAGACCGACGACGACGTGCCGGCTGATGGAGATGTGAAGTCTGACGCAACGGTGCCGACCGGTGCACCATCGAATGACGATCACCTCGCCGAGGCGGACGCCCCCGGGGCGGCATCCGTGCAGCAGGCGGACGGTACGGTCACCGTCGAGGCATCTCCGAACGGCTCATCCCCGGACGATGACACGTCGCTTTCGGGAGATCCGGCCACCGCACACGGCACCGCGGGAACGACGGATGCCTCTGCCGCAATGAACGATGCGATGAATGAGGCAGTTCGGCTCTTCGAAGACGTCCTCCACGGCGATCGCTACGATGCGATCGATCCCACGCCGAGGCTCGAATCGGAACGCAATGGGCGAGTCGATGCGAACGGCGTTGAGGTCCCCGCGGGATACGGAGTCCACGCGGACGGCACTCCCGTGCCGATGAGCTCTGATCAGCCCAGCGTGCGCAACCGCATCTACGAGCGGTTCTCGACGATCATCGGGCACATCGAGATGAACCGAGTCGGCGCAGGGGCGCCCTTCGCGCTCGTCGTCACCGCTAAGGCCGAGGACATTGCGCGAGGCGCCGGCGAAGCGACGACCGGGGCCGCCGAACCGTTTCCCATCGCGACAGCGTCCCGCGACGGGCTCAACGGGGCCGTCTTCTTCCATCTCATGAGCGAGAAGCGCCGCACCGTCAGTGTGCAGACCGAGAATCGGTACGCCAACCGCAACCAGCTCACCATCCTCGCCGCGCGGGACCAGGGCTGCACCTTCCCTGGATGCGAGACGCCGCCCGGGTGGTGCGACGCGCACCATATCGTGCCGTGGGCCAACGAGGGCAAGACTGAGATCAACAACCTCACCCTGGCCTGCAGCGCCCATCACCACCTCATCGACAAAACGGATTGGCATACGATCATGCTCAAGGACGGCAGACCTGCGTGGGTGCCTCCTGCGACGATCGATCCGGCTCGCGAACCGATCCTCCATTCGAGGTTCATCGCCGGCGAGATCGCCGACACCCTCTTCGATTAGCCGGTTTCACGGCTCTGAGGGGACAGGTGTGTCCGCAGCGGTCCTGTTCGACCGTGACCCGCGCGACCGTGCCTCCCGCGACAGCGACTGTGACAGCGACCGCGACCCGTGCGACGGTGCCGCCGTCGAATGTGACCCAGGTCATGGAATGAACCCGTCAAGGTGCCTGTTGCCTTGAACATGGAGCTTTCAATTCTCGACCTGGTTCCGGTCCGGGTCGGACAGACCACTTCCGATGCCTTCGCCGCCTCGCACGAACTCGTCCGCCGGGCCGATGAGCTCGGCTTCACCCGCTACTGGGTGGCCGAACACCACAACATGCCGTCGATCGCCTCGACCATGCCCGGAGCCGAACTCATGTACCTCGGCCAGGGCACCGAACGCATCCGACTCGGCTCCGGCGGCGTGATGCTGCCCAACCACGCACCCCTGGCCGTCGCCGAACTCTTCGCCCTCCTCTCCGCCGTCTACGGCGACCGCATCGACCTCGGCATCGGACGTGCACCGGGAACCGACCCGGTCACCTCGGCGGCCATGCGGGGCCACCTCGGCGAAGGACGCATGGTCGACCGCAACGGACAGACCATCGACCCCGTCGAACAGTTCCCCCAGCACGTCATCGACACCCTCGCCCTCATGACGCCCGAAGGCGTGCGCATCCCGCTCCAAGGTGGGCGCGAGCACACGCTGCGCGCGACACCGGCACCCGTTCCCGGGGCACAGCCGCTGCCGTGGCTGCTCGGATCGTCCGGATACTCGGCCCGACTGGCAGCCGAACTCGGCATGCCCTACGTCTTCGCAAACCACTTCGCCGCCGGCGCCACCACGGCGATGAAGATCTACCGCGACAACTTCACTCCCGGCGCCTACGGCAATGGGCCGCGCAGCTTCGTCACGGTCAACGCCGTCGTCTCTCCCACCGAGGAGGAGGCACGGCTGCGCTCCGAACCCTTCATGCTGCAGATGGCGCGCCTGCGCACCGGCGGCCAGATGGGGCCGCTGCGCCTCGCCGGGGACGACGTCCGCTCGGTGATGACCGACCAGGAGCGCATGGTCGCCGAGGAACTCTCTAAAGACTGGATCGTCGGCGACCCGCAGACCGCGAAGGCGCAGATCGAGGAGCTCGCCGAGCGGTTCGGGGTCGACGAAGTGATGATCCAACCGGTCGCCGGTGCGATGGAGGGCGAAGACCTTCGACAGGACGTGGCACGCATCCAGACGCTCGACCTCCTCGCAGACGAATTCCTGCGGTAGAGGCGCAGGCGGGGGCAGGAGCAGTGTCGAGGTCGCATGGTCGCCCAGTTCGCGCCGGCCGCGACCCTGCAACCCGCGGCGATTGACTCAGGCCGCGACCCTGCGCCAGCCGGTGATCTGCGTCTGACCCGAGACAATGTCCGGGCCAGACAGTAGGATTGTCGGCGTACATCGTTTCGATGCCCACGAGGTCGATCGTTCTCGGTCGGTCCCGTGGGCGGCGAAACTCATTCGGCGGCTTCCCCCGCGCGGGTGCGACCACAGCGGTTGCCCCGCAGACCGAAAGAGAATCAATGCGTACGAGAATTGCTGTTTCGGCGGCGCTCGGGCTCGGACTGGTGTTCGGCGCCGGAGCTCCCGCCCTGTCGAGCAACCTGTCAGCGCCCGCCACGGCTTCGACCAAAGCCTCCGCCACGGCGTCGACCAACCTGAGCGCCGCGGTCACTCCCGGCCAGGAACTCGAACCCATCACCGACGGAAAGATCAGCAAGGGCGACACCGCCTACGTCGACGTCACCGTCGCCACGCTGTGGAAGGACCCGAAGTCCCCACGCACGGTCGACAAACCCGCCCTGGGCAAACCCGTCGACCTCGACAAGTGGAACAAGGACCTCGCCGGCACCGAGGTGCGACGCGGTCTCACCGGCAAAGCCGACACCCAGGCGACATACGGCTCCCAGGTCACGGTGCTCGAGACCAAGGGCGACTGGACGAAGGTCGCGGTCACCGACCAGTCCACGCCCAAGAACAAGAAGGGCTACCCCGGCTGGCTGCCGACGAAGCAGATCGTCGAGAACGACCGCTTCGGCAAGCTGAAGAAGGACCAGCCGCGCGCGGTCGTCAAGGCGAAGAAGACCGAACTCGAAGGCGTCGAGTTCACCAAGGACACCGGTGCCGACCCGAGCTTCAACGTCGAACTCCCGCTCATCGCCCAGGACGTCGAAGACGTCCGCGTCGCCCTGCCCGGCGGTGGAGCCGCGTGGATCGATGTCAAGGACGTCAACGTGTTCGACATCGGCGAGAAGCCCAAGAAGCCCAGCGGCGACGACCTCGTCAAGACCGCCAAGCAGTTCGACGGCCTCCGCTACCTGTGGGCAGGCGTCTCCGCCTACGGCTTCGACTGCTCGGGCTTCACCTACAGCATCTACCGCGCCCACGGCATCGACATCCCGCGCGACTCCGGCGACCAGGCGAAGGCAGGGAAGAAGGTGTCCTCGAAGAACCTCAAACCCGGCGACCTGCTCTTCTTCTCCACCAGCTCGGGCACCGTCCACCACGTCGGCATGTACATCGGCGGCGGCAAGATGATCCACTCACCCAACGCCTCGAAGACCGTCTACGTCGTCGACTGGAAGAAGTGGGACAAAGGCAACGAGTTCTCCGGAGCCCGCCGCATCCTCTGACGCTTCACGCTCCACGTGAGAAGCCGGCCGCAGTCGACTGCGGCCGGCTTGGTCATGTTGACGAGGAGAAGATGGTGACCGCCGAGGTGGGGGAAAGTGCGATGACCACCCCGGTCAGTGCGGTGGGCAGGTGCGGCACCCCGCCCCGGTCAGTGCCGTGAGGTCTGACGCGCCTTGAGATAGATCGCCCGCGCGAGGTCATCACGGCGCTCGATGAGCAGCCGTTTGAGCGCCGCCGGAGCATCCGGGTGCTCCTCGAGCCACGCATCGGTCCGCTCGACGACGCCCTCCTCGTCCATCGACCATTTGGGATAGAGCCCGAGCACCAGCCGCCTGGCGATCTCGATCGAATTGTCCGCCCAGAACCCGGCGAGACGCTCGAAGTACTCGTCGACGTACATCTCCGTGATCGGCAGCGCCGCGGGGGCGACGAATCCCGAGATGATCGCCGTGAGCACATCGTTGCTCAGCGCCCCCGGAACGACGACGGTCTCCCACGCGCGCATCTTGACGATCGGCAAGGGCAGCGCGGAATTCGCCGTTTCCGCCCGCAGTCGACCCGAGGAACTCTGATCGAGCTGCGTCTCGCGCGCGATGTCCGTCTGATCCGCCCACCCGAGGCACACGAGGGCCGTCATCGCATTCCACCGCAGCGCATGATCGTTGATCAGCCCACGGAACGGCAGCGAGGCCGCCGCATGCTCGGGCACGTCCGCACCGTCGTCATCGTCGACCTCGGGGCTCATGCTCTCGATCTCCTCGCCGATCGGCACCGCGAGCACCTGCGTCGCGAACGCCCGACCCATCGCGATCGACGGACTGTCATCGATGCACCGCGCGGTCCGCGAGGTCAGTGAAAGCACGAGATTGGCCAGATGCAGCTGCGCATCAGACCCCGACTTCGCCGTCGCCAGCGCATCGAGTGCGGCACCGAGCAGCCCTGAGATCGCCGTCTCGAAGTTCCGCTCCGCCACCCACTCATCGAGGCACAGCAGCGCCGTCTGGCTCAGACCCGCCATGATCCCGGCATGGCTCTCCTTGCCGAGACTGCGCGCATACGCCGTGAGATACCGCTGCACGGGCAGCAGCCCATCGCGCACAGCATTGTCGAGCGCCGACCACACGAGCGCCCGCGACAGCGGATCGGCGATCCGCGACACCGAGGTGATCGCCGTCTCCGTCGACGCCTCGTCCAGACGCACGCGCGCATAGTCGTGGTCGGCGAAGTTGAGCAGCGCGATCTCTCCGCGCGTGCGCCCGATGAGCTGCTCCACCTCGGCGGACTCCGTGGAGAAGTCGAACTTCACGCTGTCGATGGGGACGATGTCGCGCCCCGACCGGCCGAGCGTCGCGATCTCGAGCGTGTGCGGGCGCAGCAGGCGTGCCCCCACAGCGGAGTCCGACTGCGTGATCGTCGCCCCGGTGATGCTCGCCCGGGAATCGGCGCCCGCCGCGGTCGTTTCGGCATCCGTCGTCAGCGCCAACGACAGCTCCGAGACACCCGAGGTGCCCAGCCATGCGTCGGCCCAGCCGGCGATGTCACGGTCGGGAGCCACCTCGGCGAGGCAGTCGAGGAAGTCCGCGAGTTCAGTGTTGCCGTACGCGAACCGCTTGAAGTACAGCCGGGACCCGGCGAAGAACGCCTCCCGACCCACGAACGCGACGAGCTGCTTGAGCACGGAGGCACCCTTGGCGTACGTGATGCCGTCGAAGTTGAGCTTCGCCGCCTCGACATCGGGGATGTCGGCGACGATCGGATGCGTCGTCGGGTAGAGGTCCTGCATGTACGCCCACGCCTTGCGCCGCAGCGCGAACGTCACCCACCCGTCGGTGAACCGCGTCGCCTCGGCCAGCGCGAGCCCGCCCATGTAGTCGGCGAACGACTCCTTGAGCCACAGGTCGTCCCACCACTTCATCGTCACGAGGTCGCCGAACCACATGTGCGCCATCTCATGGAGGATGACATTGGCCCGCGACTCGTACATCGCATCGGTGACCTTGTCCCGGAAGATCAGGGAATCCGTGAACGTCACCAGCCCCGGATTCTCCATCGCGCCGAGGTTGTACTCCGGCACGAAGATCTGATCGTACTTGCCCCATGGGTAGGGGTAGTCGAACTCGGCGCTGAAGAAGTCCAGCCCCGCCTTCGTGATCCCGATGATGTCGGCTGCGTCGAGATGGTCGACGAGGCTCGCCCTCGTCCACACGCCGAGGTCGACGGTCTCTCCCGTGACCGGATCCGTCCACGTGTCCGTCGCCCCTTCGTAGGGTCCGGCCGTGATGCACGTGATGTAGCTCGACTGTTTGAGGGTCGGCGCGAAGTAATGGGTGACGGCATGGTCGGCGGTGTCCGGGCCGGCATCCGACCTGGCATCCGAACCGTCTGCGGGGCTCGCCTCGGCGTCGTCTGCCGCCGCAGAACCCACCGGCTCCCGGCTCGTCTCCGCCTGATTCGACAGGACCTGGAACGCTGCGGGAGCGGTGACGCTGAAGACGAACTTCGCCTTGAGATCGGGCTGATCGAAGTTCGCGAACACCCGCCTGGCATCCGTCGGCTCGAACTGCGAGTAGAGGTAGACCTTCCCATCGGCGGGATCGGTGAACCGGTGCAGACCCTCACCCGAGGTCGAATACCGCGGCCGCGCCTCGACCGTCAGCGAATTCTTGCCCTCACGGACAGGGAACGTGACCCGGGCACCGTCGAACACCTCGGCGGGGGAGAGCTCCTCACCGTTGATCTCCACGCGCGAGACCGAGTCGGCGATGATGTCGATGAAGGTGTCGGCTGCGGCACGAGCCTTGAACTCGACGACGGTGCGGGAGAGATAGGTGTCGGCATCCGATTCGGCATTGCTCACATCGAGTTCAACGGTGTAAGTCTTGACCTTGAGCAGATGCGAACGGCTCTGCGCTTCGTCTCGGGTCAGGTTCGTCGTCATTCTTCAGCCTCCTCGGCGCACAGACTTTAGCATGTCACAATTCCGGTAATCTGAGTACAACGAGGGCGAGAGGAGGCCGGGCCGGATGGCGAAGACCGAGGTCAGCGGGTTGATCAAGCGAGGGGTCAGCACCGTCGTCCACCGTCTCCGCTTGGGCGTCAAACGGGTCTGGGCGAACTCCGGACAGCTCATCCAGATCCCCATCGCCGCGACCGCCGCCTACGCCTTCTGCGTCTACATCCTCGGTCACCCGTACCCGTTCCTCGCCGCCGTCGCCGCGGCCGTCGGCATCGGCCCCGTCGCCGACCGTCGCCTCCGCCGCTCCCTCGAGATCGGCATCGGCGCGACCTTCGGGGTGCTCGTCGGCGAGTTCCTCGTCAACATCTACGGCAGCGGCATCTGGCAGCTCGCGGTCACCCTCATCATCGGCCTCGTCATCGGCACCGTGCTCAACTCCGGCGGCATCTTCATCACGCAGATCGCCGTCCAATCCGTCTACGTCGTCGTGGTCCCCGCCACCGCGACGACCCTGCCGTTCCCGCGCACCCTCGACGCCCTCGTCGGCTCGCTCTTCGCGATCGTCCTCGCCCTCATCATCCCCCGCGACGCCCGCAAGGTGCCGCGGGCGCTCGCCGCGAACCTCCTCGACGAGGTCAGCGCCGTGCTCACGATGATGTCGCGGGCCCTGCGCCGCGCCGACACCGAACTCGCGATGCGTGCGCTCACCCGGGCCCGCGAGACCCAGGACATCATCGACTCGTGGGGCTCCTCCCTGCAGGTGTCGAAGGAGGCCGCGAAGATCAATGCGCGCGGCCGCCGCCACGCCGCCGAGGTCACCCGGCTCTCCCGCGCCCACACCTACTCCGACCGGGCGATGCGCACGATCCGCGTCATCGCCCGCCGCGTCGTCGGCATCACCGAACTCGGCGTCGAGAAGCCGATCATCGCCGACTACGTCGAATCCCTGGCCGACGGGGCGAAGAAGCTCGAGATCGCGCTGCGTCGGGGCACCGACAGATCCCTCGCCGAGGTGGCCCTGTCCGATGCGGCCGGAAAGCTCGATCCGCGGGCGGAGAAGAGCTGGGACATCCACGACGAATCCCTCGTCCTCCTGCTGCGGCCCGTCGCCGCCGACCTCCTCCAGGCCGCCGGGCTGACGAACGCCGCCGCGCACGAGCGCCTGCCCTCACTGGCCGAGGACAACGCCGACGGTCCGCCGGTGGAGTAGGGGCTGTTGGGAAGCGGTCAGTAGCTTTCGACGACGAAGATCGTGTTGGTTCCCGATTCGAGTGCCGTGTACGTGTGCGGCTGATCCCCGGGGTACGTCAGGTAGTCGCCGGCGTGAAGTTCGTAGGTCTCACCGAGCACCTCGATCTGGACGGCACCGCGCCCGACGATGATGTGCTCGATCGTCCCCGCCGGATGCGGCCGGGAGATCCGCGGCTCACCGGGCTCCGCCTGGATGAGGTAGATGTCGCGCCGGGCGTTCGCCGGGGACGTCGAGAGCAGAGTGGCCACATAGTTCGACGCCGTCGACGCGAGGCTCGGCATGTCCTTGGTCCGCAGGAGAGCGACTTCATGCTGCGGCGGATCGAGCAGGCGTGACAGCGGGATGTCGAGGGCGGCGGCGAGAGCCCACATCGTCTCGAGGCTCGGATTGGCGGTGCCCGCCTCGAGCCCGGACATCGTCGACTTGCCGATGCCGGCCCGGCGGGCGACCTCGGAGAGGGTGAGGCCGGCGCGCTGTCGTTCACGTCTGACGGCCGCGGCCACCTGGGCCCGCGGGGTATGAGAGTCAGACGTGTCTGCGTCAGAGGTGTCTGCGTCAGGCGTGTCAGCGCTAGACGTTTCAGCACCATCGGGGGCGAGCTCGTTCAGATCGGAGCGAGAGGAGTCGTCCTTGTCGCTCCTCTTCTCAGCAGGTGATTCGTTCGCAGCGGCACTCATGGGCACCACTATATCCTGGTGTTCATCAGAGTGATTGACTGTTCGGGTTGACGAACGAAACAGCGAGTGTGCACTATGGTGAACATGAGTTCATCATTCCGCACGGTCGATCGGGTGCTGCCCGCCTCGACGTACCGCGCCGTCGTCATCATCACCGTGACGATCGTCGCCGTCGCGCTCTCGTACGGAGCGATCTCCGCGGTCTCGGGATTCGCGTGGTGGCAGACGCTCATGCTCGCGGCATTCGCACTCGGCGGCGCGGCCGAGTTCACCTTCGTCGGCGTCATCGCCGCGGGCGGGGCGCCGATCCTCGCGGTCCTCGCGGGACTGCTCGTCAACACCCGGAACTTCGCCTTCGGCATGGCGGTGGGTCCCTTCTTCCCGCAGGACTGGAAGGCGCTCATCGCAGCGCACTGGATCAACGACGAATCGACGGCCGTCGCCCGGACCGGTGAGAACGACCGCCAGCGCTGGCGTGCGTTCCTCCTCATGGGCGTCGCGATCGCCCTCATGTGGCCGGCGGGTGCCGTCGGCGGGCAGTGGCTCGGCAGCGTCATCGACGCCGACATGCTCGGGCTCGATGCGGCGTTCCCCATCATCCTCTTCTGCCTCATCCGCGGAGACCTCAAGAACCGTTCGACCCTGTGCCTCACCCTCGCAGGCATCCTCGTCGCCGTGGTGCTCACCCCGATCCTCCCGCTGGGCCTCGGCGCGGTGACCTCACTGTCGGTGTTCGTCTTCGTCGCCCTCGGCTGGCTCATCCGCCGGGTGGTGCGGCAGAGGAGAGGAGTGCGGCAGTGAACCCGACGACCTTCCTCATCGCGCTCGCCGCGCTGAGCATCGGCACGTACGTGATGCGCCTGGCCGGGGTCAAAGTCGGTGCGGCACTTGCGCTGCGGGGACGCCGGCGCGCCCTCGTCGGCGCGGACGGCCCGACCGCCGAGGCGATGGACGACCCGACCAGCCGTGCACTGGGCGACCCGACGGGCCGCGGCCTCGGCGATCCGACCCGCGGTGCGTCCGTCGCGAACGAGACGACCACCTCGGCGGGGGAGCCGCTAACACCGGGAGCGACGACCTCGACGGTTCCGACGGCTCCGACGGCTCCGACCACCTCGGCGAACGATGCCGACGAACCGACGTCGAGGGTCACGGCATGGATGGACAAGGCCACCGTCGTCCTCATCGGCGCGGTGTTCGCGACGACGGCGATCTTCGACGGCCAGGACATCGCCGATCCGGCCCGCCTCATCGGCGTCGGCGTCGGGGTGCTCGCAGCCGTCCTGCGCGTGCCCATTCTCGTCTGCGTCATCGTGGCGATGGCCGTGTGCGCGGGAATCCGCATGACCGGCATCCTGTGAGCTGGAGACACCGGGCAGCCTGCCGGCTGACGATGACCGGCTCCCTGTGAGTTGCCCAGATGCCGGTGTCAGGCCGGGTTGCTACCCTGGAGGGCATGGAACTCATCGCGGGCTTTCAGCGCATGATCTTTCTCGCCCTCACCGTTGCGGCATTCGGCGTCCAGCTCTGGGCGTTCGTCGATTCCCTGCGCTACAAGGACGACAACTACCGCGCCGTGGACAAGCAGAGCAAGAAGTTCTGGGTCATCATCCTCGCCGTCGGCCTCGCGCTCGCGCTCATCGCGCTGCCGCCGCTGGGCATGAGCATGATCTTCCTCAACCTCCTCGCGCTCGTCGCCGCCATCGTCTACCTCACCGACGTCCGCCCGAAGATCAAGGCCATCGATCCCAGGAACCGGAACCGCTGACCGGCGCATGAGCGAGGATTCCAACCTCCCCGGTCCGGACACCGGGTACATCGCCACGTTCGGATCGGGCGAACCGCACACCCTCTTCAGCCACGGATTCGCGGGCGCCATCCGTGACACCCGCCCGTTCGGCACCGGCATCACCGGAACCAAGCACTTCCTCCACCTCTACGGCCACGGCGGCCGGCCCTCCCCGGGCCCCGGCTGGGACTACGCCCTCATCGCCGAGGCGCTCGCCGAGGCCCTGACCGCCACCTCGGCGACGCAGGCGCTCGGCGTCTCGATGTCCGCCGGCGGACTGCTCCGCCTCCTCAGCGATGGTCATCCCGTGACCCGGAACCTCGAGAAGGTCGCCCTCGTCCTCCCTGCGTCCTTCATCGGCTTCCCCGCCGAGATTGTCCGCTCCCACACCGCCTACCTCGAGTCCCTGCGCGGCCTCGTCGCCGCCGGTGACGTTGACCGGATCACCGACCTCATGCTCTCCCGCGAACCCACCGAGGTCGCCGAACTCCTCCCGGCCCGCGCCTGGACCAGGACGAAGGCCGAGAACCTCGTGCACACGGACATGTCCGACGGGCTCGGGCTCGCCCTCGAGATCGCCGTCGACGGCAATCGCCTCAGCGACGAGAACCTCGGTGCTCAGAACCTCAGTGACCAGCACCTCGGCGGGGGAGTCGACGCCGCCCTCGAGCGGCTGCGCGCGTTCCCCGGCGAGGTCCTCGTCCTCACTCATGAGGACGATCCCGCCCATCCCGTCTTCATCGCCGAGGAGATCGCCGCCGCCGTCCCCGGCTCTCGCCTCGAGGTGCTTCCGGCCGGATCGATCCTGTGGCGCGGTCGCCATGAGGTCCGCCGGATCCTCGGCGAGTTCTTTGGCTAGACTGACTGGGTGCGCATCTCCGTCCTGTCCCTCCACACCTCGCCTGCGGCTCAGCCCGGGCAGGGTGACGCGGGTGGGATGAACGTCTACGTCGACCATACGGTCAGGGCCCTTGCCGCGGCCGGCCATGAGGTCGACGTCTTCACCGCCGATCCGAACGGCTTGGGCCTCGCCGAGGCGAACGGTCTCGCCGGCTCGAATGGCATGGTTCTCGCCGAGGCGACCGGCCGTTCCGGTGCTTCCGACCCTGCCGATGCTTCCGCCCAGAACACCTCTCCCGCGCAGAACACTTCTTCGAACGTTGGATCGAGCGTCACTCTCTCCGGACATCTCCGCCTCCACCACCTCGGCGTTACTGCCGAAAGCAAAGATGCCCTCGCCGGGCGGATCGACGAAATCGCTCGGCTGCTCGCGGCGCACCCGGCCTATGCCGACGCCGACCTCGTGTGGGCTCACTACTGGATCTCCGCCGAGGCAGCCCTGCGCACCGCGGAGCTTGCCGGCAACGAGACCACCGCCGGGAGGCGTCCGACGATCATCGCGAGCATGCACACGATCGGTGCGGTGAAGAACCGAGATTCGGAGACGGCGAACGAATCGCCGCGGCGGCTCGCCGCCGAAGAGCACATCGCCGACCGGGTCGACCTCCTCGTTGCGAACACCCCGGCCGAGCGCCGCGACCTCATCGGAGAACTCGGCGCTGATCCCGGGTCCGTCATCGTCGCCCGGCCCGGCGTCGACCACGCTCTCTTCTCGCCGGGTTCCCGCGATGCGGCCCGCGCTGAACTCGGTATCGCCGCTGATGAGAAGCTCGTCCTCTATGTCGGGCGGATGCAGTTCATCAAAGGCACCGACATCGTCGTCGACGCCCTCGCATTCCTGCACGAGAACAATCCGGAGCTTGCGCAGCGAACTCGCGGCATCCTCCTCGGGGCCGCCTCCGGCTGGGTCGACCCGTCCGCGCAGTCTCTCGAATCGGGCACAGCCGACTTCCACACCACGCTGTCGGCGGCCATCGCCGCCGAACCGAACGTCGAGGTCAGGCCCCCGGTGCCGGCCGCCGACCTCGTCACGTACTACCGTGCCGCCGATGTCCTCCTCGTGCCCTCCCGCAGCGAATCCTTCGGTCTCGTCGCCGGCGAAGCGGCCGCTTCCGGACTGCCCTCGATCGCCGCGGCCGTCGGCGGACTGCCCGAGATCGTCGACCACGGATATTCGGGTCTGCTCATCGCCGACCACAACCCGCGGCACTGGGCACTCACGCTCGAACGCCTCCTCGGCGATGCCGAGCTTCGTTCGGAGCTCGCCGATCACGCCGTCGCCCGCTCGCAGCGATTCGACTGGGATCGGACGGTGACCGCCGTCCTCGACTCCGTCGCCAGCCTCGGGGCGCGCAGCACTGCGGCGCGCGATCTTGCGGCACCCGGACTCTGCGGAGGACGACGCTGATGAGCTCGGCGATCATCGACGGCATCACCGAGTGGGCGCGTGCCAACGGCGTCGAGGTCGACAGCCTCGACGGCACCTCGATCGCCGTCGTGCTGCCGGGGGAGCGGAAGCTCAAGACGACCGTGTCGATCGTCGTCTCGGCTCGCAGCGCCGAACTCTCCGCCTTCGTCATCCGCCATCCCGACGAGAACGCGGCCGCGTTCAACGCGTGGCTGCTGCGGAAGAACATGAAACTCGGGGCGAGTGCGTTCGGCATCGACCACCTCGGCGACGTCTACCTCAGGGCCACCGTGCCGACCGAGCATCTGCTGGAGGATCTCGACGGCCTCCTCGGCGAGATGCTCACGGTCGCCGACGAATCCTTCAACGAACTCCTTCTCATCGGGTTCCTCACGGGGATGAAGAAGGAATGGGCGTGGCGGGTCAGCCGTGGGGAATCGACGCGGAACCTCGCCGCGTTCGAGCACGTCCTCAGCGGTCCTGACAACGAATTCATCGGTACGATCGGCCCCGAACGCCCCGAGACAGACGACCCGGAAGGGCGGCAGGGATGATCAAGCGCGTCGATCTGAGCAAGCCGGGCAACGTCGAGGAGTACATCGCGGGCTTCGATTCGCCCGAGCAGCAGGACTTCCTCAGGCGGCTGCGGGACCTCAGCCGGGCGAACGCGCCGACCGCCGGTGAAGGTCTCAAATGGGGCAACCCCGCGTACTTCCTCGACTCGATCCTCTTCGCCTTCGCGGGTTACCAGCGGCACGCGAATTTCGTCTTCACCCCGAGCACGAAGGAGGCGTTCGCCGATCGTCTCACGGACTTCGACACCGGCAAGGGCTCGATCAAGCTGCCCTACGGCAGGGAGATCCCCGAGGACCTGCTCGCCGAGATGATCGCCTACCGGATCCGCGAGTTCGAGGTCGACGGTGTCAAGTGGATGTGACGGTCTCCGGGGTGTGACGGTCAAGCGGGGTGACCGACGGTCACGCAGGGATGACCGCCACGCCGAGCGGCCACGAGCCTGCCCTCAGGCTTGCCGCTCACACCGAGGCGTTCGTGCGGGACTGGTCGGTCGCCTCGGCGGGAGGCTTGCCGTAGGGCAGGCGCGCGAAGATCGAGGCGAGCACGGCGCCGGAGACGTTGTGCCACACGCTGAAGACCGCACCGGGCAACGCCGCCAGAGGCGAGAAGTACGTCGTCGCCAGCGTCGAGGCGAGACCCGAGTTCTGCAGGCCCACCTCGAACGCGAGAGCCCGACGGGTCGGGGTGTCGAGGCGGCAGGCAGCGGCCACACCGTAACCGACGCCGAGCCCGAGGAGGTTGTGCGTGATGACGGCGAGCAGGACGAGGATGCCGGCCGTGGCGATCGACCCTGCCGAACCGGCGACGACGATCGCGACGATGTAGGCAATCGCGAGCGAGGCCAGCCACGGCAGCGCAGGAGCGATCCGGTCGACGAACTTCGAGGCGACGAGGCGGACGAGGACGCCGACGATGACCGGCACGAGCACCGTCTGGCAGATCGAGACGAACATCGACCAGAACGGCACGTCCATGTACGACCCGGCCAGCCACAGTGTGAGCAGGGGAGTGAGCACGGGAGCGCAGAGGGTCGACAGCGTCGTGATCGACACCGACAGAGCCACATCGCCCTTCGCCAGATACGTGACGACGTTCGACGCCGTCCCACCCGGGGCACAGCCGACGAGGATGACGCCGACGGCGATCTCGGCGGGCAGGTTATAGACGGTGACGACGAGGAGGCCGAGCAGCGGCATCGCGACGAACTGTGTGACGACACCGAGGACGGCGATCCACGGCCGCTTCGCGATCCGTGCGAAGTCCGGCAGTGTGAGCGTGAGCCCCATGAAGAACATCACCACGCCGAGGCTCCACGTGATCGTCGGTGCCAGCGGCGTGAACGTGTCCGGGGAGAGGAAGCCGGCGACCCCGGCGAGGACGACGAGGACGGGCAGGGCCGTGACCGCGATGATCGAACTCCGGTCGGCGGTCGACTTCTCGGTCGATGAGGTGCCGGTGGCTGAGTCAGGGCCGGCTGCTGAGCCGCGGTCGGAGCGCGGCGCGGAGGGCTGAGGCGAATCGGACATAGACGCAGACTACCCCCGCCGTTCCGCCATGCAAGACAGAGTTCCGCATGGTGGGCCACTGGATGCGTGCCGGTCCCGCGTGGGGCCCGCGAGCCGAACCCAGGCGTCCGCCTGCGGACCGCACCCCCGCCCCGGGCTCGCGGTTCGAACCCTGCGCCCGCGGTTCGAACCCCAGCCCGAGCCCGCGAGGACTCGTGCGAAGATAGGTGCCATGACGCATAACCTCATCCTGCTGCGCCACGGCGAGAGCGAATGGAATCAGAAGAACCTGTTCACCGGCTGGGTCGATGTCACGCTGACAGACAAGGGCCGGGCCGAGGGCAAGCGCGCGGGCGAGCTGCTGCGCGAAGCCGACCTCATCCCCGACGTCGTCCACACCTCCCGACTCAAGCGCGCGATCCTCACCGCGAACCTCGCGCTCGAAGCCGCCGACCTCTCGTGGCTCGACACCCACCGCAGCTGGCGTCTCAACGAACGCCACTACGGTGCTCTCCAGGGCAAGGACAAGAAGGAGATCCGCGAGGAGTTCGGCGAAGAGCAGTTCATGACCTGGCGTCGGTCGTTCGACACCCCGCCGCCGGCGCTCTCCGACGCCTCCGAGTTCTCGCAGGCCCATGACCCCCGGTACGCCAACCTCGGCGACTCCGTGCCGCGCACCGAGTGCCTCGCCGACGTCATCGACCGCCTCCTGCCGTACTGGTACGACGTCCTCGTCCCCGAACTCGCCGACGGCCGCACGGTCCTCGTCGTCGCCCACGGCAACTCGCTGCGGGCACTCGTCAAGCACCTCGACGGGATCTCCGACGCCGATATCACGGGACTGAACATCCCCACCGGCATCCCGCTCCACTACGAGCTCACCGAGGACTTCACCCCAGTCACCCCCGGCGGCACGTACCTCGACCCCGAGGCCGCCCAGGAGGCCATCGGCAAGGTCGCCAACCAGGGGCGCTGAGCTCCCTCAGCCGGCGCTGACCTCGAACTCCCCGGCGATCGCCTGCATCTCCTTCCGGAGCACGGCGATCGCCGGGGAGTTCGTCATCGACCGCCGCCACACGACGTGGATCGACCGCGCGATCGACGGGTCGTCGAGCGGCACGGCTGTGACGTCGGCAGGCAGGTGCGGACGCCCGAGCCGGGGCACGAGCGCGAGCGCACCCACCGACCGGCTGAACTCGACCTGCGTGTCGTACTCGACCGCCCAGTACTCGACGCGCGGCTCCGAGGCGAGATCCTCGAACAGGGCGACGAGCCAGCGATGGCACACCGCGCCCCGTGGGGCGGAGACGAAGACCTCGCCGACGAGATCGGAGCGCGTCACCTCGGCGCGATCGGCCAGGTGATGGTCCCGGTGCATGACGATGTCGGCCCGGTCGACGGCGATGACCTCCGAGGTCAGCGTCGAGGGCAGACGGAGGACCGAGCTGTTCCAGTCGAAGATGAGGGCCGCGTCGATCCGGCCGGCCGAGACCATCTCGACGAGTTCGTCAGGATCCGACTCGACGTTCGTCACCGTGAGCTCGGGTGCCGCGGCACGCAGCCGGGGCAGGGCCGGGACGAGGAGCCCGCGGATGCCGGTGGAGAACCCGCCGACGGTGATGCGCCCGCGCGGATCGCCCGAGCGCGCCCTGGCCTCGGACTCGATGCCCTCGAGGTCGTGGAGGATCTGCGCCCCGCGGCTGCTGAGCTCACGCCCCATCGGGGTGAGCGAGATGCCGCGGCCGGTGCGCTCGGTGACCGGGGCGCCGAGGTAGCGCGAGAGCTTCTGCAGCTGATGGCTCACCGCGGCAGGGGTGTACCCGAGCGAGTCGGCGGTGGCCGTGACGGAGCCGAGCGCGTCGAGGGCGACGAGGGTGCGCAGGGCGACGATGTCGATCATCAAATTACTGTAACGAGTCCGGATAAGAACTTTCAATGGAAATTTGATCTGCGGCCTGGAATCCTGAAGTCATGCGTCCCGTCCATCAGCTGCTCGCCCTCCTCGTCGTCGTCCTCTGGGGCGTCAACTTCCTCTTCATCGACTTCGGACTCCGCGACTGGCCGCCGCTGCTCCTCGTCGCGGCGCGGTTCACCTTCGTCGTCATCCCGGCGATCCTCTTCGTCAAGTACCCGCGCGGCAGATTCGGACGCATCCTCCTCATCGGCGTCTTCATGTCCGCCGGTCAGTTCAGCCTCCTCTACACCTCGCTCTTCCTCGGCATGCCCGTGGGCCTGTCCTCGATCGTCCTCCAGATCCAGGCCGTCTTCACCGTCGTCGTCGCCGCCCTCGCCCTGCGCGAAGTCCCGAGCCGCCGTCAGATCCTCGGCGTGCTCATCGGCCTGTCGGGACTCGCCGTCATCGCGCTCAGCCTCGAGGCCTCGACGCCGGTCGTCGCGTTCGTCGTCTGCCTCGCCGCGGCCCTGTCCTGGGGCATCGGCAACGTCATTGCCCGCGGCGTGGGCCCCAGCGTCAACGGACTGCAGATGACGGTGTGGTCGGGCCTCGTCGTTCCCCTGCCGATGTTCGGCCTCTCCCTGCTCATCGACGGCCCCGCCGAGGTGGTCCAGGCGCTCACGCATCCCACCTGGAACGTCGTCGCGTCGGTCGTCTACACCGCAGGCGTCGCCTCGCTCATCGGCTACGTCATCTGGAATTCGCTGCTCGCGCGCTTCCCCGCCTCACAGGTCGCGCCCTTCACGCTCCTCGTCCCGCCCGTCGGCGTGGGAGCCTCATGGCTCGTCCTCGGTGATCGGCCGACGACCCCCGAGCTCATCGGCGGCGCCCTCCTCATCCTCGGCGTGGCCGTGACGACGGGGGTGTTCACGACCCTTCTGCGCGGTCTTCGCCGAGGTGGGCGACGGCGTCATCGCACGGTCGTCGAGTGCGATGAGCCCGCGCCCGCACCCGTCGGGGCGGCCGGCGTCAGGGAAGGGTGACGAGCAGGCAGCGCGTCCCGACCCCGGAGACGACGATCGCCGAGGTGGATCATCCACCTCGGCGATCTGCGCGCTCTTCCGGACCTCAGCCCGAGTCGACCGCACCCGGGACCTCAGCCCGCAGGCGCGCTCACTTGCGGGACAGGTAGGGCTCCCAATTGCCGGTGAGGAGGTACTCGACCTTCTGCGACACGGACACGGCGTGGTCGCCGAAGCGCTCGTAGTAGCGCGAGAGCAGCGTGACGTCGGCGATGTGGCGCGGGGCGAGTGCCTCGGCGGGGGCGTCGGCGAGCTTCGCGAACACGGAGAGGTGGAGTTCGTCGAGCTCCTCGTCGATCGCGTTGATCGTCGGGACGACGGACAGTCCCGGGTTGTTCAGGAGGTTCTCGGTCGCTTCGGCGATCTTCTCCGCCGAGTCGCCCATCCGCAGGAACGTCGAGGAGAAGTGCTCGGGGATCGCGGATTCGGGGTAGCGGATGCGCACCTGCTGGGCGATGTGGCGGGCGAGGTCGCCCATGCGCTCGAGCGAGGCGCTCATCCGCAGGGCGCCGATGACGGCGCGCAGGTCGGCGGCGACGGGGGCCTGCAGGGCGAGGATCTCCGCGGCCTGCTGGTCGAGCGTGTGCTGCATGGCGTCGATGTTCGCATCGGCCTCGATGACGCGTTCGGCCAGATCGAGGTCGTTGTTCTGCAGGGCCTGGTTGGCCAGGCGGATGGAGTCGAGGACCTTGGTGGACATGTCGACCAGCTGCGTGGCCAGTTCGTCGAGCTCGTTCCTGAAGACTTCGCGCATTGAGTGTGTTTCCTTAATCTCGTGCGAGGTGAGAGTGCATGGCGCACTGCGTGGCGATCGGCCGTGCCTGCCGGTCTTTGCGGACGCGGCGGCTGCCCCGGGTTCGGGCAGGCACACTGACCTCAGCTTTCCACCGCCGCGTGAACGACACTTGTCGGTTCGGTGAATTCCTCGCCAAAACGCCTGCGGACGGGTGAATCCGGTGCGACCGGCATGCAGACTGCGCCTAAGCTTGGTCACGTGGATCTCTTGATTGTAGCGGTCCTGACCGGCATCGTCGGCCTGGGACTCGGCATAGCGGGCATACTCGCGTTCCGTTTCAGCGAACGCTCCCGCGATGCTGCCGACCTGCATTCCGAGGACGATCTGCCCGAGGGCATCGCCGAGGTGCTCGCCGTCCTTCCCTCCGCGGCCATCGTCCTCGATGCCGGTGACGACGTCGTCAAGGCCTCCCCGGCCGCCTACACCTTCGGTCTCGTGCGCGGCCATTCGCTGTCCTCGGCGGAGATGCTCGCGGTCGTCGAACGGGTGCGCGCCCGCGGGCTCATCGAGGAGATCGACCTCGAGCAGAAGCGCGAAGCCTCCGAATCCGTGCTCCGCTACCTCCACGCCCGCGTCGCCCCGCTGGGCACCGCGTTCATCCTCGTCCTCTGCGACGACCAGACCGAGTCCAAGCGCGTCGACGCTGTCCGCCGGGACTTCGTCGCCAACGTCTCGCACGAGCTCAAGACTCCCATCGGGGCGATGGCCCTCCTCGCCGAGGCGGTCACCGACTTCTCCGACGATCCACAGGCCGTCGAACGCTTCGGCGGTCGCATGCAGCGGGAGTCGAAGCGCCTGACCCAGCTCGTCCAGGAGATCATCGACCTCTCCCGGGTCCAGGACCATGCCGCCCCGTCGGCGACCGAGAAGATCTCCGCCGCCGAGGTGGTCGAGGACGCCGCCGACCGCGCCCACACCCGGGCCGAGGCGAAGCGGATCCACATCGAGATCGCCCCGCCCTCGTCCCTGCTCGTCGAAGGCAACTACGAACTGCTCGTCAATGCGGTGCGCAACCTCATCGACAACGCCATCAACTACTCTCCCGACGGCACCCGTGTGGGCGTCGGCGTCGAACTCGTCGACGAACGCGTGGAGATCTCGGTGACCGACCAGGGCATCGGCCTCTCCCGGCAGGACACGGAGAGGGTGTTCGAGCGCTTCTACCGTGTCGACCCGGCCCGGTCGCGGATCACCGGCGGGACGGGTCTGGGACTGAGCATCGTCAAGCACATCGTCGCCACCCACGGCGGTGAGGTGCGGGTGTGGAGTCAGCTCGGGAAGGGCTCGACGTTCACGATCGTCCTTCCCCTGGCCGGCACGGAGACCCTCGCCGAGGCGACATCCTCGGCGCCTGCCGGGGTCCTCCTCGAGCACTCGGCGCAGCTCGGTCAGGAGGACGAGGAGCCCACGGACGGCGACGCTGTGGCCGAGAACGCAGCCGCCGAGAACGCAGCCGCTCCGGAGGAGAGGGTCGACGGGGACCCGGCGGCCGCCTCGGCGAATGACAATGCCGGAGGCCCGGAGGAGAATGGGACTGCCCAGGTTTTGCCCACTGGAAGCGAACAAAGGAAGCTCACGACGTGACTCGAATTCTGCTTGTTGAGGACGAGGATTCGTTCTCGGATCCGCTGTCGTACCTGCTCGGCAAGGAGGGGTACGAGGTGACTGTGGCCGACGACGGACTCAAGGCGCTTGCGGAGTTCGATCGCAACGGCGCGGACCTGGTGCTCCTCGACCTCATGCTGCCGGGGGCCTCGGGCACCGAGGTGTGCCGGGAGCTGCGCGCGAAGTCGAACGTGCCGATCATCATGCTCACGGCCAAGGACTCGGAGATCGACAAGGTCGTGGGGCTCGAACTCGGTGCCGACGACTACGTGACGAAGCCGTACTCCTCGCGTGAGCTGCTCGCCCGTGTGCGGGCGGTGCTGCGCCGCAACGTCGAGGCCGAGAGCTACGACGAGTCGATCCTCGAGGCCGGCGGGGTCCGCATCGACGTCGAACGCCACGTCGTCTCCGTCCGCGGTGAGGAACTGTCGATGCCGCTCAAGGAGTTCGAACTCCTCGAGATCCTCGTGCGCAATTCGGGACGCGTGATGACCCGCGGTCAGCTCATCGACCGGATCTGGGGCGAGGACTACGTGGGGGACACGAAGACCCTCGACGTCCACGTCAAGCGCCTGCGTGCGAAGGTCGAGCAGAACCCCTCGGAGCCGCAGCTGCTCACCACGGTCCGCGGACTCGGCTACAAGTTCGAGGCCTGAGCGTTACGCCGTACTTCTGAGCGTTACGCCGTACGGCGGGCGCCGGTCGTCCGACAGGGAGCCTCCCGCGACCTGCGCGTGAGCCGGAGACGACGAAGGAGCCGCTCGATGTGAGCGGCTCCTTCGTCGTCTGCGACTTCGGGTCGGGCGGCCTCAGCCCTCGGCGGCGGTGGTCGCCGATTCGGTGCTCGTCGAGCCCTCGGCAGGCGAGGTTTCCTCACCGGTAGAGCCGGTGGCATCCTCGGTGGGCACAGCCGACGGCGACTCGGTCGGGACGTACTCCTCGTAGTAGGGGAGTGAGTCGGAGAGGACCTGGGCCTGGATCGTCTTCTCCTGGCCGCCGGTGGAGACGGTGATGTCGATGAGGTCGCCGGGCTTCGCGTCGATGCTGTCGAGGACGATCGGATCGGTCGTCGACGACGCGGGGCTCTGCGGGTCCTGGACGAAGGTCTTGCCGGCTGCGACCGACTCGGTGAAGCTCTCACCGGAGACGTCGAGGGAGACGCTCGCCGAGGAGTCGCCCTTGTTGATGAGCGTGAAGAACAGCTGGGCCGGGCCCGTGCCGCTCTCGTCCATGATGAGCATGAGACCGCGCACCTCGACGTCGCCGACCGTTCCCCACGCACCGTCGCCGCCGTTGTACTGGTAGTCAGCGGTCTGCTGAGGCGACAGCAGGCTGGCGCATCCGCTGACGGGGATGACGAGCGCGAGTGCGGCAACTGCGAGAGCTGCGCGGGTGTGCCGTTTCATTGTGCTCCTTGAAGTGGCAGTACAAGATCAGTCTGTATACTACCCGGTTTTTGACCTTCTGTAGAACCGGATGTGGGAAGTCTGAGAGCTCGAAGCCCGGGTCTGGGAGTGTGGGCAAAAAGGCCGAGCCTAGCACGGGGAATCGGCTACCTGGGCGATTTCTGTGGCGCGCCTCATGGTAAACTGGGATTCCGCGAAAGGGGTTTGAAGAGAATATGAGTTTCCAGGTCGGCGACACTGTTGTCTATCCACATCACGGTGCAGCGACAATCCAAGAAATCAGGCAACGAACCATCAAGGGTGAGGAGAAACTGTATCTCAAGCTCCAGGTCGCGCACGGCGATCTCGTGATCGAGGTCCCCGCTGAGAACTGCGATCTCGTGGGTGTCCGCGACGTCGTCGGCGAAGAGGGAGTCGAGAAGGTCTTCAACGTCCTTCGCGCGGAATTCGTCGAAGAGCCCACCAACTGGTCCCGCCGCTACAAGGCGAACCTCGAGAAGCTCCAGTCCGGTGATGTCATCAAGGTCGCCGAGGTCGTCCGTGACCTCTGGCGCCGTGAGCAGGATCGCGGACTGTCGACCGGTGAGAAGCGCATGCTCTCGAAGGCCCGCCAGATCCTCGTCTCGGAGCTCGCACTCGCTGAGAAGAAAGAGGAGTCCGAAGCCGAAGCTCTCCTCGACGAAGTGCTCGCGTCCTGAGCACCTGCGTCATCGTCCCGGCCGCAGGGTCGGGAACGCGCTTGGGTCATCCCGAGCCGAAGGCTTTCGTCTCCGTGGACGGGCGCACGCTGCTCGCCCACAGTCTTGAGGCCATCATCTCCTCGGGAGTCGCCACCACCATCGTGGTCGCGGCTCCCGAGGAGTTTCTGCTTCTCGCCCGTGCCGAGATCGCCGAGGTGGTGCGGCGGCTGTCGGCGCCCGGTGCCGGCATCGCCCAGTCGGTGGCCGGTGCTGCCCGCGATCCGTCTTCGACCGACGTCGAGATCATCGCGGTGGTCGGCGGTGCCGATCGCGTCGCGTCCGTCGACGCCGGACTCGCGGCGGCCGGGGAGCATGACATCGTCCTCGTCCACGACGCCGCCCGGGCGCTCACTCCGCCTGCGGTGTTCGAGCGCGTCGTCGCGGCGGTGTCCTCCGGCGCCGAGGCGGTCGTGCCCGTCCTGCCCATGATCGACACCGTCCGCCGGGCTCAGACGGTGAGGTCGGCGGACGTCAGCGCACAGGGAGAAACCGGCGGCAGCCTCGGCGATGGAGCCGGCGGCGACCACGGCCTCGGCCCTGACCACGAGATTCTGCGCGGCGACCTCGACCGGGCGAGCCTGCGACGGGTTCAGACTCCGCAGGGGTTCACCTCGGCGATCCTCCGCCGGGCCCACGAGGCATACCGCGACGAGGTCCGCACCCAGGGTGCGGAAGCCCGGGAGGCGACGGATGATGCGGGGCTCGTCGAGCGCCTCGGCGTCGATGTCGTCGCCGTCGACGGTGATGAGGAAGCGCTGAAGATCACCTACCCGCTCGACCTCGTCCTTGCCGAGCACATCGCCCGGGAACGCAGCCGCACGCAGTCGTAGTGACGCGCCCCTCCTGACACTTCGGGCTGGGTGACAAACCCACGCCGAGTGCCGCCGCACCCCAGCCGACACTGGCCCCTGCGCGACGGGCACTACTCTGGAAGCAGACGACTGCATGTGGAGGTGTGAGGCGATGACCATTCCGCGGACGGGGATCGGTGTCGATGTCCATGCGTTCTCGGCCGAACCGGGGCGCGAGCTCTGGGTGGCGGGGCTGCTGTGGCCCGACGAGCAGGGTCTCGAGGGGCATTCGGACTCCGATGTGGCGGCGCATGCGTGCTGCGATGCGCTGTTCTCGGCGGCCGGGATCGGTGACCTCGGCGCGCATTTCGGTGTCGACCGGCCCGAGTTCGCCGGAGCGTCCGGGGTGAGTCTCCTCGCCGAGGCTGCCCGCCTCGTCCGTGAAGCCGGGTTCGCGATCGGGAATGTCTCCGTTCAGGTCATCGGGAATCGGCCGAAGATCGGCAAGCGGCGTGACGAGGCACAGGAGGCGCTGTCGGCGGCGATCGGTGCCGAGGTGTCGGTGTCGGGGACGACGACCGATGGGCTCGGTCTCACCGGCCGCGGCGACGGTGTCGCGGCGATCGCGAATGCCCTGGTGTACCGGCCATGAGAGTCCTCTTCCAAGGGGCGGGGGCGATCGGCATCGCCGGTGTCGCGCTCTTCGGGGGTCGGCACGAGGCGGTGGTGGTGTCGAGGTCGCGTCGGAATGGTCCCTCAGCGGCGTTTCCGCAACGGGTCAGTGTGCTCGAATCTCCGCTGTTCGGGGGCGCGGAGGAGACGCATGGCTCGACAGCCGCTGCGGCAAGACGGGTGACGGTCACCGACTGGCCGGGGATCGAAGCGGCCGGCGGATTCCGGTTGCGTCCTGATAGCGCATCCGACGATGCCAACGGCGGCGCGCACGATACGAGCGATTCGGCGATCGGTCGAGGAGTGACGATCGCGCAGGCCAGACGGTCCGCGCAGCGCGGTACCCGCCGGAGCGCGCGAGATCGTCGAGTGCAGGACTCCTGGGATCTCGTCGTCCTCACGACGCGGCCGGGCGACCTCGATGAGGACGTGGCCGCGGCGATCAGGGCGGTCGCGCCGAGGTGGGTGGCGATCACGAGTCAGGTCGACGGTGACCTCGTCGTGGCGCGGTCGCAGTTCCCCGGCGCCGAGGTGGTCATCCTCGGTCCGGCGTTCCTCTCCGAACGAGTCGACGCGTCGCCGGCTACGCCGGCTGGGCGTGAGGTGCGGTATTGGTCTCCGTTCGGTGCGCCGGCGTTCCTCGTGGCCGGACCGAAGCATGCGGTGCGGAGGCTCTCACACGAGCTCAGGTCGCTCGTGCTGTCCGTGCCTATGGAAGCGTTGTTGGTCCCGCCGGCGGTGTTCATGCCCTTCGTCGCCGAGCTCAGCGTGCGCGCCGGCGATTGGGAGGCGCTGCTCGACCATCTGGATCTGCCGAGTGCAGCTGCCGCCGAGGCGGTCGAAGCCGCGGCCGGTATTCGTGTGCCGATCGTGCCGCAGGCTGCTCGTGCGGTGCTCGAGGCGATCGAGCGGATCTCGCCGATCTCTCTCCCCGGATACGCGGGTCGACATTTCGCCCGGCACGAGGGTCAGACCCTCGACATGCTCGACAGCTGGATCGCGCAAGCACGGGACCACGCGGCGTTGAGTGACCTCGCGGCGGACATGCGACAGAGCATCGACCGTCGCTGACGGATTTTCGGAAGTCGGTGATGCTCCGTTCGCCGGGTCATCCCCGCGGGCGCGGGGAGCACCTCATGACGGCGTTTAGCTCGATGCCCCTGTCCGGATCATCCCCGCGGGCGCGGGGAGCACAGGATCAGCGAGAGGGTCTGCGCCATCGTGGTCGGATCATCCCCGCGGGTGCGGGGAGCACCGCACCCGGGACTCAGCGGTGTCGTAGCGTTTGGGATCATCCCCGCGGGCGCGGGGAAAACCTGTGGCTCAATCTCATTTCTGCGGCTCTGTGCGGATCATCCCCGCGGTCGCGGGGAGCACGAGCCGCTCGCAACGAAAGTCGGCCCCGGAGTCGGATCATCCCCGCGGGCGCGGGGAGCACGCCGACGCCTACGGCCTCCGCCGGGTCGATGCCGGATCATCCCCGCGGGCGCGGGGAGCACTGGATCGCACTACGCTCGGAGCCATTGGCGTGGGGATCATCCCCGCGGGCGCGGGGAGCACGTCGCTTCCCAGTCCGAGGCGGGTGTTGATCTGCGGATCATCCCCGCGGGCGCGGGTAATATGGACTCCTCGTCGACATAACCCGCGTCATGAAGGGATCATCCCCGCTGGCGCGGGGAGCACGCCGGCTACCGTGCCTATGTCGCCGGACGCCCCGGATCATCCCCGCGGGCGCGGGGAGCACCCGCTCCCCTACGCGGGAGCCTGCTGGGGCTGGGGATCATCCCCGCGGGCGCGAGGAGCACCGAGTGCACGGCCTTGCGTTCTGCGAGCCATGCGGATCATCCCCTCGGGCGCGGGGAGCACCTGATCACGATGGAACGCATCCTCCACCACCCCGGATCATCCCCGCGGGCGCGGGGAGCACGTGTTGTTCGCCGAGGTCACCATCGCCTTGATGGGATCATCCTCGCGGGCGCGGGGAGCACCTAATCCGACCTCCGCACCGACCTCCGCCGCGGGGATCATCCCCGCGGGCGCGGGGAGCACGGGCGATACTACAATGACGCGACCCGTGACGAAGGATCATCCCCGCGGGCGCGGGGAGCACCCACAAGTTCTCCACGCGGGGGTAGTCACCGGAGGATCATCCCCGCGGGCGCGGGGAGCACTAGCTCAGCGTCTCGTCTGCGATTCTGTCGATGGGATCATCCCCGCGGGCGCGGGGAGCACCTGCCGTTGCCAGCTCTTGGCGTACACGTCGGGGGATCATCCCCGCGGGCGCGGGGAGCACCTGGGTCAGAAGTCCGGCACCCCGTACAAGTACGGATCATCCCCGCGGGCGCGGGGAGCACGAGGAAGGCTCCTACCTCGACGACACGATCGACGGATCATCCCCGCGGGCGCGGGGAGCACTGAGTTTGAGATTTGACATGAGTACAGGTTTCCGGATCATCCCCGCGTGCGCGAGGAGCACCCTCGCAGGATGACTGGATCGGCCTGTGCGGCGGGATCATCCCCGCGTGCGCGGGGAGCACGCGTGCCCTGAGCCTGTCGTCCCATGTCCGCAGGGATCATCCCCGCGTGCGCGGGGAGCACATGACCCCCGGTGCGTTCAGCGGTGGGGACGAGGGATCATCCCCGCGTGCGCGGTGGGCTGTGTCAAGTTTCGTAGACGATCTCTTTGTGGATCAGGCGGCGATCGCGGCCTGAAGGGTGTAGTCGGCGCGCGCT
>NZ_BAABNP010000014.1:0-74809 GCF_038429965.1 Brevibacterium ammoniilyticum
CCACGCCTGGATCAACCAACCAACCGCCGCCGAACCGGTAGCCGCCTGACACCCACTGGCCTCAAACACCTTGAAAAATTCCGATACCCCGATGGGCAGGCAAGCGTTCACCGGGATGGGGGCCGGCTGGCCGCGGGTGCTCGCGAACATGGAGTCCGCCCTCACCGAGGTGTGAGGGAGGCAGCCTCTTATGCGGGGCAGTCGCTCACCGGGCTCGAACTCGAAGTACCCCGGTTGGTCGCACTCCGCCTCTGTCGTGCCAAGTGGCATGTATCGGGTAGTCAGCCGTGCACGGAGTGCCTTTCCGCCCTGTATCTCAGAACGCCATCGATGGCGAGAACAACGGCTCCTCCGACGACGATGAGAACAGGCACCACAGCGCCCATAGAGCTGTTCATTGTGAGCAGCCATCCGAGCAGAGCGAGCGGTATCAGCACCAGCGCTTTGATCCCGAACTTCTTAAGGTGCTCGTTCCTGAGCTCGCCGCTCGACAGAGATTCCTTCCGATCGTGAGTCATACGCACTTCATCGCCTTGATCGCTTTGTGGCGGTCATGGACACGTCGGCTGACCGGCTGACGCGATGTGCGCGGGGCCGATAGCGCGGGAGAGTGCGGCAGCTGCGAAAAGCGTCCCATTCCTGTCCTTTCTTGTGAGGTGTTATGCACCAACGACGCTACATCGATCATTACCTGCTGGCGGCCCTGTTAAGGAATTGATGAAATATCGACGTCTCATGACAATCGCGCACATCCGCGGGCTTGTCAGGAAAGCGGAGATCTCACCAGCATTGGTTCCACAGGAACGTAATATATCCGCGACCTTCTCATCGATTCGTGTTCGGATATCGCTGTACATCAGCGTTGCTTCTCGCGTCGTCACCCCGAGGCGCACGTCCCCGCGGGGACGTCGGCTACGCCACGGTGCGAAGGTCGTCCGGTCCCCCGCGGTCGACGCTGTAGCGGCGGAACGCCGGGAAGACCGCAGCGCAGATGAGGACGAGGACGATGACGGCGATGCCGCCTCCCGCCGAGGCGATCGTCGTGTTCGTAGCCTCCGCTGCGTAGCCGTGAACGATGTCCGCGATCCGCGGGCCGCCGGCGACGACGACGATGAAGACTCCCTGCATCCGCCCGCGCATGTCATCGCTCGCCGCCTCCTGGAGCATCGTCGAGCGGAACGCCGCGGAAATGATGTCGGCTCCCCCGCCGAGGGCGAGGCCGAAGAGGGCGACGATGAGAGCCGCCGTCCAGAAGCCGGAAGCGAACTCGAGTGAGAAGCCGAAGATCCCCATCGCCGCACCCCAGACGAGGATCGCGACGATGACCGCGAGGCCTTGGCGTTCGACTTTCGACACCCACCCGGAGAAGATGCCCGCCAGAGCACTGCCTGCGGCAAGTGAGGCGAAGAGGAGGGAGAAGACGATGCCGCCTTCCGGGGGCCCGCCGAAGGTCTCGGTCGCGATCTGCGGGAACAGTGCTCGCGGCATCCCGAAGACCATGGCGATGACGTCGACGAGGAGGGAGACCATGACGACGGTGTTCGTCCCCAGGTAGCGGAAGCCGTCGACGACGCCCTTGAACCCGGAGCGCGTGTCCGGCTGCTTTCCTGGGATGAGCGCGGGCAGTTTCACCACGGCATAGAGGGTGGTGGCAAGGAAGAGCGCGTCGAGGATGTAGAGCATCTGATACCCGAAGACGGGGATGAGCGCTCCGCCGATGACGGGACCGGCGACCGCACCCAGGGTCGCGACCGTCATGTTGAGCGAATTCGCCGCCGGCAGGAGCGCGAGCGGCACGATCGTCGGCAGCAGCGCCCCTCGCGCCGGCTGGTTGAGACCGAAGAAGGCCTGTTGGAGTGCGAAGACGCTCAGCAGCAGCCACACATTGTCGATCCGGATGATCGCGAGCACCGCGAGCAGGGCACTGGTGACGATGAGCCCGGCGGTGGAGACGATGAGGAGCTTGCGCCGGTCGATGACGTCGGCGAGCGATCCGCCCCAGAGTCCGAAGACGATGAGGGGCACGAGGCCGAAGACCCCGCTCAGACCCACGTACCCGGACGAGCCGGTGATGTGGAAGATCTGGGCGGGGATCGCGACAACGGTCATCTGCGCACCGAGGACGGTGACGATGTTGGCCAGCCACAGCCGGCGGTAGTTGTCGTATCTGAGCGGTCTGGTGTCAGCGAACAGCTTCATCTGCGCGTGACACGCTCAGGCAGATTTCTTGCGCGTCCGCGTCTCTTCCCGGGGAACGAGGGTGGGGGCGACATTGCTCTCGACGACGTCCTTGGTCACGACCACCTCGGCGACGTCCTCACGGGAGGGCACGTCGAACATGATCGGCTGGAGGACCTCTTCCATGATCGAGCGCAGTCCGCGCGCACCGGTGCCGCGCAGGAGCGCGAGGTCGGCGATCGCCTCGAGCGCCTCGGTCTCGAAGCTGAGTTCGACGTTGTCGAACTCGAACATCCGCTGGTACTGCTTGACCAGGGCGTTCTTCGGCTCGGTGAGGATCGACATGAGTGCTGCGCGGTCGAGGTTGGAGACCGTCGCGAGGACAGGGAGGCGGCCGATGAACTCGGGGATGAGGCCGAACTTGAGGAGGTCCTCGGGCAGGATGTCCGCGTAGAGGTCCTCGTCGTCGTTCTTCGACTGGAGCAGCGCTCCGAAGCCGATGCCGTGCTTGCCCTTGCGGCCGGCGACGATCTCCTCCATCCCGGCGAAGGCACCGGCGACAATGAAGAGGACGTTCGTCGTGTCGATCTGGAGGAAGTCCTGGTGCGGGTGCTTGCGCCCGCCCTGCGGCGGCACGGAGGCCTGCGTGCCCTCGAGGATCTTCAGCAGCGCCTGCTGCACGCCCTCACCGGAGACGTCACGGGTGATCGACGGGTTCTCGGACTTGCGGGCGATCTTGTCGATCTCGTCGATGTAGATGATGCCGTGCTCGGCGCGCTGGATGTCGAAGTCCGCGGCCTGGATGAGCTTGAGGAGGATGTTCTCGACGTCCTCGCCGACGTAGCCGGCCTCCGTGAGCGCGGTCGCATCGGCGACGGCGAAGGGGACGTTGAGACGCTTCGCGAGAGTCTGGGCGAGGTAGGTCTTGCCGGAGCCGGTGGGACCGACGAGGAGGATGTTCGACTTCGAGATCTCGACGTCGGACTCGGACGACCCGAGCGTCTTCGCATCGTCACTGCCCTGGAGGGCGCGGATGCGCTTGTAGTGGTTGTACACGGCGACCGAGAGGGCCTTCTTCGCCGGATCCTGTCCGACGACGTACTCGTGGAGGAAGTCGAAGATCTCCCGCGGCTTGGGCAGTTCGAGCTCGGCATGGTCGGCCGTCGACTCGCTCAGCTCCTCTTCGATGATCTCGTTGCACAGGCCGATGCATTCATCGCAGATGTACACCCCAGGTCCGGCGATGAGCTTCCGAACCTGCTTCTGTGATTTGCCACAGAAGTTGCATTTGAGCAGATCTGCTCCGTCCGCACTGCGAGCCACTGTCACAACCTTTCGCCAGGGCACTTGGCCCCAACTCTACCGCTCGTGTTTCCTGTACCTCAATAGCTTCCCACATGACACTGACACAGTCCCTGCGCGGTGTCACACGGTGTGTCGTCGCATCCAGGGCGCCCGGAGCCGACGCTCCTGGTCGGACGGTATGGTCGGACCGTGCGCGGACGACGGGCGGGCCCGGGCGATCAGTGATCGCCCGGGCCCGCTGCGAGAGCGCTCGGACTCCCCGGCGGGAGGTCAGACTCCCCTGCGGGGAATCAGGCTCCCTTACGTGAGGTGAGCACCTGGTCGACGAGACCGTAGTCCTTCGCCTGCTCGGCGGTGAGGAAGAGGTCGCGTTCGATGTCGTTCGAGACCTGCTCGGCCGTCTTGTTCGAGTGGTTCGCGAGCGTCTGCTCGAGCCACTGGCGCATCCGCAGCACCTCGGCGGCCTGGATCTCGATGTCCGAGGCCTGTCCCTGTCCCTGACCCTGCATCGAGGGCTGGTGGATGAGGACGCGGGCATTGGGCAGAGCGAGGCGCTTGCCCGGGGTGCCCGCGGCGAGCAGCACTGCCGCGGCCGAGGCTGCCTGGCCGAGGCACACCGTCTGGATCTCCGGCTTGATGTACTGCATCGTGTCGTAGATCGCGGTGAGCGCGGTGAACGAGCCGCCCGGCGAGTTGATGTAGAGGGTGATGTCGCGGTCGGGGTCCTGCGATTCGAGGACGAGCAGCTGCGCCATGATGTCATCGGCGCTCGTGTCGTCGACCTGCACGCCGAGGAAGATCACGCGATCCTCGAACAGCTTCGTGTACGGGTCCTGGCGCTTGAAGCCGTAGGGCGTGCGCTCCTCGAACTGGGGCATGACGTACCGTGAGACCGGCATCTGGCCCGCGGCCCCGCCTGGCATGAGATTCATCGAGTTCATTCTTCTCTGTCTTCCCGTCAGTTGTCGGTGACTTCGGACGACTGGGTCACGACATCGTCGATGAAGCCGTATTCGAGGGCCTCCTCGGCGGTGAACCAGTGGTCGCGGTCGTTGTCTTTGAGGATCTGCTCGAGCGACTTGCCCGTCTGCTCGGCGGTGAGCTCAGCCATCTGCTTCTTCATGTGGAGGATGAGCTCGGCCTGGATCTTGATGTCCGTGGCCGTTCCTCCGATGCCGCCGAGCGGCTGGTGCATGAGGATGCGCGCGTGCGGGGTCGCGTACCGCTTGCCCTTGGCGCCGGAGGAGAGCAGGAACTGACCCATCGAGGCGGCCATGCCCATCGCGACGGTCGCGACGTCGGGCTTGATGTACTGCATCGTGTCGTAGATCGCCATGCCCGCAGTCACCGAGCCGCCGGGCGAGTTGATGTAGAGCCAGATGTCGGAGTCGGGATCCTCGGCTGCCAGCAGCATCATCTGCGCGCAGATCGCGTTGGCGTTGGAGTCACGCACTTCCGAGCCCAGCCAGATGATCCGCTCCTTGAGCAGACGGTTGAAGATGTGGTCGTCGAGGCCCATGCCCCCACCGGCGTCGAGGCCGACGGGCGCTGTCATGTCGTGTGCGCTCACGTTTCTCTCCTGATTGGTCGTGATCGGTTGCTATGGACTCTAACTGGTCGGCAGTCCCTTTTAGTCCCCCCGCTCACCCGTGTTCGCCCTCAGCGTGATACGGGGGTGATCCGGTGTGCGCGGGGACTGCGCCCCCGCCTCGGCGAGGGGTGTGAATGACGAAACGGCGGGCCCGGGTCTCCCCGTGCCCGCCGTCGCACTCACTCGCCGAGGCGGTCAGTGGTCACTTCTGCTCAGCGTCGTCCTGCTCGTCTGCGGCAGGTGCCTCGGCATCGTCGGCTGCGTCGTCCGCGGACTCCTCGGCGTCGCCGGCGGGAGTCGTGAACTCCTCCATGTCGACGACGTTGCCGTCGGTGTCCTTGACGACCGCGCCGGCCAGTGCCGCCGCGAGCGCCTTGCGCCGGGAGACCTCGCCGACGAGGGCGTTGACCTGGCCGGAGTTGTCGAGCATCTGCGCGAACTCGTTCGGGTTCATCCCGTACTGCTGCGAGGCGGAGATGAGGTATTCGATGAGCTCGGGCTGGGTGACCTCGACGTTCTCGGCTTCGGCGATGGCGTCGAGGACGAACTGCGTGCGCAGGTTGCGCTCGGTCTCCTCGGTGACCTCCTTGCGGTGCTCGTCATCGTCGACGCGGTCCTCGGACTCGAGGTGGCGCTCGACCTCGTCGGCGACGATCTTGCCGGGAACCGGCACGTCGACGGCGGCGATGATGGCTTCGAGGACCTTGTCGCGGGCCTCGGCGCCCTGCGCGAACTCCTTCTGCTTGCCGGCCTGGACCTTGAGGTCCTCACGGAGTTCGTCGATCGTGTCGAACTCGCTGGCGAGCTGGGCGAAGTCGTCGTCGGCCTCAGGGAGCTCGCGCTCCTTGACGGCCTTGAGGGTGACGGTCACGCTGCCGGACTCGCCTTCGTGCTCACCGCCGGCGAAGGTCGTGGAGAACGTCGTCGACTCGTCGGCCGAGAGTCCTTCGAGCGCTTCGTCCATGCCCTCGAGCATGGTGCCGGCGCCCACCTGGTAGGAGATGTCGGAGGCCTGGTCGATCTCCTCGTCGTCGATCTTCGCAACGAGATCGAGGGTGACGAAGTCGTCCTTGGCGGCGGGACGGTCGACCGCGGTGAGGGTGCCGAAGCGCGAGCGCAGCTGCTCGAGCTCAGCCTCGACGTCGGCGTCGGTGACTTCGATGGGGTCGACCTCGACGGTGATCGAGTCGTAGGCGGGAAGCGTGATCTCGGGGCGCACGTCGACGTCGACGGTGAAGACGAGGTCGCCGTCCTCGGTGCCGTCGAGGCCGGGGACCTCGGAGATCTCGACCTCGGGCTGGCCGAGGGGCTTGAGGTCGTTCGCCTCGACCGCGTCACGGTAGAAGGCGTCGAGTCCGTTGTTGATGGCTTCCTGGATCACCGTCGGGCGGCCGATGCGCTGGTCGATGATGCGAGCGGGGATCTTGCCCTGGCGGAAGCCGGGAACGGTGACCTGGCCAGCAATGGTCTTGTAGGCCTCGTCGACGCTCGGCTTGAGTTCGGCGTAAGGGACTTCCACGCTGATCTTGACCCGGGTCGGGTCGAGTTGCTCGACGGAGCTCTTCACAGTGTGACCTTTCAGAATCGACAGTCATGCTCGGGGTCGGCATGGCCCTGCAGGGTCATGGGACCGGTGAGGCTGCGGACATGGGCCATGTCCGCAAGATGCAGTCACCCATCCTACTTGACACCAGGTCCAAAACACGAAACCCGCCGAGGCGGTCGAAGGCCCGTGCCCGCGCGGGGCGCACGGCGGTGCGTCAAGGTCGGTGTCATGGTCGCCGAGGCGGAAGTCGGGTGACTGCTCGGGTGAATGCTTGTGTGAATGCAGAGACCGGCCGGACCCTGAGGTCCGACCGGCCGGTGGAGGGGATGACGGGAATCGAACCCGCACCATCAGTTTGGAAGACTGAGGCTCTACCATTGAGCTACATCCCCGTGTTGCGAATATGACTATAGCCGAGGTCCGCTGGAGCGGACAAATCGAGCTTTCGTGACGTGTCTCACCCTCGCTCTCTCCCGTTGGGCGCCTGAGCGCGGGTGTGGTTAGATTGAGTCCGTCGCGGGATGTGGCGCAGCTTGGTAGCGCATCTGTTTTGGGAACAGAGGGTCGCAGGTTCAAATCCTGTCATCCCGACGATCGAGAGCCGTTCGGACCGTGTGGTTCGGACGGCTCTCGCGTTCTCGGGCGGTCTTCGGTGACAATGGTGTTCCGACGGGAAAGGACCCGAGATGTCGAGCACGCATCCTCCAGTGAACCCGCAGCGCCGACCGAATCCACGACGGACGACCGCCCTCATCGCCGGGTTCAGCCTGGTTCTCTCTGCCTGTTCCTCCCCCGATCCCGGGGACTCGACGCCGACCTCCCCTGCCCCGAGCTCCGCGGCGGCAGCGTCGTCCGACCCCTCTGCGACCGGGACTCCCCCGGACATCAGCGCCCCGGAGACCGTCGTCGACAACCTGGCCGCACCGTGGTCGATCGCCTTCGCCGGAGATGTCGCGCTGGTGAGCGAACGCGATTCGGGTCGGATCCTCGAACTCTCCACCTCCCGACCCGCGCAGACCAGGGAGGTCGGGACCGTGCCGGGCGTGGCGCCGGCGGGCGAAGGAGGTCTGCTCGGCCTCGCCGTCGCCGATGACTTCCTCTACACCTACTTCACGGCCGCGCAGGACAACCGGATCGTCCGCTTCCCCCTCACCGGCGGGCCGGGGTCGTACAGCCTCGGCGATCCCGAGGAGCTCCTCGACGGCATCCCGAAGGCGGGAACCCACAACGGCGGGCGCATCGCCTTCGGACCCGACGGCCGCCTCTACGCGACCGCCGGCGACGCGGGCGACCGCGAATCCGCGCAGAACCGGCAGGCGCTCTCCGGCAAGATCCTCCGCCTCGACCCCGACGGCTCCGTGCCCGCGGACAATCCGTTCCCCGGCTCCTACGTCTACACCTTCGGGCATCGGAACCCGCAGGGCATCGGCTGGGACTCCTCGGGTCGGATGTATGCGAGCGAGTTCGGGCAGAACGCATGGGACGAACTCAACGTCATCGAGGCCGGCGGCAACTACGGCTGGCCCGAGGTCGAGGGCATGGCCGAACCCGGGGAGGGCTCCGACTACGTCGACCCCGTCCAGCAGTGGCGCACCGACGAGGCGAGTCCGAGCGGGCTGGCCGTCCTCGGCGAGTCGATCTATATCGCCAACCTCCGCGGGCAGGTGCTCCGCGAGGTGCCGACGACCGATCTCTCCCAGTCGCGGACGTTCTACCAGGGCGAGTACGGCCGCCTCCGCGATGTCGTCACGACCCCGGACGGGCAGCTGTGGATGCTGACGAACAACACCGACGGCCGCGGCAGCCCGGCCGCCGGGGACGACCGGATCCTCCGGATCCCCGTGCCCGATTGAGCCGCAGTTCCCGACTGAGTCGACCCGACCTCGCCGAGGCGGCGGCCCCCTCTTCGACGAATCTGCAGCCCCATCCTCGGTGCGTCACCGGCCCGAACCCCGGCACCTCAGCGGGTGAAGTCGATGACCTGCCGGATGACGCGCCCCTCGGCGAGAGCGTCGAAGGCCGCATTGATGTCGTCCAAGCCCACCGTGTCGGAGATGAGCGCCTCGACGGGCAGCCGACCCTCGCGCCAGGCCTGCGCGTAGACGGGAATGTCGCGACTCGGCACGGCGGAACCGAGGTAGGACCCGATGACCGTGCGCGCCTCGGCGGTCAGGGTCACGGGCGCGATGGAGGCTCGGGCCTCCGGTGACGGCAGTCCCACGGTGACGGTGGTCCCGCCGACGGCGGTCGCGGTGAACGCTGTCTCGAAGGCCCGCGGGTGGCCGACGCATTCGATGACGATCGGGGCCCTCCGGTCCCCCAGCTCCTCCGGGGTGTACGTCTCGATCGCGCCGAGCTCCTCCGCGAAGGCGAGCTTGTCCGGATTCGCGTCGACCCCGATGACCCCGGCGGTCTCGACCGACAGGGCGGTGATGAGCGCGGCCATCCCGACGCCCCCGAGGCCGACGATCATCACTTCGTCCTCGGGCCCCGGCGCGCCTGCGTTGAGGACGGCGCCGCCTCCGGTGAGGACCGCGCACCCGAGCACCGCGGCGATGCCGGGCGGCACATCGTCGCCGACCGGGACGACCGAGGCACGGTTGACCACAGCGTGGGTGGCGAACACGGACGCGCCGAGGTGGTGGAGCACCTCGGCTCCGGAATCGTCGTGCAGCCGCACCTTGTGCCCGTCGAAGGGCAGGGTGCCGGCGGAGTTCGTCGCACTGCCGGGAATGCACGGCAGCTTGCCGTCGGTGAGGCAGTTCCGGCACACCCCGCAGCGCGGGAGGAAGACGGTGACGACCTGCTCGCCAAGGCGCAGATCATCGACCCCCTCACCGAGGGCCTCGACGATGCCGGCGCCCTCGTGGCCGAGGAGCATCGGCAGGGGCCTCGGCCGGTTGCCGTCGACGACGGAGAGGTCGGAGTGGCACACGCCGGCCGCGGTGAGCCGGATGAGGACCTCACCGGGGCCGGGTGCGTCGAGGTCGAGGTCTTCGATCGTCAGCGGCCGGGAGTCCGCGTACGGGCGATCGAGTCCCATGTCGCGCAGGACCGCGCCCCGGATCCTCATCGCAGAATTTCCCGAGCAGGCGCGGTCGATTCGCTCACAGTCCGGCCTGTCCCTCGGACTCGTAGGCGGCCATGATCCCGATCCGTCGGGAGTGGCGATCGTCGCCGGAGAACGGGGTCGTGAGGAAGGCGTCGACGATCGCGAGAGCGTCGGCCTCCGGGTGCTGTCGGGCTCCGACGGCGACGATCTGGGCGTCGTTGTGCTCCCGGGCGAGCTTCGCGATCTCCGGGTTCCAGGCCAGGGCGGCGCGGGCGCCGGTGACGAGGTTCGCAGCCATCTGCTCGCCGTTGCCGGAACCGCCGATGACGACGCCGAGCGAGTCGAGGCCGGCCGCACGGTCGTCGACGACGGCCTGGGCGGCGGCGATGCAGAAGGCGGGATAGTCGTCGAGGGCGTCGTACTCGAGAGCGCCGTGATCGATGACCTCATAGCCCTCATCGCCGAGGTGGGTCTTGAGGACCTCTTTGAACTCGAAGCCTGCATGGTCGGTGCCGAGGTGGACCTTCATTGTGTTCCTTTCGTACCCGGTCGCCGTCGCGGGCCGGGATGAGTCAGTGCAGTCGGTGCGGGAGCCGGCGCCGGATAAGTGCCGGTGCCGTGGGCAGCGCCGAGGTGCCGGTCAGTCGAAGATCGGCCCCTGGTCGCGGGTGCGCTTGAGTTCGAAGAAGCCCGGGGTCGAGGCGACCGCGAGGACGCCGTCGAAGAGGCGTCCGGCGTCTTCGCCCTTCGGGGCGGGGGTGACGACGGGGCCGAAGAACGCGGTGCCCGCGACCTGGCAGATCGGGGTGCCGACGTCGTCGCCGACGAGGGCCATGGCCTCGTCGTGCGACTTCTGCAGCGCCTCGTCGTAGTCGTCCTTCTCGGCGTACTCGATGAGGTCGGCGGGCAGATCGAGCTCAGCGAGCGCCTCGGCGACGGCCTTGTCGAAGTCCTTCTCCCCGCCCGGGTGGATGCGGGTGCCGATCGCGGTGTAGAGGGGTTCGGCGATCTCCTCGCCGTGTTCGGCGATCGCCGCGGTGACCACGCGCATGGGTCCGAGCGTGCGGTCGATGAGTTCGCGGTAGTCCTCGGGCAGTTCGCGGCCGCGGTTGAGGATGTTGAGGCTCATCGGGTGGAAGCGGACGTCGACGTCGCGGACCTTCGCGACCTCGAGCCCCCAGCGGGAGGTCATCCACGCCCACGGGCACGCCGTGTCGAACCACAGGTCAAGGGTCTCTCTGCTCATGCTCACTCCTCGTCAGGTCTGCGCGGCGATGCGACACCGCGATCTCCGAGGCCAATCTACCAACTTCCCGCGTGCCCCACCGCGTGGACCGATGCGTGGGAAGGGTTCATGACAGAATGACGACGAACACACCCGGTCCCGATGCGGAGGTCGCCAGACAGTGCCCCAGTACAACCTCACTCGCGAAGAAGCCAGAACGCGTGCGTCCCATATCCACGTCACCAGCTACGAGCACACCCTCGTCCTCACCGGGACCGGTGAGAGCTTCCGGGTCCGCTCCCGGATCCGGTTCACCGCCGATCCCGGCACACAGACCTTCATCGATGCGATCACCGCCAGCGTCGAGCGCGTCCAGCTCAACGGCATCGATCTCGAGATCGCCGAGGTGGTGGCCCCCTCCCGGATCACCCTGGCAGGGCTGGCGGCGGAGAACGAACTCACCGTCGACGCGCACTTCTTCTACATGAACACGGGTGAGGGCCTGCACCGCTTCGTCGACCCGATCGATGACGAGGTCTACCTCTATTCGCAGTTCGAGGTGCCCGACGCCCGGCGCGTCTTCCCGGTCTTCGAACAGCCCGACCTCAAGGCGCCGTTCTCCTTCACCGTCTTAGCCCCCGAGCATTGGACGGTCGTGTCGAATTCGCCCACGCCCACCCCGGGCGATGCGAGCGAGACCTTCGCCGACCTCGACGAGGAGGAGACCGCAGGCATGGCCGTGTGGCAGTTCGCCCCGACCACCCCGATCTCGTCCTACATCACCGCCATCGTCGCCGGACCCTACCGCAGCGTCCACTCCGAGCTCGTCTCCTCCGACGGTCAGCCGGTGCCGTTGGGCCTCTACTGCCGGCAGTCCCTCTTCGAGCACCTCGATGCGGAGAACCTCTTCGCGATCACCCGGGCGGGCTTCGAGTTCTTCGAACGTGAGTTCGGCGTGCCCTACCCGTTCGAGAAGTACGACCAGCTCTTCGTCCCCGACTTCAACGCCGGGGCCATGGAGAACGCCGGGGCGGTGACGATCCTCGAGAACTACATCTTCCGCTCCCGGCCCACCGAGGCGCTCGTCGAGAGGCGCACGGTCACCGTCCTCCACGAACTCGCCCACATGTGGTTCGGGGACCTCGTGACGATGCGCTGGTGGAACGACCTGTGGCTGAATGAGTCCTTCGCCGAATTCATGTCGACGCTGGCGACGGCGGAGGCGACGAAGTACTCCGACGCGTGGACGACGTTCGCGACGATCGAGAAGTCGTGGGCCTACCGCCAGGACCAGCTGCCGAGCACCCACCCCATCGTCGCCCCCATCGAGGACCTCGCCGATGTCGAGGTCAACTTCGACGGCATCACCTACGCCAAGGGCGCCTCGGTGCTCAAGCAGCTCGTCGCCTGGGTGGGACGGGCCGAGTTCTTCGCCGGGCTCTCCCAGTACTTCGAGAAGCACGCATGGTCGAACACGGAGCTTGATGACCTGCTCACCGAACTCGAGGCCACGAGCGGACGCGATCTCGCCGCGTGGTCGAAGCTCTGGCTCGAGGAGTCCGGGGTCAACCTCATCGAGGCCGCGGTGGAGACCGCGACCGCACCGGACTCCCCCGCCGAGGTGGTCCAGCGGCTGCGGGTCACGCAGAAGCCGTGGGTGATCGACGGCCAGCCGGTGCCGTCCCTGCGCCCGCACCGCCTGGCGATCGGGTTCTACTCCGAGAATGCCGACGGCCGGCTCGTGCGCACCCATTCCTTCCCGCTCGACCTCGACTCCGCCGAGGCGGATGTGCCGGAGGCGGTGGGCCTGCCGGTGCCTGCGGTCATCGTCGTCAACGACGCCGACCTCACGTACGCGAAGGTCCGCTTCGATCCGGCGAGCATGGCGACCGCGGCCGCCCGACTCTCGGACTTCGATGACTCGCTCACCCAGCTCCTCGTGCTCTCGACACTGTGGGACGGTGTGCGCGACGGCGAGGTGCCCGCCCAGGACTACATCGACACCCTGCTCGACCATCTCCTGGCGATCACCCACTCCTCGGGTCTGCTCACGCAGATGCGCCAACTCGACACCGCTGTGGGCGCCTATCTTCCGCCTGCGGTCAGGGCTGCCGCGCACACCCGCATCGCCGACCGCCTCGGCGAGCTCTTCGCCCAGGCCCCGGCCGGGACCGACCAGGCGTTCCAGTTCTTCCGCGGCATCATCCGGCATGCGCAGTCCCCGGAGCAGATCGCGACCCTGGGCGAATGGGTCGACGCCGAGGAGGTCGGGGGCATCACGATCGACACCGACCTGCGCTGGGAGCTGCTCATCGCCCTGTCCAACCACGACGCGATCGCCGAGTCCGCGATCGCGGACATGGCCGCCGACGATCCCAGCGCCACCGGCCAGAGACAGGCCGCGACCGCACGGGCCGCACGGACCACCTCGGCGGCGAAGTCCCGCGCCTTCACGGCGATGATCGAACAGATCGACATGCCGAACTCGGAGCTCGGGGCGCTCGCGACCGGGTTCGCGATGGGCCTGCAGACCGGTGACGGCGAGCTCATCCCCGCGCAGGCACCGCTGACGGACTTCGCCTCGGAGTACTTCCAGCGCATCTCCGGATGGTGGGAGACGAGGACCCTGGAGATGGCGCAGACGATGACCCTGCGGCTCTTCCCGCCCGCGAGTGACCAGACCGTCGCCGCCGCCCGGACGTGGCTCGAGCAGCATCCGGCCGCGCCGAAGGGACTGACCCGGCTGATGCGGGAGAACCTCGCGGACGCCGAACGTGCGCTGACGGCTCAGCGGACGTCCAGCGACATTGAGGACCCGTCCAAGAACAGCCGATAGGGTCGTTGGCATCATGACAGCTGAATCACTGCAGACCACTCTGCTCTCCGCCGCCCAGATCGACTGGTCGTTCCTCCTCGACGTCCCGCTGCGGGTGACGATCATCATCGTCGGCGCCCTGCTGATCAACTTCCTCATGCGCATCGCCATCCGACGCTTCGCAGCGAGCGTGGCCAAGGGCACCGTCGATTCGTCGAAGGCGAGCTCGCGCTTCTCCACCTCGGCGATGGAATCGCAGCTCACGGGCATCGATCAGGCGACGATCCGGGAGCGGCGGGCGCAGCGGGCGCAGACGGTGGGGCGGATGCTGTCCTCGGTGACCTCGATCGTCATCGCCATCGTCGCCGGTCTCATCGTGCTCAGCGAGCTCAACTTCAACGTCGGTCCGATCCTCGCCTCTGCGGGTATCGCAGGTGTCGCGATCGGCTTCGGCGCGCAGGCGCTCGTCAAGGACTACCTGTCCGGGTTCTTCATGGTCATCGAAGACCAGTACGGCATCGGCGACTCCGTCGACCTCGGAGAGGCGATCGGCGTCGTCGAGGACGTGGGCCTGCGCACGACCCAGGTCCGCGGGCTCGACGGCACGCTGTGGCACGTGCGCAACGGCGAGATCCTCCGCGTCGGCAACCAGTCCCAGGGCTGGGCCCGGGCCGTCCTCGACATCCCCGTGGCCTACAACACCTCGGTGGCGACGTACTCGACCGTCATCGACGACACGACGAAGGCGATCGAGAAGGATCCGGAGATCGCCGATGCGATCCTCGAGCCGCCGGAGATCTGGGGTGTCGAATCACTGTCGGCCCAGTCGCAGGTCATCCGGACAGTGCTCAAGACGAAGCCGAACCAGCAGTGGAAGGTCGCCCGCGCGTTCCGGGCCGAACTCAAACGTCAGATGGACAGTCGCGGGATCCACATCCCGATCACTCAGGAGACGGTGTTCCGGACCCTGCCGGACCCCAGCGAGGCGGTGCGGATCAAGTCGATGGACGACTCGGTCACCGACGCCGACGAGCACGAGAAGCGGGCGCAGCGCGAGTCCGCGGAGGATGCAGACGATCGCAGGGAGGCCGGGAGCGCCGGTGGCGCAAAGGGTTCCGGCGGAGCAAAAGGTCCCGGCGGTGCGGCCGGTTCCGGCGGGGCGAGTGGATCCAAAGGACCGAAGACGGGAAGCAGACGATGAGCGAGCAGTCGAACACCGGAACGAACACGGAGACGGGGTCGGGCACGGAGACGATCTTCGCGGCCGTCGGCGGCCACCCCACGTTCACCCGCCTCGTCGACGTCTTCTACGAGCACGTCGCCGCCGACGAGGTGCTCATCGCGATGTACCCCGACGGCCACGAGCTCACCGGTGCCAAGCATCGGCTGCAGATGTTCCTCGAACAGTACTTCGGCGGCCCGACGACGTATCAGGCAGAGCGCGGGCACCCGCGTCTGCGGATGCGCCACTTCCCGTTCCCCGTCGACTTCGACGCCCGGGACCGGTGGCTGAGGAGCATGCGCGCGGCACTCGACGACGTCGCCCTGCCGCCGCTCTACGACGAGCTCTTCTGGGACTACTTCCAGCGTGCTGCCACCGCGATGGTCAACACGAACAGCACCGGCGCCTGAAGCGCGAGGCGCAGGGTAGGAAACCGGCCGCGCCTGCGCCGAGGGCATAGAGCGAGGCCTCGGCTGGCGCGCGGCGTGCGGGCCTCAGCTGGCGCTTGGTGGCCGCTCCGGACGGCACCTGGAGTGTGCCTCAGCGAACGCCGGGAGTGCGCGCCTCAGCCAGCGCTGCGAGTGAGCAGGTGACCGCCGGGAGTGACGAGCCGCATCCAGCCCGAGCTCTCCATCACCGCGACCTCGGTGCGCGGGTCCGCGCTGCCCTCATCGACGGAGCCCGAGCTCGCAGAGCCCTCGCCCGTACTGCCCTCGCCCGCCGAGCCTGAGCTCGCAGAGCCTGAGCCCGCCGTCCCCGGGCCGGTCCCCTGCGGCAGGAACCGCAGTCCCTCGGCGGCGAAGGCGAGCCCGCTCGGAATCGCCGTGCCGCCGACCGCCTCGACGGGACGCGACCACACTCTGGCCCGCAGCGCCTTGACCGCATGCGAGCCCGCACCGTCGGGAGTGCCCGCACCCACCTCGGCGATGCCCGCCTCGGCGGTCGAGCGCAGCAGCCCGGCATCGATCGTGTCGGTGCGCTCCCACGGACCGCGCGGCGGGGCGATGCCCGCCCAGGAGACGAGCGCCGTCGTCGGCGGCAGCGGGAGGGTGCTGCCGTTCTCGGCCCGCGCGAAACGGTCGGTCAGAGCCGAGAGCGGCACGACCTCGTCGAGGCCGTCGAGCTCGGGACGCTCGAGGCGCTGCATGCGCATCGCCAGCACGAGCGGCGTCGAATCCCCGATGCCGTGCGGGAAGAGCGGGGCGACGGTGAGGACAAGGACGTTCGAGACCACCTGCAGCCGCATCGCCCCGTCGCGGTCGAGCCGGTGGGCCAGGGAGGTGAACGCGGTGAGGTCGCGCATCGTCTTCTCGTCGGCGATCTCCACAGTCGTCATCGGCGGCTCCGCAGACGCACGGGCTCCCGGACGACCTCGGAGAGTCCGGCGATCTCCTCCTCGGTGAGGCGGCGGGGTCGACCGGTGGTCGTGTCGACGAAGGCGATGACGGTCTCGGCGACGGTAAAGACCCGGGAGCCGTCGGGTTCGCAGACGACGTAGCCGATCGTCACCGAGGCGGGCTTGACCTCGCTGACGACGAGGTCGACGGCGATGGGGCCGGGACGGTAGCTGATGGGGCTGCGGTATTCGACGGTGTGCGCGGCGACGAGGAGTTCCGTCGTCGCCGAGGCGGCACCGAAGACCTCGGGCATCGGCAGTCCCGAGACCACCTCGGCGGCACCATGGGCACCGGGAACGGCCACGGCGTCGCGGCTCTGCGTCGGCGAGCCGAGAGCCCGCACGCGCGCCTCTTCGAGCAGCTGCATCTGGGTGACGTTGTTGACGTGTCCGTAGGCGTCCATGTCACCCCATCTCAGTTCGAGGAGCACTCGGGTGAAGTCGGTGAGAAGGGGGTTCGTGGGACCGTTGCGCATGTGTCCATGATGCCATCTCCCAACCTGGGACGAAGACCGCGATAGGATCGGGAGACGACACCCGACCCCGTCCCCGGAGGCCCCTGTGAGCGAAACCGAACCGTCATCCGCCGAGGCGAACGTCGCGCGTCTGCACGAACTCCTCACCCTGCGGAGACTGGAGTCGGAGGCAGGCCCCAGGGAGTCCGATCTCTTCGTGGGACCGAGTCAGTACAAGCCCGACGGCCGGGTCTTCGGCGGGCAGGTCCTCGCGCAGTGCATCGTGGCGGCCTCGGCGACCCTGCCCGAGGATCGGCTCATCCATTCCCTCCACGGATACTTCCTGCGCGCCGGGGATGTCGCCGAACCGATCGAGTTCGGCGTCGAACGCCTCCGCGACGGCCGGTCGTTCTCCGCCCGACGGGTCCACGCGTATCAGAAGGACGCCCCGATCCTCTCGCTCATCGCCTCCTTCCAGGAGGAGCAGCCGGGGTTCGAGCATTCGGAGTCGATGCCCACCGGGATTCCCGGCCCCGAGGACTCCCCCGACCTCCGGGAGCTCCTCGCCGCGGTCGACACCGTCCAGGTCACCGAGTGGCTCAACCGGCGTCCCTTCGACATCCGTCCCGTCGAGCCCTTCGGCGTGCCGGGCACGACGATCGACACCGAGCTGCCCGAACAGCACATCTGGTTCCGGGCCAGCGCGCACTTCGGCGACGATCCCGTGCTCAACGCCGCGGCGCTGGCGTACGCGAGCGACTTCAATCTCCTCGAACCCGTGCTGCGCCGTCACGGCCTCTCGTGGGGCTCCCCGGGTCTGCGGGTCGCCAGCCTCGATCACGCGATGTGGTGGCATCGCCGCGTCCACGTCGACGATTGGATGCTCTACGTCCAGGAGTCCCCGGCGGCCAGGGGCGGGCGCGGACTCGGCTACGGCCGGATCTTCTCCCGCGACGGGGCGCTGCTCGCCACGGTCGCCCAGGAGGGCATGGTCCGGGTCAAGGACATGCCGTGAGCGATGAGAAGACCGCGATGATCGAGATCCTCTCCTCGATCCTCAGCCGCCTCGTCAACGTCGCCCTCTGCCTCGTGATCACCTCGATCGCGCTGCTCCGGCTGCGCAATGGGACGGACCTCCATCTCGGTATCGTCGTCGCCCTCGCCGTCGTCATCGGCGTCCTCGGCACGATCGCGGTGCGCTGGGTGCTCCGGCTCCTCCACCGCCTGTGGCGGAAGGTCTTCGACTCCTTCGCCCGCTGAGGTGGGCGCTGCCTGTTGCGGAGGCTGCGCCTTCCGCTGAGGGTGCGCGGACGTGAGACGTCGACCGCACCAACGACATCGGGCCCCAGCGCAGTCGCTGGGGCCCGACGTTCGTGCCGGTGCGGCTGAGCCGGCTCAGTCGCGGGTGAGGCGGCGGTGTGTGACCCGGTGGGGGCGCGCCGCTTCCTCGCCGAGGCGGTCGACCTTGTTCTTCTCGTAGGCTTCGAAGTTGCCTTCGAACCAGTACCACTGAGCCGGGTTCTCCTCGGTGCCCTCCCACGCGAGGATGTGGGTGGCGACCCGGTCGAGGAACCAGCGGTCGTGCGAGACGACCACGGCGCAGCCGGGGAATTCGAGCAGGGCGTTCTCGAGCGAGCTCAGGGTCTCGACGTCGAGGTCGTTCGTCGGCTCGTCGAGCAGGAGGAGGTTTCCGCCCTGCTTGAGGGTGAGCGCGAGGTTGAGGCGGTTGCGCTCACCGCCGGAGAGGACTCCGGCCTTCTTCTGCTGATCGGGTCCCTTGAACCCGAATGCGGAGACGTAGGCGCGCGAGGGCATCTCGACGGCGCCGACCTGGATGAAGTCGAGTCCGTCGGAGACGACCTCCCACAGGGTCTTGTCGGGGTCGATGCCGCCGCGGGACTGGTCGACGTAGGAGATCTTCACGGTCTCGCCGACCTTGAGGTCTCCCCCGTCGAGTCCTTCGAGGCCGACGATCGTCTTGAACAGCGTCGACTTGCCCACGCCGTTGGGTCCGATGACGCCGACGATGCCGTTGCGCGGCAGCGAGAAGCTCAGACCGTCGATGAGGAGTCGGCCGTCGAAGCCCTTCTCGAGGTCCTTGGCTTCGATGACGATGTCGCCGAGGCGGGGGCCGGCCGGGATCTGGATCTCTTCGAAGTCGAGCTTGCGGGTCTTCTCGGCCTCGGCAGCCATCTCCTCGTAGCGGGCGAGTCGGGCCTTCGACTTCGTCTGCTTGGCCTTCGGGTTCGAGCGCACCCATTCGAGTTCGTCCTTGAGGCGCTTGGCGAGCTTCGCGTCCTTCTTGCCCTGCACCTGGAGGCGCTCCTGCTTCTTCTCCAGGTAGGTGGAGTAGTTGCCCTCGTAGGGGTAGAGGTGCCCGCGGTCGACCTCGGCGATCCATTCGGCGACGTGGTCGAGGAAGTACCGGTCGTGGGTGATGGCGATGACGGCGCCGGGGTAGGACTTGAGGTGCTGCTCGAGCCAGAGCACGGATTCGGCGTCGAGGTGGTTCGTCGGCTCGTCGAGGAGGAGCAGGTCGGGCTTCTCGAGGAGGAGCTTGCACAGGGCGACACGGCGACGCTCACCACCGGAGAGGACGCTGACGTCGGCGTCGGGCGGCGGGCAGCGCAGGGCGTCCATGGCCTGTTCGAGCTGGGAGTCGAGGTCCCACGCGTCGGCGGCGTCGATGGCTTCCTGGAGTTTGCCCATCTCCTCCATGAGGGCGTCGAAGTCCGCATCGGGATTCGCCATCTCCTCGGAGATCTCGTTGTACCGGTCGAGCTTCGCCTTGATCTCGGCCACGCCCTCTTCGACGTTGCCGAGCACGGTCTTGTTCTCGTTGAGCGGCGGCTCCTGCATGAGGATGCCGACGGTGTATCCGGGGCTCAGCCGGGCTTCGCCGTTCGACGGCTGTTCGAGGCCGGCCATGATCTTGAGGATCGTCGACTTGCCGGCGCCGTTGGGGCCGACCATGCCGATCTTCGCCCCGGGGTAGAAGGACATCGACACGTCGTCGAGAATGACTTTGTCACCGTGCGCTTTGCGCGCCTTGTGCATGGTGTAAATGAATTCGGCCATAGTGGCCCCAGATTATCGGTTGGGCACCCCATGTGCCAATCGATCTAGCCCCCGCCGAGCGACGGCGAATCGCCGTCCGAGGAGCCGTCGGACGACCCTCCCGACGAGGAGGATCCTCCCGAGGACGACGAACCGTCGGAGGAACCTGGGCTCGGGGTCTCGGCATCGTCGCCGGTGATGTTCTCACCCGGCATGTGTCCGGCACCGTTGGAGTCGCCGTCCTCGTCGCGCTTCTCGCCCTTGGGGGCGTCGACGCCTTCGGGTCGGTCGACGTCGCCGAGGAGGCAGGCTCCGGTCGACTCGGTGGGCGGCATGAGCTCGGCGGTGGCCTTGCCCTTGCGGATCTCGCCGACCACGCAGCCCTTCTTCGTCTTCACCCCGAACACCTTCGAAGGGACTTCGTTGCCCAAGGGAGAGGCGTCGAGAGTGGCTTCGAGCTGATCGGGCTTGTAACCGGCCTCGATCATCGTGTCGAAGAACTTCTTCGTCGACGGGATCTTCTCCTCGTCGCCGGTGAGCGGTTCGACGGCCTTGAGGACCTTGTCGACCTCGGCCGCGGGCTTCTCCTGCGATTTCTTCGGCGCCGGTCCGGCGTCGTCGTCCAATCCGAGCAGGGAGCATCCCGACAGGGCGAAGGAGAGGGCTGCGACACCCAGGAGGGGAACGAGACGCATGGATCACCTCGGTGAGGACGAACACGAACGACACCACTCTAGCCGATCAGCCTCCTCGGCCGGGTCGCCTGCATCTCCATGCGGGTCGCCAGCCTGCTCGTGAGGGTCCGCACGACCGTCGCATCCGTGGACAGAGATCAGAACGGGGCGGCAGCGGCGACCGTCGCGCCCGCGATGCCGTCGTCGGACTCGTCTTCATCGTCATCAACGTCACGGGTGCCTGACCCGGTGGCGGAGAACTCGCCGCGATCGTCGGCGCGGCCGTCATCGTCGCCGCTGCGACCATCGTCGTCGCTGTGACCAGCCTCCTCACCGAATCCGGTGCGGACCTCGGAGTCCTGATCGTCGCGGTCGTCGACATCCGCGTCACCGTCGCCGCCGTAACCGGTTGTCTCCGCGTCGGTGCTGAAGCCCGGAGAGACGGTGGCCGCCGCGACCGACACTCCTTCGGTCGTCTCGAACGTCCCCGCATCGCATCCGTTCGCTCCGAACGAACCCGCGCCGGCGTGTGCGGCCGAGTCGCCGGCGATCCCGCCCCAACCCGACGATGAGTCCTCACCGGCCTGAGGAGCGGATGACTGCTTGGCCGCGTTCGGTCCCGACACCTTGACGTAGTGCGCGGTGCCGTACTTGAGGTCGGGACCGAGGTGGTCGGCGATGATCGTCGGCGCGATGCCCGAACGCTCCCCGGACTCCCATCTGCGGATGCGCAGGTGGCCCTGGACGACGACGTTCATGCCCAAGCTGACCGAGGAGCCGACGTTGCTCGCCAGCTGTCCGTAGCAGTCGACGCCGAACCACGAGGTCGTGTCGGTGACGAACTCACCGGTCTGCTTGTCCACCCGCCAGTGGTTGACGGCGAGCCGGAAGGACGCACATGGGCGTCCGGTCGGCAGGGTCCGGGCCTGTGGGGCCGTTGCGACGGTGCCGCACACGGTGATGGGGATGTTCGACATTGCTCATTCCTCGCTCTACTCTGGGTCGGCGGGGACGGTCTGGTCGCGCCCGCCAGGGGTCACTCCAGCACAGCGCGGTCGACGCAGAGCTGTCGAGGGTGCGAAAAGGCCCTGTGGACGACGGTCAAGCGTCCACAGGGCCTGAGCACACGAGTGAGCGGGCCTGTGAGGATGAGTCTCAGGCGAGGCGCTGATACGCGTCGCGGTGCGTGGCGATGACCGCGTTGACCGGCTGCAGGTACGAACTCTGCGCCGCATGCGCCACCGCTGATCGCAGGTCGGCGTCGACGGCCGCGGCGGCTTCGTCAGCGCCCTTGTTCCGCGCGTTACGGGCGCTCACCGAGGTGATGACCGATCCGAGGATGCCGAGGACGAGGACGCCGATCGTCGCCGCCCACGTCCACCACGGCATCGCACCCGGGGTGGCGAGTTCGAGGGCGGCGACGACGATGAGCCCGAGCGCCCCGATGATCGTGGCGAGGAAGAAGATGACCTGGAGGACGTTCGCCAGCGACCACCAACCGGGGGTCCGGCGTTCAATATCCACAGCTGTGACGGCCGAGTCGAGGGTGTCGGCGAGCTGATTCGTGCTCGTCCGCTCCGCCTCGGCGGCTGCGGCCTGCCATGGCCTGGGCAGGGTCGAGACGGACTCCGTGATGAGGTCGTGGGCCATGAGCCGGACCTGCGAGCTCTGCGTCTTGCTCGTCGCCGGCACTGAGGCACGGACGAGTTCGTCGCGGTTGTCACCGTGCTTGGCGCCGAGGGGGTCCGGGGCGTTGCGCTGCATCCAGGCGAGCAGCGGATAGCCGGTGCGTCGGTAGGCGCGGCGGATGTAATCGTCGTGGACGGTCTGCGCGACCGCCTCGACGCCGGCGGCCTCCGACATCGTCTCCATCAGGTGCGCAGCGCCGGGAAGCTCATCGGGGGTGGCGACCGGCTCACCGAGTTCGCCGCGGATGCGGCGCGCCATCGCCTGCATGTCCGAGAGCAGGCGCTCGGCGGCGGCCTGCTTCGAATCGAGGGTGTCGGCGAGGATCGAGCGGATCTCCGGGATCCCCTCGCGCGTCACCGCCGAGGACAGGCGCACCTCGGTGTCGGTGAGTCCGTCTTCGTTGAGCAGCTGACGCAGGTGTGCGGCGGCGGCCTTCTGCTCCTCGAGGCTGAGCTTGTCGACCTGGTTGAGGACGACGACCATGTTCGCGCTGTTCTCCGCCAGCTTCGTCAGGTACTCCGAGTGGAGGGAGAAGTCCGCGTACTTCTGCGGGTCGACGACCCAGAAGACGACGTCGACGAGGCCGACGAGGCGGTCGGATTCGACGCGGTGCTCGACGGCGGTGGAGTCGTGGTCGGGCAGGTCGAGGAGGATGAGTCCGTGCAGGCGGCGCTGGTCGTCGCCGTCGAGGGCGGACTCGCGCCATGTCCGACTGCGCGGGGGCACGGAGAGCCAGTCGAGGATCTCGGTCCCGCCGTCGCCCCACACGCAGGCCGTCGGCCGCGAGGTCGTGGGACGGCGCACGCCCACACGGGCGATGTCGAGGCCGGCGACGGCGTTGAACAGAGACGACTTGCCCGAGCCGGTGGAACCGGCGAAGGCGACCACGGTGAAGTCCTCGCCGAGGTCGAGGCGATCGTCGGCCCGCTCGAGCAGGCTCGCCGCGTCCGCGCGCACCTCGGCGCTGATCCTGTCGTCCTCGAGGGCCAGCGAATGGCGGATGCCCTCGGCGAGTCGCCTGATCTCGGACTGGGCCGAATCGTTCACAATGCCTCCTCGAGGCGGACGCCGGCGGTGCGGAGTGCTCCGGACTGCCTGGTGGGAACCGCTGTCAGTCGTAGTGCTTGGTCGAATGGGATGCGGCAGTCGCCGACGATGCCGGCCGCGGCGGTGAGGAAGCGGTCGCGGATCGAGGCGATGAGGTTGACGGCCTCCTCTTCGCCGAAGATCGTCCCGGCGAGGCTGAGTGCGACTCCGGCGCCCGAGCGGGAGGCGGCGTCGTTCGACGAGGTGTGCCGTGGGTCCCAGAAGGTCGCGTATTCGAGGACGGCGCAGACGCCGCCGACGCCGAAGGAGAGGATCCTCGCCTTCGACTTCTTCCCCTGCCCGATGTCGCGGACCAGAGCGTTGACCTCGTTCGACCAGCCGCTCACAGCGTCCTTGACCCGGTCCTCGAGTTCCGCGGAGGGATTGTGCAGCGCCGGTTCGGATTCGACGAGGGCATCTCCGGCGGGACTGCGGCGCCAGTCGTCGGCGACGACGTCGACGACGTCGACGGCCGCCTCACGCAGGGTGATCGCCGCGCTGCGGAGGATCGCGACGTGCAGGGGGGCTGCGGCATCGTGCTTGCCGGTCACCGCTGCGGAGATGCGGTCGCGCATCCGCGCCATCGTCGGCTCGAGGCCGCGGAAGAGCTGACCGGTGCCGACGAAGTCCTGCCACCGGGCGTTGACGGCGCCGTGGAGGATGCGTCCGTCGGTGACGACGGTGGCCAGTGACTCGTGGGCGGCGCGGAAGCGCTCATCGACGATCCCCGCGAGTTCGGCGTGTGCGCGCTCCTGGGATCCGGCCGCCTCGGCGAGGACCTCGACCCGACCGGGCAGGGAGCCGATGGCCCCGGTCAGGGTGCGGCGGCGGATGCGGGCGCGGGAGTCCGCCTCGGCGCTGACCTCGCGGATCCACGATTGGATCGGGTAGACCGCGGTGTGCGGGAGGAGGCCGTCCTCGAGGGGGAGCTCGGCGACGGAGAAGATCGGCGACTGGGCCAGTCCCGCCTCGGAGAGCAGATGGGAGAGATGGTGGCGGACTTCGCGGTTCGCTTCCGGGGGCACGCGGTCGAGGACGATGGCCACCGAGGTGCTCCGGTCGGCGGCCTCGCGCAGCAGGGCCCACGGGGCGGCGTCGGCGTACCGGTTGGCCGTGGTGACGAACAGCCAGAGGTCGGCGCACATGAGGATGCGTCGGGCGAGTTCGCGGTTGGATTCGGCGATCGAGTCGATGTCGGGGCAGTCGAGGATGGCCGTGCCCGGGGCGATGTCGGCGTCGGGGACGAGGACGAGGGCCGGGGTCGTCGATTCGGGATCCGAGCTGCGCGGCAGATCGCCGAGGAAGGTCTGGGCTTCGAAGTGCTTGGCGTCGGCGGGATTGTGGATGACGATCGGGTTGGCCGTCGTCGGCCGACGCACGCCGGCCGGGCTGACGGTGCGGCCGACGAGGGAGTTGACCAGGGTCGACTTCCCTGCCCCTGTCGATCCGCCGACGGCGATGAGGAAGGGAGCCGGGGCGCGGTTGATCCGCGGGAGGATGAAGTCGTCCATCTCCGAGGTCAGAGACGAAAGCAGGCGACGGCCGGCGGTCGCGTCCTCGGTCTGCAGGGTGAACCGGGTCTCGGAGAGCTTCTTCGCGATATCGCTCAGTGCTCCGCCCACCGGTGGCGTCACGGCATTTCCGCTGTCTGTCATCACGCATCCACTTTCCCTGTTTTCACAGATGAGCACCACGAGGCACGCCGTGACGAGGGACAATTGCCTGCGCACTGCGCCCCCGGCGGGGCTCGAACCCGCGACCTACCGCTTAGAAGGCGGTTGCTCTATCCGACTGAGCTACGGAGGCCCACACATCGTAACCGATGAGCTGTAGGCAGACGAAAGCGGCCCCGCACTCGCCCTGCCGGGTCTGAGACCGGGGGCGTGCGGGGCCGCGTGAAGGGGTAGGGCGTCAGTGGTCGCTGCCGGCCTTCTCCAATGCCTTGCGGATCGTGACGAGCGCGAGGATGACGACACCCGTGAGCGCGAGGAAGACCGCGAGAGCCTCGACGCCGAAGGCGACCTCGGCCGCGATCGGGACGAACCCCGCAACCATGAACCCGAGCAGGGCGATCATGGTCAGAGCAGTGGCTGTGGTGAAATATGCGGATCCATTCTTCATGGGTCATCCTCCTTCTTCCTTAAGCCGAGGATAGACCCGATTGCGATCCGCGTCACTGCCTACTGGTCGGAAATCTTTCGGCGCGCCTCGATCGCCTCTTCGAGCCGGTCGACCTTCGCCTCGATCTCGCCGTCTCGGCCCGGTCGGATGTCGGCCTTGATGACCAGTGAGATCCGGGTGCCGAAGGGCGCGACCGCCTCGGTGGCCCGCTTGACGACGTCGAAGACCTCGTCCCAGGACCCTTCGATATCGGTGAACATGCTCGTGGTGCGGTTGGGCAGCCCGGAATCGCGGACGACCTCGACGGCTGCGGCGACGGCCTCATGGACCGAACCGTCAGCGTTGTCTCCCCCGCTGGGGGCGACTGAGAATGCGAGAAGCATGGTGTGGGTCTCCTTACTGTTGTGTCATGACTGGTGTGTCGTCATCACACCGGAGCCAAGGGCTGATGCTCCCCTGGCGGCACCCCGACAGTGATGGTGTCTCCTGATCGAACGATCCCGCCGCGGGAGACGATCCCCATCACCCCGGCGCGCCGCACGACCTCACCCTCGCCGTCGCGCGAGACGACGTGGCGCAGGAGACCGGACTGCCATGAGTCGATCTGTGCGCACGGATTGCGCAGTCCGGTGAGCGTGATGACGGCGGCGCCGATCGTCAGCCGAGTGCCGACAGGGAGCCCGAGAAGGTCGAGGCCTGCCGTCGTGATGTTCTCCCCCAACTGACCCGGGCCGACGGCGAATCCTGCCTCGGCAAGCTCGTCGAAGAGTTCGGAATGGAGGAGATGGACCTGGCGCAGATTCGGAGCAGACGGCGTCCTCTCCAGGCGCGAGCGATGCTGGACGGTCACCCCCGCATGGGCATCGCCGCGCACGCCGAGACCCTCAATGAGTTCGATCGACTCCCGGACGGGCTTGGAGAAGCCGTGCTCCCCATCGCAGGCGACGCTGACGATCTGCGGAACAGCCCGCAGTTCCGACCTGGGCACGACCGGAGCGGAGCGCGTCGCACTGACGTCGCCCCGCTCCCCCGTTGTCGGGCCCATCGGTCGGGTCTCCTCGTCGACCTCGGCAGCCCGTCGGCTCCCTGGCCTCAGCCCTGTTCCGGAACGGTGATGATGAGCGAATCACCCTGCCCACCGCCGCCGCAGAGGGCAGCGACTCCGGTGCCCCCGCCTCGGCGCTGGAGTTCGAGCGCGAGGGTGAGGACGATGCGGGCGCCCGAGGCACCGATGGGGTGGCCGAGCGCGATCGCTCCGCCGTTGACGTTGACCTTCTCCGGATCGATGCCGAGGTCCTTCGTGCTCGCCAGCCCCACGGCGGCGAACGCCTCGTTGATCTCGTAGAGGTCGAACGAGTCGGCGGCCACACCTTCGGCCTCGGCGGCCTTGCGGATCGCCTGCGAAGGCTGGTGCTGCAGCGTCGAGTCGGGTCCGGCCGTCCAGCCGTGGGCGCGGATCTCGGCGAGGATCGGGGCACCGAGCTCCTCGGCCTTCTCCCGGGACATGACGACGACGGCGGCCGCGCCGTCGGAGATCTGCGAGGCGTTGCCGGCGGTGATCGCACCGTCCTTGCGGAATGCCGGACGCAGCTTCGCCATCGACTCGACCGTCGTGTCCGGGCGCACGCCCTCGTCGACGGAGACGGTGACGTCGCCCTTGCGGGTCGAGATGGTCACGGGCACGACCTCGTTCTCGAACGCGCCCTTCTCCCAGCCGGCGGCGGCCCGCTGATGCGACTGGGCGGCGAAGGCGTCCTGCTCCTCGCGGGAGAACTCGGACTCGCCCTTGTTCGCGTCCTCGGTGAGACCGCCCATGGCCTGATCGGTGAACGCGTCCCAGAGGCCGTCGTAGTCCATGTGGTCCTTGACGACGACGTCGCCGTACTTGTACCCGGCGCGGGACTTCTCGAGCAGGTGCGGGGCCAGGGTCATCGACTCCTGCCCGCCGGCGACGACGACGTCGTACTCCCCTGCCCGGACCAGCTGCGCTGCCTGGGTGATCGCATTGATGCCCGAGAGGCAGAGCTTGTTGATCGTGATCGCCGGCACGCTCATCGGGATGCCCGCCTCGGCGGCGGCCTGACGTGCCGGTCCCTGACCGAGGCCGGCCTGGAGGACCTGGCCCATGATGACGTATTCGACCTGGTCACCGGAGATGCCCGCGCGGTCGAGCGCGCCCTTGATCGCGGCGGCGCCCAGGTTGACCGCCGTCTGCGTGCCGAGTGCTCCCTGGAGCCGCCCGAACGGGGTGCGCGCACCGGAGACGATCACTGCTTCAGTCATGTTTCCTCCTCGAAGGACTGTGGCTCCGTCGAGCAGCCGCAGTCGGCGGCCGCGCACGCGGAGAGCTGTTGAGTCAAGGGTAGTCGAGGCCTCTGTGGCCTTCGTCACCGGGGTCGCCGAGGCGGCCCTCCGCAGGCCGGATTCGGACACAACACTCATCTTGAGTCCGATAGAGTAGGAAGCGCGCAGGCATGACCACATCCCCTTTGACACGACAGGAGTCAGCTTCAGTGACGCCCACCGAAGAATTCCGCACAGCGATGCGCGGGTACGAGAAGAGCGAAGTCGATTCCCGGCTGCAGCAGCTGCGGACGGAGATCGAATCCGTGCGGAAGGCGCTGTCGGATGCTCGCAGTCAGGTCATCAACGCCGATCGCGCGAAGCTTCAGATCGCCGGCGAGCTGTCCGAGGCGAAGGCTCAGCTGAAGAAGGCGGCCAATGAGAACGCCGAGGCGGCCGGTCCCCCCGGAAGCCGCATCGACCATCTGCTCAAGATCGCCGAATCCCAGGCCCGCGAGACGCTGGCTCAGGCGAACTCCGATGCCGAGACGATCCGCAACAAGGCTCGCGCCGAGGCGGCTTCGGCCCGTGCGCGCATGCACACGGAGAGCAACGACACCCTCAACAACGCGCGTTCGGAGGCCGATGCGATCATCAGCTCGGCCGAGCTGCGCGCCGAGGAGGCCGTGAAGTCCGCGGAGAAGCGCGCCGCCGAACTCAAGGCCACCGCCGAACGTGAGTCGGCACAGGCCAAGGAAGCCAACGACGCCGCGTCGAAGGACGCCCGCGAGAGCCTCGAGCACGAGCTCTCCGAACTGCGTGCCGCCGCCCAGAAGGAGGCCACCGACCTCCGCGCCGAGGCGAAGACCCAGGCCGACGAGACGATCGCCGCCGCTCAGGCCCAGGCCGACGAGCTGCTCTCCTCGGCGAAGTCGCGCGATGAGGCCTCGAAGAAGGCCGCGAACGACCTCGACGTCGAACTCGCGACCAAGCGCCAGGAGGCCGAGGCCGAGCGCAAGCAGCGCTACGACACGGCACAGGCGGAGAACAAGAAGCTCATCGAAGAGGCGCAGGAGCGCGCGGCGAAGGCCGACGCCGAGGCGAAGACCGCCGCCGAACGCGCAGAGACGACGCGCGCCGAGGCTGTGACGAAGGCCGACGAGATCATCGCGGACGGCAAGACCCGCGCGCAGACGCTCATCTCGGAGGCGCGTGCGACCGCCGAGGCGACGATCGAGGAATCGGCCGCCGAAGCCAAGCGCAACGTCGCCTCCGCACAGTCGCAGGTCGACCTGCTCACGAAGCAGCGCAAGACGATCACCGCGCAGCTCGACCAGCTGCGTTCGCTCTTCGCGATGCCCGGCGTGATGGGCGGCGAAGCGGTCGATCCCGCGAAGGCCGAAGCCGCGACGCATGCGACCGAGCAGATCGCCGACGGCGAGGCGCTGGCCGATCTCATCGCCGCCGATTCCGCCGAGGAGGATTCCGAGGCGAAGGATTCCGAGGCCGGCGCCGAGGACGCATGCTCGTCGTCCTCTGACGCGACGGCCGAGACCGAGACGGTGCAGGCTGAGACCGTGCAGGCTGAGACCGTCGAGGAAGCTGACGACGCCGAGGCGACCGATTCCGAGGATCTGCCCAACGGCGCCACGGATGCCGAGACGATCGCGATCGACGCCCAGGTCTCGGGATCGCCGAAGTCGGGAGACAGCGGTCAGGGTGCGAACCGCCCCGGTGCCAATCCCAAGGCGGCGCGCTCGCGCAACTCGCTGCGCTGACACCAGCGTCCGACTGACGTCACAGTCCGACTGACACCGGCGTCCGACTGACGCCAACGTCCGGAACGGGCCCGCTCGATCGAGCGGGCCCGTTCTGCGTCAGCGGAAGCGCTGAAAGCACCTCGTGTGCCAGTGCCTGCGCGATTCGAGTCCGATGTCGATGCCGTGCGCGGCGTCCTGCCGCCACGCGACGACGTGCGCGGTCGCCGCTGCGACCTGCTGACCGCAGCCGGGGCACACGTAGGACTTGCCGCTCGAATTCCCCGCGACGTGCTGGATCGACCATGTCCCGTCGGGCAGGTCGCGGCTCCTGCGCATGCCGCTGACGGACTCGGAGAGGTCCCGTGCGGGTGCGCTCCATTTGTTCCGGCGACGCGAGGAGTTCGATCGTGGCATAAGGGGATTCTCTCACGTAGGGTGAGACGCGTGCGTCTCGTGATAGCTGAATGCTCTGTCGATTATGCCGGTCGTCTGACCGCGCATCTGCCCCTGGCCACCCGTCTCATCATGCTCAAGTCCGACGGGTCGATCCTCATCCACTCCGACGGCGGATCGTACAAGCCGCTCAACTGGATGACTCCCCCGGCCACGGTGGCGATCGCCGAACCGACCGAGGAGCAGGCCGCGGCAGGACTGAGCGAGGTCTGGACGGTCGCGCAGGCGAAGACCGGCGACCGACTCGTCATCTCGATCACGAATGTCCTCTCCGACACCAGCCACGACCTCGGCGTCGATCCCGGGCTGGTCAAGGACGGCGTCGAAGCCCACCTCCAGGAGCTGCTCGCTGAGCACATCCACACCCTCGGCGACGGCTACAGCCTCGTCCGCCGCGAGTACATGACCGCGATCGGTCCCGTCGACATCCTCGCCCGCGACGAGGCCCAGCGTTCGGTGGCGGTGGAGATCAAACGCCGAGGCGACATCGACGGCGTCGAACAGCTCACCCGCTACCTCGAGCTGATGAATCGCGATCCGCTGCTCACTCCGGTCACCGGCGTCTTCGCCGCGCAGGAGATCAAGCCCCAGGCGCGGACGCTCGCCGAGGATCGCGGCATCCGCTGCGTCGTCCTCGACTACGACGCGCTGCGCGGCATGGACGATCCGGAGACCCGCCTGTTCTGAGCCGCTCGTTTGGTCCGCAGCGCGGATCGTGGGCCGTGCACCGCCCACGATCCGCGCTACGACCCAATCGAGCGCGGTCAGTCACCGGTCACTCCTCGCCTGCGGACCGCTTCTCTGATCTTGAGGAAGACGTCGGCCCGGAACAGGTCCCGCCAACGGATGCGGAAGACCATATAGCCCTCGTTGCGCAGCGCATACTCGCGCCGACGCTCTTGTTCGAACGCCCGATGCGGGTCCTGGCCGTCGAGATAGTACTTGCCTGCGCCGTCGAATTCGGCTAAGACCTTCGCGGCTTCGTTTCCGAAGTCGGACCGGGCAAGGAAACGACCGTGCTGGTCACGGACGACGAACTGCGGTTCGAAGCCGGGAATCGAATACTCGACGAAGCGCACAGCGCAGATCGATTCGGCCACTGTCTCTCTGCGTCCGTCGATGTTCGCCAGCATCGCGTCGATCCGGCGCCGGCCGGTGCGGACCGGATGGGCTCGGCTGTAGACGCGGAGATCCTCGAGCGCGATGAGCCCCTGATGGACAGCCGCATCGGCTGCAGCCACGGCGAAGTCCAGCGGGCAATCTCGGGCCACGTCGATCAGGGTCTGCGGGAGCGAGGTCACCGGGATCCCGCCGACCGACGTCACCGCCTCGGTGTCCAGGGACCGAAGCCTGATCACCAGGTCGGTCTGCCGGGACGGGTAGTGGGGGCTGACCGCCTCGGCGCGGACATCGCTGCGTTCGAGAAAGGGAACGGGAAGTCCGTGGACGATGAGCGCGCTCCGATGGGAGAACACTGCGTCACGCGGCAGTGCGCCGACGAAGGAACGGACGAGGATCCGCAGGTCCTCAACCCGTTTGCGCATCCCGGTCGTCTCAACGGGCAGATCGGTCGTTGCGGCCCCCGCGATCGCGGCGACGAAGCTGTGCTCGGGACGCGAACACACGCGTGTGACGACATAGTGACCGCGTCGCAGTCGGCGCAGACAGCACCCCACTGCGGAACCGACCCGGTGGAAGTCCCACCCGGCACCGTCGAAGTCGGCAGTCACCAGACACGCGAACATAATCGCAAGGATGGACGAGACTGTCTCGCCTCGCAAGGGCGTCGAGCGCACCTGTGGACAACCCTCCACTTGTGCATCGACCCTTGTGGACAGGCGTGTCGACGATCTCGTTTGGGCCTTAGCTCGTGTTGAGGGCGGTGCACGGGCCTCGATCCGAGCTGCGGCCCAAACGAGGGCGCCCGAGTGAGACGGCGGTCAGTCGAAGCTGAGCGCGTCGGCGCGGCTGACGCGCTCGATGTCGGCACCGAGCGCCCGCAGCTTCTCGACGAAGCCCTCGTACCCGCGGTCGATGTGGTCGACGCCCGAGACCTCGGTCACCCCGGCAGCCCGCAGGCCTGCGAGCACGAGGCCCGCACCGGCGCGGATGTCGGAGGCCTCCACCTCGGCGCCGGAGAGCTCCTCGACACCCGTGACGAGGGCGTGGTTGCCGTCGATGCGGACCTTCGCGCCTAGACGGGCGACCTCCTGGACGAAGCGCCAGCGGGCCTCGAAGAGGTTCTCCGAGAGCAGGCCGACCCCGTCGGAGACCGCGTTGAGGGCGATGACGAAGGGCTGGAGATCCGTCGGGAACCCCGGGAACGGCATCGTCGCGACCCGGATCGCCCGGGGACGCTTGGGCCCGATGACGCGGAAGCCGCGCCCGATCGTGCCGTCACCGAGTTCGATCTCGCCGAGGTCGTCGACCGTGGCCCCGGCATCGCGGAGTTTGATCGCGACGTTGGGCATGATCTCCAGCCCCACTCCCCTGACGGTGACGTCACCGGCGCTCAGGGCCGCGGCGAACGCATAGGTGCCCGCGACGATCCTGTCCCCGACCGTGCGATGGTCGACGGGGCGCAGCGCGGAGACACCGGTGATCGTGAGCTCGGCGGTGCCGATCCCCTCGATCTGCGCGCCCATCTCGACGAGCATGAGGCAGATGTCGACGATCTCCGGCTCCTTCGCCGCGTTCGCGATCGTCGTCGTCCCCTCCGCCAGGGTCGCGGCCATGATGAGGTTCTCGGTGGCGCCCACCGACGGGAAGTCCAGCGCGATGTCCGTGCCGGTCAGACCTGTCGGGGCCTCGGCGACGAAGTAGCCGTGGTCGAGGCGGACCTGTGCGCCGAGCGCTTCGAGACCGGCCTGGTGCATATCGAGTCCGCGGGAGCCGATCGCATCACCGCCGGGCAGCGCCACATGCGCCGCGCGCATCCGGGCGGTGAGCGGCCCGAGGACGGAGATCGAGGCCCGCATCGCGCGGACGAGTTCGTAGTCGGCCTGGATCCCCACCTCGCCGGGGACGTCGATGCTCACGGTGCCGGCCTCGGCATCGTAGTCGACGGTGCAGCCCAGCCGGCTGAGCAGCTCGACCATGATCCGCACGTCGAGGATCGCGGGCACGTTCCGGATCGTCGAACGGCCCACGGCGAGCAGAGTGGCCGCCATGAGCTTGAGCACGCTGTTCTTCGCACCGCGGACGTCCACGGTGCCGTGCAGCTGCGTGGGTCCCTTGAGTCGGAGGACTTCCATTACGTGAACCGTCCCATCGTCGGATTGAAGCCGGGGGGCGAGGATTCGAGCCACGAGGACATCGTCGACAGGGATTCGGTGTCCATCGCCAAGGACACGTTCCGGGGACGGCCGTCGGCCTTGCCGTACGAGCAGTCGACGACGACGGCGTCGGGCAGCACCGAGTACTGCTCCCCCGAGGTGGGCTTGCGCCGCACGAGGATGTCGAGATCGGCGCGCGGCAGACGGACGGCCGCGCGCCGATTGAGGGCGAAGACGGGATACCAGTCCAGCGAGGTCACGGCGAACACCGCAACGCCCAAACGCCAACGTGGGCGGGAACTGGATTCCTCGCCCACGTTGATCGAACAGTCAAAGGCACCCGACAACTTCGAGATCGACCTGCGCCGGATCGTCACCACGACGATCAGGGCAAGCGCCAGTCCCACCAGCGAAAGCAGAACGATGAGCAGGACTGAAGGGTTCACGGTTGCCAAGTGTAATTGACTGATCAGAGAAGTTCGGCCTGATCAGCCGCAATGATGACGCGATTGTTCTCGACCGAGAGGAAACCCCCGTCGGCCTGCACCCGGATGGTCTCATCCGAGGTGGTGAGAATCCGCGCCTCACCGTCGGCCACGACCCCGAGAACGGGTTCGTGACCGGGCAGGATGCCGATCTCGCCGTCCAGGGTACGGGCGATGACGCGCTTGGCCTCACCGACCCATACCTCCTGGTCGGCTGCGACGACGTTGACATCGAGGACGGCCATGGCTTACTTCTTCTGCATTTCTTCGTAGTTGCGCATGACATCGTCCATGCCGCCGACGTTGAAGAACGCCTGCTCCGGGATGTGGTCGACCTCGCCGGAGACGATCTTCGCGAAGCCCGCGACGGTCTCGGCGACGGGAACGGTCGAACCCGGAACGCCGGTGAACTTCTCCGCGGTGTACGTGTTCTGCGAGAGGAACTGCTCGATGCGACGCGCACGGTGGACGACGAGCTTGTCCTCTTCCGAGAGCTCGTCGACGCCGAGGATGGCGATGATGTCCTGCAGCTCCTTGTTCTTCTGCAGGATCGCCTTGACCTCGTTGGCCACACGGTAGTGCTCCTCGCCCACAACCAGCGGGTCGAGGATGCGCGAGGACGAGGTCAGCGGATCGATCGCGGGGTAGAGACCGCGCGATGCGATGTCGCGGTTGAGCTCGGTGGTCGCGTCGAGGTGGGCGAAGGTCGTCGCCGGAGCCGGGTCGGTGTAGTCGTCGGCCGGCACGTAGATCGCCTGCATCGAGGTGATCGAGTGACCGCGCGTCGAGGTGATGCGCTCCTGGAGCACACCCATCTCGTCGGCGAGGTTGGGCTGGTAGCCCACGGCCGAGGGCATGCGACCGAGCAGGGTCGAGACCTCGGAGCCGGCCTGGGTGAAGCGGAAGATGTTGTCGATGAACAGGAGCACGTCCTGGTTCTCGACATCGCGGAAGTACTCCGCCATCGTCAGCCCGGCCAGGGCCACGCGCAGACGCGTGCCCGGCGGCTCGTCCATCTGTCCGAAGACGAGGGCGGTGTCACCGAAGACGCCGGCTTCGTCCATCTCGAAGACGAGGTCGTTGCCCTCACGGGTCCGCTCGCCCACACCGGCGAACACCGAGGTGCCCGAGTGGTTGTGCGCGATGCGGTAGATCATCTCCTGGATGAGGACGGTCTTGCCCACACCCGCGCCGCCGAAGAGGCCGATCTTTCCACCCTGGACGTACGGGGTGAGCAGGTCGATGCTCTTGATGCCGGTCTCGAGGACCTCCTGCTTCGACTCGAGTTCGTCGAAGGCCGGAGCCGGACGGTGGATCGGCCAGCGTTCCTTGATGTCGAGCGTCTCACCCTCGGCGAGGTTGAGGCAGTCGCCGGTGGTGTTCCACACGTGTCCCTTGGTGACGTCGCCGACGGGCACCGTGATGGGTGATCCGGTGTCGGTGACCTCCTGACCGCGGACGAGTCCGTCGGTCGGCTGCAGGGAGACGGCGCGGACGATGCCGTTGCCGAGGTGGAGGCTGGTCTCGAAGGTGAGCTTGCGCGTGCCTTCGGACAGTTCCACGGTCGTGGTCAGGGCGTTGTAGATCTCCGGCACGGAGTCGAGCGGGAACTCGACGTCGACGACCGGGCCGATGACCCGGGAAATGCGACCGAGGGCAGTGCCCTGTGCCGGGGAGTTATCCGTAACTGTGGCAGTCATGGTCTCTTTCTTCTCTGCTCGTACCGGTCAGTCGCCGGCTGCCGATGCCGCAAGGGCGTCGGCCCCACCGACGATCTCGGTGAGTTCCTGGGTGATTTCCGCCTGACGGGCCGTGTTGGCCAGCCGGGTGTAGGTCTTGATGAGGTCGTCGGCGTTGTCCGTCGCCGTCTTCATCGCCGCCTGGCGCGAGGCCTGCTCCGAAGCCGAGGCCGAGAGCAGTGCCGAGAGGATCCGCGAGTCGATGTACCGGGGCAGAAGCGCGTCGAGGACGGCTTCGGCGCTGGGTTCGAACTCGTAGAGCGGCTGGCTGCCGGAATCGGCAGATCCCGTCGATCCCGCCGAGGTGGTGGCCTCGTCGGCGTCGACGACCTCGAGGGGCAGCAGGCGCCGGTACTCCGGGTCGTGCTTGACGGAGGAGACGAAGCGCGTGAAGACCATGTAGATCTCCTGCACCCCGCCGTCCGCGGCATCCTCACCGAAGGCCTTGAGCAGCGCTTCGCCGATCGCGCGGGCGTCCTCGGCGGTGGGGTTCTCGGAGAACCCGGTCCAGGCCTGGACGATCGGACGATCGCGGAAGGTGTAGTAGCTCTCGGCCTTGCCGCCGACCGTGAACAGTGCGACCTCTTTGCCCTCGCCCTTGAGCAGGCGGACGAGCTCTTCGGACTCACGGATGAGGTTGGCGGAGTAGGCTCCGGCGAAGCCCCGGTCCGGACCGATGACGAGCACCGCAGCGCGGGTGACATGGTCCGGTTCCGAGGTCAGCACATGGTCGACGTTCGATTCGCTGGCGACGGCGGAGACAGCGCGGGTCAGGGCGTTGGCATACGGGCTGGCCGCCTGCGAACGCGCGATCGCCTTCTGAATCCGGGACGCGGCGATGAGCTCCATGGCCTTGAAGATCTTCCTCAAGGACTGAGTCGAGCGGATCTTCTGCTTGAAGACCCTCTGCTGGGCTCCCATCAGTTCTTCCTTTCGCCGTTACAGATCAGGTTCAACGCTTCTGCCGAACGATCTGCTCCTGCTCGACCTCATCGGTCGAGGCCACGGACGAATCCTCGGAGCCGACGTGCGAGCCGTCGTTCTCCTGGGCGACCCAGTTCTCGTTGAACTCCTTCAGCGCCTTCTCGAGCTGCTCACGGACGTCGTCCTCGAGCTTCTTGGTCTCGCGGATGACGGTGAGGATCTCGGTCTTGCGCTCGAGCATGTCGAGCATCTCGGCTTCCCAGCGCAGGACGTCGGAGACGGCGATCTCGTCGAGGTAGCCGTTGGTGCCGGCGAAGATCGACACGGTCTGCTTCTCGAACGGCATCGGCGAGTACTGGGGCTGCTTGAGCAGCTCCATGAGGCGGGCACCGCGGGCGAGGTCGCGCTTGGTCGCATCGTCGAGGTCGGAGGCGAACATCGCGAAGGCCTCGAGCGAACGGTACTGCGCGAGCGAGAGCTTGAGCGTACCGGAGACGCCCTTGAGCGCCTTGGTCTGTGCGGCACCGCCGACTCGGGAGACCGAGACGCCGACGTCGACAGCGGGACGCTGACCGGAGTTGAACAGATCCGACTGGAGGAAGATCTGTCCGTCGGTGATCGAGATGACGTTGGTCGGGATGAACGCGCCGACGTCGTTGGCCTTCGTCTCGATGATCGGCAGACCGGTCATCGAGCCGGCGCCGAGGGCGTCGGAGAGCTTCGCGCAGCGCTCGAGCAGGCGCGAGTGGAGGTAGAAGACGTCACCCGGGTAGGCTTCGCGGCCCGGCGGGCGGCGGAGCAGGAGGGAGACGGCGCGGTAGGCCTCGGCCTGCTTCGAGAGATCGTCGAAGACGATGAGGACGTGCTTGCCGCCGTACATCCAGTGCTGGCCGATGGCCGAGCCCGAGTAGGGGGCGAGGTACTTGAAGCCGGCCGGGTCGGAGGCGGGCGACGAGACGATCGTCGTGTACTCCAGTGCGCCGTTCTCCTCGAGGGCACGGCGGACATTGGCCACGGTCGAGCCCTTCTGGCCGACGGCGACGTAGATGCAGCGGACCTGCTGCTCGGGGTCACCGGTGGCCCAGGCGTCGCGCTGGTTGATGATCGTGTCGATCGCCAGAGCGGTCTTGCCGGTCTTGCGGTCGCCGATGATGAGCTGACGCTGACCACGGCCGACGGGGATCATGGCGTCGACGGCCTTGTACCCGGTCTGCAGCGGCTGGCGGACTTCCTGGCGGTCCATGACGCCGGGCGCCTGGAGCTCGAGCTCGCGGCGGCCTTCGGTCTCGACTTCGCCGAGGCCGTCGAGCGGACGACCGAGCGGATCGACGACGCGGCCGAGGTAGCCGTCGCCGACGGGGATCGAGAGGACCTCACCGGTGCGGTAGACGTCCTGCTCCTCGGCGATGCCTGCGAAGTCGCCGAGGACGACGACGCCGATCTCACGCTCGTCGAGGTTCTGGGCCAGGCCCAGGGTGCCGTCTTCGAACCGGAGGAGCTCATTGGCCATGGTGCCCGGGAGACCGGAGACGTGGGCGATGCCGTCACCAGCGGTGACGACCTTGCCGACCTCGGTCTTCTCCGAGCTCTCGGGGTTGTACGACTCAACGAACTTCCCCAGAGCGTCCCGGATCTCCTCCGGGCGAATTGTCAGTTCCGCCATTGTGGTTTCCCTGCTTCCTTTACTTGTCCGGCGACCGGTGGGCCGCCTGCGTCGCCGGACAGACCGGCGAGGGCGATTCAGCTTGCGAGTTTGCGGTGGACCTCGGCGAGGCGATCCGCGATGGTCGAGTTCATCACTTCGTCGCCGACCTGGACCCGGACTCCCCCGATGACCTCGGGGTCGACCTGGACGTTGAGCACGAGCTCACGACCGTAGTTCGCAGCCAGGGCGGCGGCGAGGCGGTCGGTCTGCTCCTGGCTCAGCGGCGCGGCCACGGTGACCTCGGCGACGGAGCGCTGCTGGCGAGCGGCGAGGATGTCGCTGAAGTGATCGAGGGCGATCGCCACACGCAGTCCGCGCGGGTGCACCGCCGCATGCTCGACGAGGGTGATCGTGTCGGGTTCGGCCTTGCCGGAGAGAAGGTTCTCCACAAGCGCCCGCTTGGCCTCGGCTCCGGCATCGGAGTCGAGTGCGCGCGAGAGCTCGTGATCGCTCTCGAGCAGACGGGCGAAGCGGAAGAGCTCCTCTTCGACCTGACCGAGCTGACCGATCTCCTGGGCGGCCGCGGCGATCGCCGTGACCCCGGCGACCTCGAGGCTCGTGACGAAGTCCTGCGTCCTCGCCCAGCGCTTCGACACGGCCACCTCGGCGACGCGCAGCGCCGCTTCGGGGACCTGGGCTGCGAACACGGCGCGAAGCAGTCCCTGCTTCTTCTCCGCGGGCTCCGAGGAGTCCGCGAGCGCCTTGCGCAGGCCGAGGTTGTCGGCGAGGACGCCGACGACGCCGAGCAGCGACTGCCCGATCTCCCGGGCATTGCCGCCGGAGATCTCAGCGTTCGCCGCTTCGAGAACGGCTTGCAGGGAGACTCTGCTCGACTGGAGCATCACGCCCCCTTGACCGGCTGGCCGGACGACTGCGTTTCGAGATCGGCGATGAAGCGGTCGACGACGCCAGCGGAACGCTGGTCATCGGTGAGCGATTCGCCGACGATGCGCGACGCGAGGTCCGTGGCGAGCGAGCCCACTTCGGAGCGCAGCTGCACCATGGCGGACTGGCGTTCCGCGTCGATCTGGGTCTGTGCCTGCGCGATGATGCGATCAGCCTCGGTGTGAGCCTGTGCCTTCATCTCGGCGATGATCTGGGCGCCCTCTTCCTGAGCCTCGGCGCGCAGTCGTGCGGCTTCCGCACGACCGTCGGCGAGCTGCTTCTGATATTCGGCCAGAGCCTGATCGGCTACGGCCTGCACCTTCTCAGCCTTCTCGATGCCACCCTGGATGCGCTGTGCGCGCTCGTCGAGTGTCTTGTTGAAGGCGGGGAGGACGTACTTCCAGACAACCAGGAAGACGATCAGCAGACAGACGGCACTCCAGACGATGTCATACAGCGCTGGGAGAAGCGGGTTCTCAGACGCTGCAACGATTTGTACCGGAGTCATCGTTTAGTCCTCTAATCAGGCGCCGGGCAGGAAGAACGGGGTCGCGATGCCGATGAGGGCCAGGGCCTCGATCAGAGCGATACCGAGGAACATGTTTCCGCGGAGTGCGCCGGCCATCTCGGGCTGACGAGCGGTTCCTTCGATGGTCTTGCCGATGACGATTCCGACACCGATGCCGGGGCCGATGGCGGCGAGGCCGTATCCGACGGTGGCGATACTGCCGTTGACTTCAGCGAGCATATCCATAGGATGCTTTTCCTTTCATATGGCGGTCGGGGGGTTGGCCCGACCTTGTAACACCTGGGTTACAGACTTAGACGGTCGACTCAGTGGTCTTCCGAGATGGCGGCGTTGATGTACACGCACGAGAGCAGGGCGAAGATGTAGGCCTGGAGGACGACGACCAGCATCTCGAGGAGGAAGACGAAGAATCCGCCGGCGAAGGTAAGGATCGCGAAGAACTGGAAGCCGTTGGAGGCGTCGAAGAGGAAGAAGCTCGTCGCGGAGAAGCAGAGGACGAGGAGGAGGTGGCCGACCATCATGTTCGCGAAGAGTCGGATTGCGAGCGTGAACGGCTGCGTGACGAACTTCGTGATGAACTCGATCGGGATGAGGAGGAAGTGCATCGGCCACGGCACGCCGGGGAGGATGAGCGCATCCTTGAGGTAGCCGCCGAGGCCCTTCTCGGCGATGCCCGCCCAGTGGTAGGTGATGTAGACGACCGCGGTGAGCACGATCGGCAGTCCGATGACGCCTGAGGCCGGCATGTTGAGGAACGGGATGAGCTTCGTGACGTTCCAGAACAGGACGCCGAAGAAGATCGCCACGATGAGCGGCATGAACTTCTTCGCCTTCTCCTTGCCCATCGTGTCCTCGGCGATGCCGACGGTGACGAACTCCATGGCGATCTCCATCGCCGACTGGAAGCGGGTGGGGATGAGCTTCATGCGCTTGGCCCACACGGCCAGGAGGATGACGACGGCGAGAGTGGCGAGGATGCGGATGAGCATCACGCGGTTCATCTCGAACGGCGTGCCGACGAACGCGAACGGTGAGGGAAAGAACTCCGCCATCGACGGGGCTTCGAATCCGCCTTCAGCGGCTTGGATCATTGTCTGCGCGGCGTTGAGTTTACCCACGTTTTCGTTTCTCTCCCATGGTCATTGGCCCTAGATGGCCTGGCCTTCGCACCGCGCGATGAGTGCGCGGCGAACAGATCAGGAGCGACATGGAGCGACACGGCTCCAGCACCGGAACTACTCTACCAACGGTAGAGAGCGCCGACAAATCCATGCGCCCTCGCTGAGCGAAGCCTGTGTTCGCTATGCGGACGGATCAGCGGTTCGCACCGCGCTGCGTCTCAGCGGCTCTGCCCGGCCTCGGGATCGACATAGGGCACGCGGCCCTTGACGACGGTGAGCGCCTCGACGAGTGAGGATCCGATGACGGCGACGACGATGGTGACGAAGGCGACCGTGCCGTCGAGCCAGGCGGCGTCCTTGAGCCGCCAGATGACGATCATGAAGACGAACGCCTTGAACAGGAAGCCCATGCCGAGGAAGCCGGCGATCGCGGTCAGCCCCAGATTGCGGCCGAAGTACATGATGACGAGGGTGACGACGATGAACACCGCTGCCAGTCCCCCGCCGACGGCTCCCCCGGCCAGCCCGCGGGACCCGGAGACGAGCCAGCCGACGCCCATGCCGCCGAGGGCGACGACGGCGACGAGGATCGCCCCGCGGATGAGCATCGTCCTCCACACGCGGGTCCAGGCGGCCTGGACGGCGGTCTCTTCGGGCTGGCGATCGGTCACGAGATCTCCTCTCGGGCATGGCGGCGGATCCGCAGCGGGTAGAACGTAAAGACGAGGGTGACTGCGAAGAGTGCGCCGATGATGGTGATGACGAGCAGCGGGGGCATGAGCAGGAGCATGACCGAGCCGAAGGCGATGAGCGCGGTCCACGTGTAGAGGATGAGCACCGCGCGGGCGTGCGAGTGCCCGAGCCGCAGCATCCGGTGGTGGAGGTGCTTGGCGTCGGCGGAGAACGGCGACTGCCCGGCCATGAGCCGCCGGACCACGGCGAGACCGAGGTCGAGCAGCGGCAGGAACATCACGGCGATGGGGAGGATGATCGGCAGGTAGGTCGCGAACACCCGCTCCTGACCGATGAGCGCGGGGTCGACCTGACCGGTCACCCGGATCGTCGAGGCGGCGAGCAGGAGGCCGATGAGCATCGAACCGGAGTCACCCATGAAGATGCGGGCCGGATTGAAGTTATGCGGCAGGAAGCCGAGGCATGCCCCGACGAGGATCGCGATGATGAGCGAGGCGAGGTTCGCATACGAGTCCGGTGAGGCGTCGGTGGCCAGCCAGTACGAGTAGATGAAGAACGCGCTGCCGCCGATCGCGACGACCCCGGCGGCGAGTCCGTCGAGGCCGTCGACGAAGTTCACGGCGTTGATCGTCACGAGGACGACGAGGATGGTGATGATGATCGACATCCGCGGGGAGCCGATGATCACCCCGCCGAAGGGGATCGAGAGCAGGGCGACGCCGTTGATCGCCATGAAGCCGGCCGCCAGCGCCTGACCGGCGAGCTTCGTGATCCAGTGGAGGTCCCAGATGTCGTCGATGACGCCGAGGATGCACAGCAGTCCCGCGGCCCCCGCGATGCCGATGATCGGGCCCATATCGACGAAGATCCGGGCGAGGAACGGGGTCTGGGAGGCGAAGACGAGGCCGACGACGACCGCGCCGAACATCGCGACTCCCCCCAGCCTCGGCGTGGGCACGGAGTGGACGTCGCGCTCGCGCAGGGGCGAGAAGATCAGTCCGCGTTCGGCGACCCGCCTGACCATGGGCGTGAGCAGGTACGCCACCAGAGCGGAGACGACGAGGATGAAGAGGTAGGCGCGCACTCAGCCGTCCAGGTCGAGGAGGTCGGGGACGATCTCGCGCAGTTCCTCGGCGGTGATCGGCCCCTGCCGCACGATGCGCGGGGTGTCACCGGAGAGGTCGATGATCGTCGACGCGGTCCCCGCGGTGCGTTCTCCCCCGTCGAGGTAGATCTCGACGTCGGATCCGAGCATGTCCTGGGCCTCGTCCGCCGAGGTGGCCGCCGGCTTCCCGGAGATGTTCGCACTCGAGACGGCGAGCGGTCCGGTCCGAGTCAGCAGAGCCAGGGCGTCATCGTCGTCGGGCATGCGCACGGCCACCGTGCCGTGGGTCTCGCCCAGGTCCCAGTCGAGGGAGGGCTGGGCTGCCGCGATGATCGTCAACGGGCCCGGCCAGAACCGGGCAGTGAGGGTGAGGATCGTCTCATCGACGCCGTCGACGAGGCCGAAGACGGTGTCCGCACGCGGCACGAGCACCGGTGGGGGCATCTCGCGTCCGCGTCCCTTCGCCTTGAGCAGCGCGGTCACGGCGGAGGCGCTGAAGGCGTCCGCGGCGATCCCGTAGACCGTGTCGGTGGGGATGACGAGCAGGTTCCCCGCCTCGATGACGCGTGCGCACTCGTCGAGGACGAGGTCGCGGATGTCGGCTTGGCTGACGTCGAATCGACGGGACACTGATTCTCCGTTTCTCATCTGGTCTCACGCGCTGGGCGGGCCTGTCGGCGGGCCACGGTGTAGCGCTCGCGTCCAGTGTAGTCCGGGAACGTGGCCGCATCGCTCAGGCCGGGCGTGCGCGCGAGCATCTCGCGCACGCCCTCCCCCTGATCCTCGGCGTGCTCCATGGCGAAGAGTCCGCCGGGGCGCAGGAGCTGAGCCGCTTGGACGGCGATGAGGGCGGGCACCTCGAGACCCGTGGTCCCGCCGTAGAGGGCGGCGGCGGGGTCGTGGTCGCGGACCTCGGGGTCCCTGGGCACGGCGGCGTCGGGGACGTAGGGCGGATTGCTCACGACGACGTCGACCGTGCCGATGAGCTCGGGCCGGTCGACGGCGACCGTCGTCGCATCCCCGGAGACGAGTTCGACGTGCGAGGATCCCAGGTCGAGGGGCTCGAGGTTCGCCCGTGACCATGCCAGCGCGGCCTCCTCCCGTTCGACGCCGATGACGCGGGCACCGGGGTGCTCGAGACCGATGGACAGGGCGATCGCCCCCGACCCGGAGCACAGATCGACGATGAGCGGGGTGCCCGGGATGCCCGGACCGCCGAGGTGGTCGAGCACCTCCCCGACGAGCAGCTCGGTCTCCGGCCTGGGAACGAAGACCCCGGGTCCGACGCGCAGTTCGATGCGACGGAAGTGGGCGATGCCGGTGAGATGCTGAAGCGGGATGCGGCGGGCGCGCTCGTCGATGAGATGGGCGAAGCGGGCGGCGACGGCGGCAGGCACCGCCTCGGCGAAGAGACGCCTGCGGGACAGCGTCGCGGAATCGATGCCCCACGCATGCGCGAGCAGGGCCGCGACGTCGGCATCGGGCGAAGGCACGTCCGCCTCGGCGAGCACACGGGCACCGGCGCGCAGCAGCGTGGGCACGTCCGTGCGGGGCTGAATATCCAGCTCAGTCCCCCAGTGCATCGAGGCGGGCGGCCCGGTCGGCGTCCCGGTTCGAACCGACGACGGGGTCGAGATCGCCGGCGAGCACCTGGTCGAGATTGTAGGCCTTGAACCCGGTGCGGTGATCGGTGATCCGGTTCTCCGGGAAGTTGTAGGTCCGGATGCGTTCGGAGCGGTCGACGGTGCGCACCTGGGAGCGGCGGATGTCGGCGGCCTCGGCGGCGGCCTCCTCGGCCTGTTTGGCCAGGATCCGGGCGCGGAGCATGCGCAGGGCCGCTTCCTTGTTCTGCAGCTGGGACTTCTCGTTCTGGCAGCTCGCGGTGATCCCGGTGGGCAGGTGCGTGATGCGCACGGCCGAGTCCGTCGTGTTCACCGACTGACCGCCCGGACCCGAGGACCGGTAGACGTCGATGCGCAGGTCGCTCTCGTCGAGGCGGACCTCTTCGGGTTCGTCGACCTCGGGGAAGACGAGGACCCCGGCCGCCGAGGTGTGGATACGGCCCTGGGATTCGGTGACCGGGACGCGCTGGACGCGGTGGACGCCGCCTTCGAACTTCAGCCACCCGTAGGCGCCGTCGTCGCCGGCCTTGACGGCGAAGCTGACGTCCTTGTAGCCGCCGAGGTCGGAGTGCGTGGCGGTGAGGATCTGGGAGGACCAGCCGTGGGAGTCGATCCAGCGCTGGTACATGCGCAGGAGGTCACCAGCGAAGAGCGCCGACTCGTCACCGCCCTCACCGGCCTTGATCTCGACGATCGCATCGCGGGCATCGTCGGGGTCGCGGGGCACGAGGAGGTCGCGCAGCTCGGCCTCGGCCTCGTCCTGCTCGGCGCGCAGACGCTGCGCCTCCTCGGCGAGCTCCGGATCCTCGGTGCTCAGCTCCTCGGCGGTGAGCAGATCCGCGGCGAGTTCGTCGACGCGCTTCGCGGCCACCGCGATCCGGTCGAGTTCGGAGTAGCGGCGGGTGAGCTTCCGCGCCCGGCCGGCATCAGCGTGCACGGCCGGGTCGGAGAGCTCCTCGGACAGCCTCGCATGCTCGTCGAGGAGCATGCTCACACTGGCCCTGAGGCTGTCACTCATCTCAGTGGTCGTCGGTCGCGGACTTCGGCAGCGGCGTCGTCTTCTGCACCTGCATGAGGAACTCGGCGTTCGAACCGGTCTCCTTGAGCTTGGACATGAGGAGTTCGACGGCCTGCTGCTGCTCGAGACCCGAGAGGAGGCGGCGCAGACGCCACATCACCTTGGTCTCCTCCGGCGTCATGAGCATCTCCTCACGACGCGTCGACGAGGCGTTGACGTCGACGGCCGGGAAGATGCGCTTGTCCGCGAGCTGACGGGACAGGCGCAGCTCCATGTTGCCGGTGCCCTTGAACTCCTCGAAGATGACCTCGTCCATCTTCGAGCCCGTCTCGACGAGCGCGGTGGCGAGGATCGTCAGGGAGCCGCCGCCCTCGATGTTGCGGGCGGCACCGAAGAACTTCTTCGGCGGGTAGAGCGCGTTCGCGTCGACACCGCCGGAGAGGATGCGGCCCGAGGCCGGCTGCGCGATGTTGTACGCGCGGCCCAGGCGGGTGATGTTGTCGAGGAGGACGACGACGTCCGAGCCCATCTCGACGAGGCGCTTGGCCCTCTCGATCGCGAGTTCGGCGATCGTCGTGTGGTCGTCGGCGGGACGGTCGAAGGTCGAGGCGATGACCTCGCCCTTGACCGCGCGCTGCATGTCCGTGACCTCTTCGGGGCGTTCGTCGACGAGGACGACCATGAGGTGGACTTCGGGATTGTTCTCCGTGATCGCGTTCGCGACCTGCTGCATGATCGTCGTCTTGCCGGCCTTGGGCGGGGCGACGATGAGGCCGCGCTGACCCTTGCCGATGGGGGTGACGAGGTCGATGAGGCGGGTCGACTGCAGCTTCGAGGTCGTCTCGAGGCGCAGGCGCTCCTGCGGGTAGAGCGGGGTGAGCTTGGAGAACTCGACGCGGTTCTTCGCATCGTCGACGCTCAGGCCGTTGACCGAGTCGAGGCGGACGAGGGCGTCGAACTTCTCGCGCTTGCCGCCGCGGTCGTTCTCGCGCGGCTGGCGGATGGCACCGGCGACGGCGTCGCCCTTGCGCAGGCCGTTCTTGCGCACCATCGAGGCCGAGACGTAGACGTCGTTGGGACCGGGCAGGTAGCCCGAGGTGCGGAGGAACGCGTAGTTGTCGTGGACGTCGAGGATGCCGCCGACGGGGATGAGCACGTCGTCGCTGCGGATCTCCGGCTCGTCTCCGCCGCGTCCACGACGCTTGCGGTCCCGTCCGCGGCCGCGGCGTCCGCCGCGCTCGTCGTCGTCGTTGCCGCGGTTGCGACGGTCGTCGTCGTTGCGGTTGCGGCGGTCGTTGTCGCGGCGGTCGTTGTCACGGCGATCGTTGGTCCGGCCTCCGCGGTCGTCGCCGCGGTCGTCGCCTTCGCCCTGGCGATTGCGACGCTCGCCCTTGCGGTCGTTGTCGCGACGATCGTTGTCGCGACGATCCTCGCCCTTGCGGTCGTCCTCGCGACGGTTCCGCCGGCCGGTCTCCTCGCGGGACTCGGGCTGGGCATCGGCCTCGGGCTGGGCGTCACCGCCGCGCGAACGCGAACGGCTGCGGCGGCTGCGCTGACGGTCCTGACCCTCGCCCTCGGAGGCGTTCCCCTCAGAGGGCTGGGCATCGGCAGACGACGACTCCGCCGACGGAGCCTCTGCGGACTTGGCCTCGGCCGTCTCGGTTGCCTGCGTGGTGGCGGACTCGCCGCGGGCGGCATCGGCGGCGCTGCGGCGGGCCGGACGACGTCCGCGCCCTGCCTCGCTGGTCTCGGCAGAAGCCGAGTCGGTGGTGGCCGGCGCGCTCGAGGCACCGGCGGAGTTGATGGCGTCGATGAGTTCGCCCTTGCGAAGTCGACGGTATCCTTTGATTCCCATTCCCGCTGCCATCTCCTGCAGCTGGGGAAGGCGCAGAGCGGTCAGACTGCCGGTGCGCGGTGTGGAATCCGGGGTTGTGGTTTCAGACACGAAGGTCCTTCTCCCTCATTCGGCCGTGCGGCAAGAGCCGTAGTCCCACGGCGACGGAAACACCCTTGACGGTGCATTGTGAAAGTCATCCTGCTCAAGACGGAACAGGAGATGTTCCAGAAGAATTGATGTGGAGTTCGGAGCGACTGCCCCGGAGTCCGTTCATCGGAGGAACGATGTTCAGTTTACCCTCAGCGAGCCGATCTTGCGAATCCGAGCTCAGACTTCCGCGCTCAGCCGAAAGCCGCCCTCCGCGATCGGGACCGTCAGGGCGCGGACGCCTGCGGGGACCGCCTCGGCGGGGACCGAATCGGTCAGGGCGAGCACGGTGGGACCGGCACCCGAGATCACCGCGGGGATGCCCCGGGCGCGCAGCGAGTCGACGAGGTCCATCGATTCCGGATACGCCGCCCGACGGAACTCCTGGTGGAGCTCGTCGACGGTGGCTTCGAGCAGTGCGGACGGGTCGGTGGTGAGCGCGTGGACGAGCAGGCCGGTGCGTGCGGAGTTGCCTGCCGCGACCGCATGCGCGATGTCCTGCGGGATCGCCCCGCGCGCGGTCTTCGTGTCCAGGCGCACCTCGGGCACGAGCACGGTGACCTCCCCGATCGTGCGCACGGGAACGGTCCACGCCCGGGCCGGATCCGACAGTGAGATCGTCAGGCCCCCGACGACCGCGGGCGCCGCATTGTCGGGATGGCCTTCGATGACGGCGGCGCGTTCGAGGATCTCGGCCCGGGAGAGACGCGGACCGCCGGCCGCCTCGGAGAGCGCCCCGGCCAGCGCGATGCCGGCGACGACGGCGGCCGCCGAGGAGCCGAGTCCGCGCGAGTGCGGGATCCGGTTGACGCTCTCCAGCGTGATCCGGTCGATGAACCTCCGGTGGGTCTCCGGGCTGAGCTCGGCGAGCACTTCCCCGAGCACGCGGACGATGAGGTGGGAGCGATCTCGCGGCAGCTCGTCGGCGCTCTCCCCCTGCACCGTGACCACGGTCTCCGTGTCGACGGGGGCGTCGTGGACGGTGAGCGTCAGCGAGTCGACCAGGCCGAGGGCGAGGCCGAACGAATCGTAGCCGGGGCCGATGTTCGCCGAGGTGGCAGGCACCTCGATGCGCAGAGAGCGGATCATCAGCCCTCGAGCCCGAGCGCCCGGGCGGCGGAAACGGCGTCGACGGGCACGCGCACCGGTTCGATCGCCGACCCGTCCTCGGTGTGCAGCGCCCACGACGGGTCCTTGAGACCGTGGCCGGTGACGGTGACGGCGATGACGGCGCCGGCGGGCACTCGGCCCGCCTCGGCCATCTTGAGCAGTCCCGCCACCGAGGCGGCCGAACCGGGTTCGACGAAGATCCCCTCCTGGCGGGAGAGCACCTTGTGCGCGGCGAGGATCTGCTCATCGGTGACGGAGTCGATGAGTCCGCCCGAGGCGTCGCGGGCCTCGATCGCCCGGTCCCAGCTCGCGGGGTTGCCGATGCGGATGGCGGTGGCGATCGTGTCCGGTTCGGTCACGGGGTGGCCGAGGACGAGCGGGGCGGCGCCGGCGGCCTGGAAGCCCCACATCTGCGGCAGCTTCGTCGAGACCCCGATGCCCTGGTACTGGTTGTAGCCCTTCCAGTACGCGGTGATGTTGCCGGCGTTGCCGACCGGCAGGACATGGATGTCGGGGGCGTCGCCGAGGACGTCGACGACTTCGAACGAGGCCGTCTTCTGTCCTTCGATGCGGTCGGGGTTGACCGAGTTGACGAGGTGGACGGGGTAGGACTCGGAAAGCTTGCGGCACAGCGTGAGGCAGTCGTCGAAGTTCCCGTCGACCTCGAGCAGGGTCGCACCGTGGGCGACGGCCTGGCTCATCTTCCCCGGCGAGATCTTGCCCGCGGGCACGAGGACGGCGCACGTGAGGTCGGCCTTCGTCGCGAAGGCGGCGGCCGAGGCCGAGGTGTTGCCGGTCGATGCGCAGATCACGGCCTTGGCCCCGTGGGCCTTGGCCTTGGTGATCGCCATCGTCATCCCGCGGTCCTTGAACGAGCCGGTCGGGTTGAGGCCTTCGTACTTCACCCACACCTGCGCGCCGGTGAGTTCGCTGAGCTTCTCCGCGCGGATGAGCGGGGTCCCGCCCTCGCCGAGGGTGACTGCGGGGATGTCGGCTGCGATGTCGAGCAGGCTGCGGTATTCGTCGATGACGCCCTGCCACTGGTGGCGGGGGTACTGGGGTGTCGTCACAGGGGTTGCGTCCTTCGTCTCTGTCACTGTCCCTCCGCCCGGATGACGGAGGCCACCGCGCGCACCACGTCGAGGTCGCCGAGGCGGTCGACCGTGCGGGAGAGCGCGGCGTCGGTGTTCTCATGGGTGGCGAGCACGAGCTTCGCGTGCTGCACGCCGTCGTCGTCGACCTCGCCGATGGTCTGGCGCATGAGTTCGATCGACGCACCTTCGTCGGCGAAGACCTCGGAGACCGCGGCGAGCACGCCGGGTCGGTCGACGACGTCGAGGGTGATGTGATAGCGGGTGGTGATCGCCGAGATCGGCAGCAGCGTCGTCTCGGGGTGCAGGGGGCGCTCGTACTGTCCGCGTCCGCCGAGCACCCTGCGCCTGGCCACGGAGACGACGTCGCCGAGCACCGCCGAGGCGGTCGGGGCTCCCCCGGCTCCCTGGCCGTAGAACATCAGCGAGCCCGCGGCCTCGGCTTCGATGAACACGGCGTTGAACGCGCCGTGGACGGAGGCCAGGGGGTGGGTGCGCGGGAGCAGGGCCGGGTAGACGCGGGCGGAGAGCCCGGGTCCTGCGGGTGAGTCCTCGACGCGTTCGCACACGGCGAGGAGTTTGATGACGAAGCCCTGGTCCTTCGCGGTCTCGACCATCTCCGCGGTGATGCCGGTGATCCCCTCGACATGGACGTCGTCGATCGTCACGGGTGCGTGGAAGGCCAGGGAGGAGAGGATCGCGGCCTTCGCGGCGGCGTCGTGGCCGCCGATGTCCGCGGTCGGATCGGCTTCGGCGTAGCCGAGCTCCTGCGCCGAGGACAGGGCGTCGGCGAAGTCCCAGCCCTGGGAGTCCATCTGGTCGAGGATGTAGTTCGTCGTCCCGTTGACGATGCCCATGATCCGGTCGATCCGGTCACCGGCGAGCGAGTCGCCGACGGGGCGGATGATCGGGATCGCCCCGGCCACCGCGGCTTCGTGCTCGAGCCGAACCTCGGTCTCGTCGGCGGCGGCCATGAGCTCGCCGTAGGCCGCGGCGAGCAGCGCCTTGTTCGCGGTCACGACCGAGGAGCCCTGGGCAAGGGCGCTGGTGATGAGCGACTTCGCGGGCTCGATCCCGCCCATGAGCTCGATGACGATGTCCGCTCCCGCGATGGCCGCCTCGGCGTCGGTGGTGAGCAGGTTCGCGTCGATGCCCGGACGCTCCTTCGTCGCGTCGCGGACGACGACGGCGGTGAGCTCCAGAGGAGCGCCGATGCGCTCCTCGAGCGCCTCAGCCCGCGACTGCAGGCGAGCCGCGACTTCCGAGCCGACGACTCCGCATCCGAGCATGGCGACTTTCAAAGGCTGCATGGCTCACTCTCTCGTCTCAATAGTTGGCGCTCAGTGGTGCTCACTGGGCGGTGGTCGGGTCCGCCATTCCCGGGTCGCTGGCGAAGAGCTGCGCATACGTCTCCGGGGTGACGATCCAGTCCACCCTATCCCGGGTCACGGCGAGAACCCCCGGCCGAGTGACATGATTGTAATTGCTCGACAGGGCCCGGCAGTACGCGCCGGTGCCGGGAACGGCGACGAGGTCGCCGGGTGCGACGTCAGCGCCCATGTACTCGTCACGGACGACGATGTCACCGGACTCGCAGTGCATTCCGACGACGCGGACGACGACGGGTGCGGCTGGCGAGTTCCGATTGGCCAAGGTACACGAATAGTCCGCGTCGTAGAGAGCTGTCCGAATGTTGTCGCTCATCCCGCCGTCGACGGCGACGTAGGTGCGCACGCCCTCATCGGTGACGACCTCCTTGACGGTCCCGACCCGGTAGAGGGTGAACACCGCGGGCGAGACGATCGCGCGCCCGGGTTCGATCGATATCCGGGGGACGTGAGTGCCCAGTCCCCGGCACTCCTTGGCCACGACCGACGCGAGTTCGGCAGCCATCTCGGCGACGGGGATCGGGGTGTCCTGGGAGGTGTAGCGGATGCCGAAGCCTCCGCCGAGGTCGACCTCGGGGACGTCGACGCCGTGCTCGGCCATGATCTCGGCCCGCAGGGCCAGCACGCGGGCGGCGGCGACCTGGAAGCCGGAGATGTCGAAGATCTGCGAGCCGATGTGCGAGTGGAGGCCGTCGAGGCGCAGGTGGGCGGAATCGATGACGCGGGCGGCGGCCTCGGCGGCCTTGCCCGCGGAGACCGAGAGACCGAACTTCTGGTCCTCATGTGCGGTGGCGATGAAGTCGTGGGTGTGGGCTTCGACGCCGACCGTGACGCGGAGCATGACGGGGGCGATGAGTCCCTTGGCCGCGGCCACGGTCTCGAGCCGATCGATCTCGTCGAGGCTGTCGACGATGATGCGACCCACTTCGTAGTCGAGGGCGTACTCGAGTTCGGCGACGGACTTGTTGTTCCCGTGCAGGCCGACCCGGTCCCCGGGAACCCCGGCGGCACGCGCGATCATCATCTCCCCCAGCGAGCACGTGTCGAGTCCGAGGCCGGCTTCGTGCACCCAGCGGGCCACGGCGGTGCAGAGGAAGGCCTTGCCGGCGTAGAACACGTCGATGCCGGCGAGACCGCTGTCGGGCGCGAACGCGGCCGTGTAAGCCTGCCGGTAGAGCTGCGCCCGGGAGACGAAGTCGTCGACGTCGAAGACGAAGGTCGGAGTGCCGTACCGCTCGGCGAGATCGGTCACCGGATGACCGGCCACCGTGAGCACCCCGGACTCGTCCTTGGTCACGTTGTCCGACCACAGGCTGGGCATGACGGCGTTGACGTCGTCAGGATAGGGCAGCCACACGGGTGCCGGGGTCGCGTGCAGGGGTCCTGCGATGTGCGCGGGCATCTACATCCTCTCCGGGGCGGGGGCGCCCAGCAGTCGCAGTCCTCGGGCGAGGACCGTGGTCACGCCGTCCACGAGGCGCAGGCGCGCGGCGTGGAGGCCGGTGATGTCGTGGTCGATCGTGGGCACGATCTCGTGGTCGCCCGTCCACGCGAGGTAGGCGCGGGAGAGCTCGTCGAGGGCGAGAACGAGAGGGCGCAGGTCGCCTGCGGTGACCGCGCGGTCCGCGGTCGCGGGGGTGTCGATGATGTGCACGAGGAGGCTGCGGTCGACGGCGTCGAGCTGCTCGGCGGCCGCATCCGGCGCAGCCGCGGGCAGGCCTGCGGCCACGGCGCGACGGTGGAGCCTGCGGGTGTGCGCGTGTGTGCGCATGAGCAGGTAGGCCGGATTGGCGTCGACGGCCCGGCGGACGAGCTGAGCGTCGACCCCCCACACGGTCGACGCCCCTTCGTTCGACGTCCTCACCGCCGGCACACTTTCGGCTCCGTTCAGCTCAGGGACACCGCCCGGTTCAGGGGCAGCGCTCCGTCCAGGGCCGCTGCTCGGTTCAGGGCCGCTGCCCGGTTCGGGTTCGGCGATGAGCGCGGTGACCGCGGCGATGAGGGCCGCCGCACGGACCTCGATGCCGAGGAACCCGGGGCCCGTCACGGTCACGGCCGCGATGTCGGGGTGGGTGCGCACCGCCTCGGCGATGCGATCGGCCACCTCGCGGGGGTCGCCGCCGGACTGTGCGGCCGCACGCAGCGCGATGGTCGAATGCCAGTGGCCGGGGGTGCGCGCATCGGCGCGCCGGAGCACCGCGCCCTCGGGCTGCTGCGCGCACCGGGTGGTCTGGGCCACCGCCTCGGCGAGGACGGTGCGCAGCTGTTCCGGGGTCACGCGACCAGCGTACTCGGCGGGCGTCTCGGGCACCGAATCGTCCGCGGACGACGCTCCTGCGCCCGGGGGCCGCCTCAGATGTGGCCGGGTCGGGTCGCCGGCACGGTGACGGCGAGTTTGACCACGACGGAGGCGAGCACGAGGGCGAATGCGGCACCCAGGCCCGGGCCGCTGTCGACGAGGAGGCCGAAGAGGAGCGGACCGGTCGCGGCGAGCAGGTAGCCCCCACCCTGGACGAAGCCCGAGAGGGCCGCCGAGGCCTCGGGGCCGCGCGAGCGCAGGGTGATCAGCGTCAGGGCGAGCGGGAACGTCGAGATCCCGATGCCCAGGAGCACGGTCCAGAGCACAGGGGCCGCCTGCGGGGCGAGCCAGAGGCCGAGGTAGCCGGCGGCGAGGCTGAGGCAGAAGGCGATGACGATCGACGCCGCCGAGCGCAGCCGGACGGCCAGGGCGGGCAGGACGAAGCCGAGCACGAGCGGGATCGCGGTGACCAGGGCGAGCATCGCCCCGGCGAAGGCCGAGTCGAATCCGGCGCGGGTGAGCAGCGGCGGCAGCCACGTGAAGAGGATGAAGTTGTTGAACGAGGTCATGCCCGTCATCGTCATGAGCGCCCAGGCCCGCGGCGTCGAGAGCAGTCGCCTGAGCTCCCGGCCCCCGACCGCGGTGGCGCTCACCGTCGTCCGGGGCGCGGGGCGAAGGACTGTGATGACGATCCACACGGCCACGGCGACGACGGCGGTGCCGGCCCACACGAGCAGGGAACCCCGCCAGCTCAGCGCGTTCGCCAGCGGCACCGCGACGAGCGGCGGGACGAAGGTGCCGAGTTGGAGGAGGCCGACGTGGAGGGTCGAGACGGAGGCGACCCGGTCGGGGAAGTAGGCTTTGACGATCGGGGGCAGGACGACGTTGCCGATCCCCATGCCGGCCAGCGCAAGCACGCTGAGCAGCAGGAACGCGGACGGGTCGGACACGAGCGCGCGGACGCCGAGACCCACCGCGATCATCGCGGTCGCCGTGAGCGTGATCGTCACCGCGGAGAAGCGGGCGATCAGCCGTGGGGCGGCGAAGCCGCAGAGTCCGAACAGCAGCGGCGGCAGCATGCCGATGACGGCGAGGAATCCCCCGCCGAGGCGGATCTCCTCCCCCATCGCTTCGAGCAGCGGGGAGAGCCCGGTGACCCCGGGACGGAGGTTGAATGCCGCGACGACGATTCCTGTGAGGATGATCGCGGTTCTCATGGGGCCTTTCTACCACTGCCGGCACAGTCGGCCGCCGGCCGGGTCAGTTCTCCTGCTTGAGCCCTTCGACGGGAGAGAGCCGAGACGCGCGCCGGGCGGGGGCGAGGGCGGAGAGGATGCCGGCGACCACGGCGACTGCGAGGATGCCCAGGGACGCGGGGATGGACCAGTCGACGACGAAGGCGTTCGAGAAGTCGACGGTGATGAGTCGGGTGCCGACGATGCCGAGCGCACCGCCCAGGGCGAGGCCGATGAGCGCCGAGACGACGGAGATGAGGACGGCTTCGAAGGCGAGGAGGGCGCGCAGCTGGGTGAGGCTGAGACCGAGCGCCCGGAGCAGGGAGTTCTCCCGCCGGCGTTCGATGACGGAGAGGCTGATGGTGTTCGACACTCCGATGAGCGCGATGAGGACGGCGATGAGGAGCACGCCCACGGCCATGAGGAGGAGGATGTCGATGACCTGCGCGAAGAGCCCGCGGTCGACGGCGGAGCCGATGACCTCGTCGGTCGTGACATCGAGCGCCTCGGCGACGTCCTGGCGGATGCGCAGCACGTCGGTGACGCTCTGGTCGGGGCGCAGGGTGATGAGCACGGCCGTCGAGGCGGCGGAGACCCCGATCCGGTTGCCCACATCTGCGGTGGTGAAGTACACCCGATCCGACTCCCCGGACTTCTCGACCGGCAGCGAGGCCGTGGTCAGTCCACGCACCTGCACCGTGTCGCCCGTGAAGTCCTCGGGCACCGTCACGCGTCCCGGCACGAGTGTCGGGGCCGACTCGCCGAGGAGGGCGCTGAGCGAGTCCGGGTCGACGATGTAGAGCTCCGCCTCGCTGTCGACGACGGCCGCGTGATAGGCCAGAGCCGCCGTGTCGACGCCGTCGATGCCGCGGATGCGGTCGACGACGTCCTGGTCCGCGGCATTGCCGAGGTTGACGGCGACGTCGACCGGGAAGTGCTGGGTCAGGCCCGCGCCGAACGTCGCCTTCGTCGACATGCCGCCGACGACGAGCGTGGACACGAGGGTGACCCCGATGACCAGGGCCGCCGCCGTCGACCCGGTGCGCCGGCGGTTGCGCAGGGTGTTCAGCGTCGCCAGCTGCCCGGGCAGTCCCCACGGACTGACGACGAGGTCGCCGAACCACGAGACCACCGGCGGGATGATCTCACCTGAGCACAGGACGAGGCCGATGACGACGAGGGTGCCTCCGAGCGCCCCGACGAGCACCCAGACGCCGGAGGCCGCGGCGAAGATGAGGGAGAGCGCGACGGCGACGATCCCGAGTCCGATGCTCCCCCACCCCAGCAGCCGCCGGGCGCGGGACCCGGAGGTCGGTGCGCTCGGCACGTCGAAGGGCTGGAGGGCTTCGAGCGGGGTCACGGCGATCGCCGCGCGAGCGGGGCGGATCGTCGCCGAGAGGGTGAGCAGCACCCCGACGACGACGCCCGCGATGAGCGTCCACGCCGGCACGGACAGGGACACGTAGGAGAGTTCGCGCTGCCACACCTCGGCGACGATGCCGATGAGCACCGCACTGACCCCGACGCCGGCGAGCACCCCGAGGATCGAACCGACCACCCCGACGATGACGCCCTCGACGAGGACGGAGCCGTAGAGCTGGGACCGCGAGGCCCCGATGCACCGCAGCAGTGCGAGCTCCCGCCGACGCCCGGCGACGATGACGGAGAAGGTGTTCGAAACGACGAGGACGGCGACGACGACGGAGATCCCCGCACAGCCGAGCAGCATCCAGGCGATGAAGTCGCTGCCTTCGGAGAACTCGGCGACCTTCCGATCGACCGCCTCGTCGACGGTCATCGTCTCCATGCGCTCGGCCAGGGCGGTCCCGCCGAGTGCTGCCTCGATCCCCTGGCCCACCTCGGCGGGGTCAGTGCCCGTGGCCGTTCCGATCTGGATCGCGGAGACGTCGCCGGTCCGTGCGAAGTGCTCCCGGTAGCTCGCCGAGGTGGTCATCGCCCGGGCCGTGCCCACGTACCGGGGGTCGTTGCCCATCTCCGCGAGCCCGACGACGGTGAAGTCGGTCGCCGAGTGCCGCGGACCGCGGTAGATCGGCTGCGAGTCGGCATCCGTGTCGATGCGCGCCGTGCCCGTGGAGAACCGCAGAGTGTCACCCACTCGCAGGCCGAGGTCCGCGGCCGTGTCCGCGGACAGGACGAGGTCGGTGGGGCCGATCGGGCGGGTGCCGGTGGTGATGGAGAAGGTGTCGAGCCGCGGATCCACCGGGGCGGGTGTCACCGCGAAATCGGTGTCGCGCACACCGCTGCCGCGGGCCGAGGCGATCGCGGTGGCGCTGACCTCGACCGCCCGCACTCCTGGAACTCCGGAGAGCTCCCGGGTCAGGGCTGCGACCTCGGCGGGGTCGATGGCGGCTCCCGGCGCGGGCAGGACGACGACGTCGGCCCGGGCGAATGTCGCCCCGATCCCCTCCCGCATGCTCTCCTGGAGCGAGGAGTTGACGATGAGGGTGGCCGAGACGAAGCCGGCGGCCAGCGCGATGCCCAGGCCGATCGCCGTGAACCGCGCCCAGTGGACGCGGATCTGGGCGAGGGCGACTGCGATCATCGGGCGCTCAGCTCGCTGAGCGCGGTGACGACGGACTCCGTCGTCGGCGCGGTGATCTCACCGCCCACACGACCGTCCTTGAGCAGCACGACGCGGTCGGCGTGGGCGGCCGCGACGGGGTCGTGGGTGACCATGATGATCGTCTGACCGTACTGCGAGGCGGCGGCGTGGAGGAGATCGAGGACCTCGGCGCCGGAGAGGGAGTCGAGGTTGCCGGTGGGTTCGTCGGCGAAGACGACATCGGGTTTCGTCAGCAGCGCCCGGGCCACGGCCACCCGCTGCTGCTGTCCGCCGGAGAGTTCGTGCGGGCGGTGCTTGAGCCTGTCGCCGATGCCGAGGCGCTCGACGATCTCCGCCTTCCACTCCTCGTCGACGGTGCCTCTGGCCAGTGAGACCGGCAGGTCGATGTTCTGGTCGGCGTTGAGGGTGGGGACGAGGTTGAAGGCCTGGAAGATGAATCCGACGCGGTCGCGGCGCAGCTGGGTCAGCTCACGGTCGTCGAGCCCGGTGATGTCCTCGCCGCGCATGAGGATCTGCCCGGAATCGACCCGGTCGAGGCCGGCGAGAACGTGCATGAACGTCGACTTGCCCGACCCGGAGGGACCCATGATGGCACTGAAGCGGCCCGCGTCGAAGTCGACGGTGATGTCATCGAGGGCGGTCACCGCCGTCTCCTCGCGGCCGAAGCTCTTGCGCAGCCCGCGGGCGCGCAGGACCACCTCGTCCGGGTCCTTGCCAGTGTTCGCGTTCGACATCGGTGACCTCGTCAACGGTTGGGGGCGCAAACGAAGAACCGCCCACCTCGGCGATGGAGATGGGCGGATCGCTGTGCCCGCGACAGGATTCGAACCTACGACCTTCTGCTCCGGAGGCAGACGCTCTATCCACTGAGCTACGCGGGCAACGCATGTCATGCTATCACCGACGATGCACCGATCCCAAAACGACGCCCCGTGCTGGCAGCCAGCACGGGGCGAACGGGTCAGGAGCCCTTCATGTCCTTGCGACCGGGGACGTACTCCCAGTGCCAGAGCTCATAGGCATTCGCCTTGGCCCAGTCCGGGTTCTCCCAGCCGTACTTGCCGGCATTGGCTTCGAGCCAGTCGTAGTTCGAGGTGTCGAGGTCGAGGGCGAGCCCCCAGCCGTGGTTCGAGGTGCCCGGGCGGGCGGCGAAGCCGGGCTTGCGGGCGGCCACGGAGACCTGGCCGGCCATGTCGCGGTACGAGTCGGTGATGCCGATGTCCTTGCCGGTGTCCTTCTTGAACGCGGCGTTCATCTCCGCGAAGGCGACAGCGGCGTCCGAGCGCAGCTTGTGATCGCCGACGCCGACCTTGCACAGCCATTCCTCGGGCAGTTCGCCGTTCGAGGGCGAACCCTTCGGCGCCTTCCCGGAGCAGCCGGGCAGAACCGTCTTCTCGATCGCCCGCGAGGCGGCCTCGACCTTGTTCTGCTTCGCGCTCGGGGCGCCGATCTCGACGCTCGTCTTCTCGTCGGTGGCGGGGATGTCCGCGGAGACGGTCTCGGCGTTGATCGCCTTGGCCTGCGAGGCGGCGACGGTCTCGTCGACCTTGACTTCCTGTCCGCCCATGTTGCCCGCGATCATCACCGCGGCGATCGCCGTACCGGTGACGGAGACGGTGGCCAGCGCCGAGGCGGTGGTCACGCGCTTGCGGCGGACCGAGCGGAGCAGAGCGCCGTCGGAGCCGCGGCTTCCGGCGAAGGCGGCGACGGAGCCGGAGGTGCGCTCGGCGGCCATCGCGGCCCGGCGCGGCGAACCGGCCTGCGCTGCGGCCTCGGCGGCCATGGCGGCGCGACGCGGGGACAGCGACTGCGTCGCCGTGGAGGGCTGGAAGGAGGAAGAGGAAGAAGGAACGCTCGAAGAGGCGTGCTGCTTGCGTAGATCGCGGCGGCGGATCGGCGCCTCCACGGTCGAGGTCTCACTCGACATATCACTCCGTACTGTCGGGCACGCCCGCTGTCATCGCGAGCGAAGGAAAAGCTTATGTCACAACACTATAACGGCATTGTTACAGAATGTCATGTCTCGGCAACGTTTCGGCTCTCACCTCGGTCGATACGCCCGTCATGCGTGTCGGAACGAGACCTGGCAGGTCCCGGACACCCATTCTTCGTAACATTCCGTTACACAGGCCACAGTTGCGCGGAGATGCGAGTCACCGGACGTGGCCGAACTCACATCCGTCCGCGCTGCATCGCGTCCTGGACTTCGCCGACGAGCTCCTCGAGGACGTCCTCGAGGAAGAGCACGCCGAGCACCTCGTCCTCGTCCGAGAGCACCCGGGCGACGTGGATGCCGACCTTCTGCATCTGCGCGAGCGCCTCTTCGACCTCGTCGTCGGCACGGACGGTGAAGAGCGGACGGAAGCGCTTGGCGGGCACGGGCTCGGTGTCGCGATCGGTGTAGAGGACGTCCTTGATGTGGAGGTAGCTCTCCGGATAGCCGTCCTCGTCGACGACGAAGTACCGCGAGTACCCGGTCTTCCCGACGAGGGTGACGAGTTCGTCCGGTGTCACCTTCTCGCTGATCGTCACGAGGTCGGTCATCGGCACCATGATGTCGGCGGCGGTCTTGTCGCTGAACTCGAGTGCGCCCTTGAGCAGGCCGGTCTCGTCGCTGAGCAGTCCCTCGCGCTTGGATTCGGCGACGATCGACTCGACCTGTTCGATCGTGTACGCCTCGTTGACCTCGTCCCTGGGTTCGATGCCGATGAGCCGCAGCACGGCGTTGGCCAGCCCGTTGAGCGGGCGGATGACGAACCCGAAGACCCGAGAGAGGAAGACGAGCGGCGGGGCCAGCAGCATGACGGCGCGGCCCGAGGTCGCCAGGGCGATGTTCTTGGGCACCATCTCCCCGATGACGACGTGGAGGTAGGTGACGACGCCGAGGGCGAGGATGAACGAGATCGTCGTCGACAGGCTCTCGGGGATGCCGAGGCCCTCGAGCGGACCGGAGAGCAGATGCTTGATCGCCGGCTCGGAGACGTTGCCGAGCAGCAGCGAGCACACGGTGATGCCGAGCTGGCAGATCGCGAGCATGAGCGAGACGTGCTCCATCGCGTAGAGCGCGGTCCGGGCGGCAGCCGAACCTGCCGCGGCGCGCGGCTCGACCTGGGAGCGTTTCGCGGCGACGATGGCGAATTCGGCGGCGACGAAGAACGAGTTGCCCAGCAGCAGGACGACGAGCCAGATGAGGCCCACCCAGTCACTCATGCCGCACCTCCGTCCTGTTCGTAGAGGGCGTGGTCGGTGGCCCGCAGCACCACCCGGAGGCGTTCGATCCGGCGCCCGTGCATCCGCTCGACGCGGATGAGCGCATCCGGGGTGCGCACCTCGTCGCCGGGGACGGGGATGCGGCCGAGCTCCTTGAGCACGAATCCGGCGATCGTCTCGTAGTCGGGGTCCTCGGGGATGCTCAGGCCGATCGTCGTGCGGATCTCGTCGGGTCGCAGCTGGCCGGGCACGATCCACGAGCCGTCGCGGGCCGGACGGGCGGCTACGCGCATGCGGTCGTGTTCGTCGGCGACCTCGCCGACGAGCTCCTCGACGACGTCCTCGAGCGTGACGACACCGGCGGTGCCGCCGAACTCGTCGACGACGACGGCCATCTGCATGCCCTTGCCGCGCAGCTCCATGAGCAGGGGGTCGAGGCGCAGGGTCTCGGGGATCTCGGTGACCTCGGTCATCAGGCCCCCGGCATAGGCGTCGTCGCGGTTGGCCACGGGCACCGCGAAGGCCTGTTTGACGTGGACGACGCCGACGATGTGGTCCTTGTCCTCACCGGCGACGGGGAACCGGGAGTAGCCGGTCTCACGCGCCTGTTCGATGATCTGGCGCGCCGTGGTGTCCTTGACGACCGAGGACATGCGCGTGCGCGGGGTCATGACGTCCTCGGCGGTGCGTTCGGAGAAGGAGAGGGTGCGCTCGAGCAGTCCCGCCGTCTGCTCGTCGAGGACGCCCTCCTCGGCGGAGTGGCGCACGAGCGAGGTGAGCTCGTCGGGCGAGCGGCCCACCGAGCCCTCCTCCTGGGGTTCGATGCCCATGGCCAGGAGGATCTTGTTCGCCGTCCCGTTGAGCGCGGCGATGACCGGGCGGAGGACGACGGAGAAGACGTACTGGATCGGGGCGGCGATCCGGCCGGTGGCCAGGGGCACGGCGATCGCGAGGTTCTTCGGCACGAGTTCGCCGAAGATCATCGACAGCACGGTGGAGACGATGAGCGCGATCGTCAGCGCCAACGGCTCCGAGAGGCCGGGGCTCAGCCCCCACGCCTCGAAGACCGGGGAGAGCAGCCGACCCAGCGACGGCTCCATGAGGTAGCCGGTGAGCAGAGTGGTGATCGTGATCCCGACCTGGGCCGCGGACAGCTGCGTCGACAGGTGCGTCATCGACTGCCGCAGCGTCTTCGCCCCCACGACGCCGTCGGCGACGGCCTGATCGGCCGTGTGCCGGTCGAGGGTGAGGAGCGAGAATTCGGCTGCGACGAAGATGCCCGTGCCGCAGATCAGGAGGAGGGCCAGGGCGAGGAACAGCCATTCCATCAGTGACGTGTCCCCTCGGACGGGGTGAGAGTCAGATCTCTCGTGATGAGCCTCGCGGGGAGGGGGTCATCGTCTGGGGCGCCGGCTTCCCGCCGGCAGGGACTGTCACTGAGCATGGGACGATCCTACCAACTTCCGCTCACGGGTCGACCCTCTTCGTAGCCGGCGGCGCTCTGCACGCCGACGCTGGCCAGCTCGGCGAATCCGCCGAGGTCGCGGGCACCGGCATAGGTGAATGAGCTGCGCACACCGGAGGTGATCGCATCGAGGAGGTCCTCGACGCCCGGGGAGGACGGATCGATGTACATCGTCGACGAGGAGATGCCCTCCTCGAACAGGCCCTTGCGGGCACGGGAGAACGCCGACTCCGTGCGGGTGCGATTGGCCACGGCGCGCGCCGAGGCCATGCCGAAGCTCTCCTTGTACTTCCGTCCCTCACCGTCGACGAGGAGGTCGCCCGGGGATTCGTGGGTGCCGGCGAACCATGAGCCGATCATCACCTGGGAGGCACCGGCGGCCAGCGCCAGGGCGACGTCGCGGGGGTAGCGGACTCCCCCGTCGGCCCACACGTGGGCGCCGAGTTCGGCGGCCGCCTCAGCGCATTCGGCCACCGCGGAGAACTGGGGACGGCCCACGGCCGTCATCATCCGCGTCGTGCACATCGCCCCGGGACCGACCCCGACCTTGACGATGTCTGCGCCGGCGGCGACGAGGTCGCGGACCCCGTCGGCGGTGACGACGTTGCCGGCGACGATGGGCACGCCAAGGTCGGCCGCCGCGACCGCGGTGAGCACGTCGAGCATCTTCGCCTGGTGACCGTGGGCGGTGTCGATGACGAGCGCATCGGCCCCGGCGGCCACGAGCGCTCGGGCCCGTTCGACGGCGTTGCCGTTGACGCCGATCGCCGCGGCGATCTTCAGGCGACCCTCGGCGTCGAGGTTGGGGGTGTAGATGGAGGAGCGCAGCAGCGACTTCGGGGTGAGCGCGCCGAGGAGGACGCCGTCGTCGTCGACGACCGCGGCGTAGTCGGTGCGCGCTTCGTTCATCGTCTCGAACAGGGCGGCCAGGGCCTCCGGGTCCTCCCAGTCGACCTCGGAGGCGCGGATGACCTGCGGCGAGGTCTGCATGAGTTCGCCGACCGAGGCGAAGCGGTCGACGCCGCGCAGATCGTCGGCGGCGATGATGCCCTCGAGCCGACCCGCCTCGTCGACGACGACGCCGAATCCGTGGGAGCGCTTGCCGAGGACGTGGAGGGCGGAGAGCACGGTGTCGCCTGCGGAGAAGCGCAGCGCGGATTCGAAGACGCGGTCGCGGCTCTTGACCCAGCCGATCGTGTCCTCCGCGGCGGTGAGCGGGATGTCCTGGGGCAGGACGGCCAGCCCGCCGCGGCGGGCCATCGTCTCCGCCATCCGGCGGCCCGAGACGGCCGTCATGTTCGCCGCGACGATCGGCGTCGGCGAGGCGGTGGGGTCCGTCGTCGTGAGGTCGACGTCGAAGCGCGAGGTCAGCGCCGAGGAATTGGGGACAAGGAAGACGTCGGAATACGTGAGGTCGTGATCCGGTTGGTGTGAAATGAAACGCATGACACTATTGTCCCCCATGTGCACATAGCGGAGCACATCGCGTTAGGCTGGTATGTGTCGTATTGCAGCTATTCTTGAACAGGAAGTAGGCGATCAGCGCCGTGTCCGTCAATACTCCGAACCGCACCGTCGACGACTTCGGATCGAACGAGTGGTTGGTTGAGGAACTGTACGAACAGTACAAGTCAGACAAGAACTCTGTGGACAAGTCGTGGTGGCCGTTCTTCGACCAGTACGAGAAGACGGACGGAGCGCAGACGACCTCCGCTGCGGATTCCGCACCTGCGGGCCAGTCGACGAAGCCTGCGGCGAAGTCCGAGCAGGCGGCAGAGCCCACGAGCTCCTCCGCCAAGACCGCCCCGCAGTCGAAGGACGCAGCCCCGTCGAAGGATGCAGCCCAGACCGGCCGTCCCGACGCGGTGCCGACCTCGAAGGAATCCGCCCGCGGCGTCTCCCCGTCCTCGGCGGAGTCCGAGACGCTCAAGGCCGAGACGAAGTCGGTGCCGAAGGTGACGACGAAGGACACAGAGCCGAAGCCGGCCCCGGAGGAGACGGTCACCCCGCTGCGCGGGCCCGCGAAGCTCATCGCCAAGAACATGGACGAGTCGCTCGAGATGCCGACGGCCACCTCGGTGCGGGCCCTGCCGGCGAAGGCGCTCATCGACAACCGCATCGTCATCAACTCCCACCTCAAGCGCACCCGCGGCGGCAAGGTCTCCTTCACCCACCTCATCGGCTTCGCCGTGATCCGGGCGCTGAAGAACTTCCCGTCGATGAACGTCTCCTACGACGTCCGCGACGGCAAGCCCGCGATGGTCTCGCCCGCGCACATCAACTTCGGCCTCGCGATCGACGTCCCGAAGAAGGACGGCACCCGATCGCTGCTCGTGCCCAACGTCAAGAAGGCCGAGACGCTGTCCTTCCGCCAGTTCGTCGACGCCTACGACGGGCTCGTCGACAAGGCCCGCAAGGGCAAGCTCACCGCCGATGACTTCGCCGGCACGACCGTGTCGCTGACGAACCCCGGCGGCATCGGCACCGTCCACTCGATCCCCCGCCTGACCAAGGGCCAGGGCGCGATCGTCGGAGTCGGTGCGCTCGACTACCCGGCCGAATTCCAGGGTGCGAGCCAGAAGACGATCAACAACCTCGCCGTCTCGAAGGTCCTCACCCTGACCTCGACCTACGATCACCGGGTCATTCAGGGCGCCGGCTCCGGCGAGTTCCTCAAGCTCGTCCACGGCTACCTGCTCGGCGAGGATGGCTTCTACGACGACGTCTTCGAGTCCCTGCGCCTGCCGTACGAGCCGGTCCGCTGGGTTCCCGACGTCTCAGCCGAGGACCAGGACGACGTCAACAAGACCGCGCGCGTCATCGAGCTCATCGACGCCTACCGGACCCGCGGCCACCTCATGGCCAACATCGATCCGCTCGTCTACCGGCAGCGCTCGCACCCCGACCTCGACATCAACCAGCACGGCCTGACCCTGTGGGACCTCGAGCGCGAGTTCCCCACCGGCGGCTTCGGCGCGAAGCCAATGATGGCCTTCCGCAACATCCTCGGACTGCTGCGCGAGAGCTACTGCCGGACCATCGGGTTCGAGTACATGCACATCGCCGATCCGCTCCAGCGCCGCTGGTTCCAGGCGAAGATCGAGGTCCCCCACCAGGAGCTCACGCGCGCCGAACAGGGTCACATCCTCGGCCGCCTCAACGCCGCCGAGGCGTTCGAGACGTTCCTGCAGACGAAGTACATCGGCCAGAAGCGCTTCAGCCTCGAAGGCGGCGAGTCGGCCATCGTCCTCCTCGACGAGGTCCTCAACCAGTCCGCGGACTCCGGACTCGAAGAGGTCGCGATCGGCATGGCCCACCGCGGTCGCCTCAACGTGCTCACGAACATCGCCGGCAAGTCGTACGCGCAGATGTTCCGCGAGTTCGACGGCACGATGTCACCCGACAGCGTGCAGGGCTCCGGCGACGTCAAGTACCACCTGGGCACGCAGGGCTCGTTCACCTCGCCCTCGGGCAATTCGACGAACGTCTACGTCGCGGCGAACCCGAGCCACCTCGAGACCGTCGACCCGGTCCTCGAGGGCATCGTGCGCGCGAAGCAGGACGTCATCGACCAGGGTGAGACCGGTTTCACGGTCCTGCCCGTCCTCGTCCACGGCGATGCCGCGTTCGCCGGTCAGGGTGTGGTCGCCGAGACGCTCAACCTCTCCGAGCTGCGCGGCTACCGCACCGGCGGCACGATCCACATCATCATCAACAACCAGGTCGGGTTCACGACTCCGCCCGCCTCGGCGCGGTCGTCGTTCTACTGCACGGACATCGCGAAGTCGATCAACGCCCCGATCCTCCACGTCAACGGCGATGACCCCGAGGCCGTCGTCCGCGCGGCCCGGCTGGCCTTCGAGTACCGGCAGGAATTCAACCGCGACGTCGTCATCGACCTCGTCTGCTACCGTCGCCGCGGCCACAACGAGGGCGACGACCCGTCGATGACCCAGCCGCTCATGTACTCCCTCATCGAGAAGAAGGGGTCGGTGCGCAAGCTCTACACCGAGTCCCTCGTGGGCAGGAAGTGCATCACCGACGACGAGGCCGCCGAGGCGCTCAAGGACTACCAGTCGAAGCTGGAGTCCGCGTTCGCCGAGACGAAGGCAGCCGAGTCCGGCTCCGGCAAGGGCAGCGCCTTCAACGCCCCGCACCGTCCCAGCGACATCGAAGCGCTCAACGACGTGTCCACGGCGATCAGCCCGGAGACGCTGAAGCTCATCGGCGAGGCGTTCGTCGACGTGCCCGAGGGCTTCACCGTCCACAAGAAGCTGCGGGCGCTGCTCGAGAAGCGCCGGGAGATGGCGCTGCACGGCGGCATCGACTGGGGCTTCGCCGAGCTGCTGGCCTTCGGCTCGCTGCTCATCGAGGGCATCCCCGTCCGGCTCGCCGGCCAGGACTCGCGCCGCGGCACCTTCGTCCAGCGCCATTCGGTGCTCATCGACTCGGTCAACGGCAACGAGTGGACGCCGCTGCAGAACCTCAGCGACGACCAGGCCCGCTTCTACGTCTACGACTCCCTGCTCAGCGAGTACGCGGCCGTCGGCTTCGAGTACGGCTACTCGGTCGAGCGCAAGGACGCCCTCGTGGCGTGGGAGGCGCAGTTCGGCGACTTCGCGCAGGGCGCGCAGTCGGTCATCGACGAGTTCATCTCCTCCTCCGAGCAGAAGTGGCAGCAGAACTCCGGTGTCGTCATGCTCCTGCCCCACGGCTACGAGGGACAGGGACCCGACCATTCCTCGGCGCGCATCGAGCGCTACCTGCAGCTGTGCGCGGAGTCGAACATGACGGTGGCCTTCCCGTCCTCGGGCGCCTCGTACTTCCACCTTCTGCGCCGGCACGCGCTGACCCCGAACAAGCGTCCGCTCATCGTCTTCACCCCGAAGTCGATGCTGCGCCTCAAGGCGGCGGCGAACTCGCCGGAGGACTTCACCTCCGGGAAGTTCGAAGCCGTCATCGACGATCCGAGCGTCGATCCCTCGCAGGTGAAGAAGGTCGTCCTCGTCTCCGGCAAGCTCTACTGGGAGCTGCTCGCCCAGCGCGAGAAGGCAGGCGACGACACGACCGCGCTCGTGCGCGTCGAGCAGCTCTACCCGCTCGACGAGACCGCGATCACCGCTCTCCTCGACCGCTACCCGGCCGACGCCGAACTCGTCTGGGCGCAGGAGGAGCCGGAGAACCAGGGTGCATGGCCGTTCATGGCCCTCAACCTCACCCCGCTCCTCGGCGGTCGTGACCTCACCCTCGTCGCCCGTCCCGCCTCGGCGTCGACGGCGACCGGACTCAAGCACGTCCACGAGCTCCAGCAGGAAGAGGTCGTCGGCAGGGTGCTGCAGCGGTGAGCTCCGAGACCTCGACGACGATCGCCGTGGTCGGCGGCCCCCTGGTGGCCGGCCACGGCGACGGCCGCGGTCTCGGATGGGTGGGCAGGGTGACCGCGCGGACTCTGCCGTCGCTGCCCGGTCTGCGCGTCTATCCCCTGGCCGTGGGCCGGGAGGATTCCGCAGGCCTCCACGCGCGAGCGATGTCCGAAGCCGCGCTGCGCTTCACCGAGGACGGCGACAACCGTCTCGTCCTCGCCCTCGGCTCCGGAGACCTCGACACGGGCCGCTCCGTCGCCCGGGCGCGACTCGATGTCGCCAACGTCTTGGACGAGGCACTCTCCCGCAAGGTCTCCGCGTTCGTCATCGGGCCCCCGCCCGATCACGGCACCGACCGCAACCGGGCGATCGCGGAGCTCAACGGCAGCTTCTCCGATGTCGCCAAACGCCGCGGCATCCCCTACGTCGACACGTACACTCCGCTGCTCGGCCATCCGGTCTGGCAGCGCGAGCTCGCGTCCTCCCATGACCGTCTGCCCGCCCAGGAGGGCTACGGGCTGCTCGCGTGGCTCGTCCTCCACCGCGGGTGGTTCCCGTGGCTGGGAGTCAGGGACGTCCTCGGCGACGACGCGTGAACTTGGACCCCGGTCCGCTGACGTGAAACAATGAACCGTCCAATCGAAGGAGAACTGCTATGAGCAAGCGAGGCCGCAAGCGTCGCGATCGCCGTCGTTCGAATGCCAACCACGGCAAGCGTCCGAACAGCTGATCCAGCGTGCACTCAAGGTGCACACACGAAGGCGGGGAGAGTCAGATGACTCTCCCCGCCTTCGTATTATTTCTTAAGCGCAGGTGTCAGCGCAGCGCTGCCCGTGCTCAGCGCTGCGCGTCGTTCTCAGCGCTGCCAGCGGACCTGTTCGACGGCGATGCGCCGCCGGATCTTCTCCTTCAGCCCCAGGGGCGCCTCCTCCCGACCGCACGAGCGGCGGACGACCTCTTTGAGCATCGCCTCGATCTCGTACTCGTCATGGCAGGAGGGACAGTGCTCGAGGTGGATGGAGATCTCACGGATCTCCGTGGTCGTCAGCTCACCGTCGAGGTAGTGGTAGATGCGCATGAGCGACTCGGCGCGCACGCTCTCACAGCATTCGCTCTCACTCATTTCTTCGCACCTCCCTCGGACGTGCCGAAGCCGCGCTCGGCCGCGTACTCCGAGAGCATCTCGCGCAGCTGGCGGCGGCCCCGGTGCAGGCGCGACATCACGGTGCCGATGGGAGTGTCCATGATCTCGGCGATCTCCTTGTACGGCAGGCCTTCGACGTCGGCGTAGTAGACGACCATCCGGAAGTCCTCGGGCAGAGCCGAGAGGGCGTCCTTGATGTCGGAGTCGGGCAGGTGGTCGAGGGCCTCGAGTTCGGCGGACCGACCTTCGGACGAGGTGTGGCTCGCCGCCTGGGCGATCTGCCAGTCCTCGATGTCCTCGCTGCCGTGCTCCTGCGGCTGCCGCTGCTTCTTGCGGTAGTTGTTGATGAAGGTGTTCGTGAGGATCCGGTAGAGCCACGCCTTGAGGTTCGTGCCGGGGGTGTACTGGTGGAACGCTGCATAGGCCTTCGCGTACGCCTCCTGAACCAGGTCCTCGGCGTCGGCGGGATTGCGGGTCATCCGCAGGGCCGCAGCGTAGAGCTGGTTGAGGTATTCGAGGGCATCGCGCTCGAAGCGGGCCGAGCGCTCGGCTTCGGTCTCGGCTTCGGTGGCTTCTCTGACTGATTCGGTCATCACGGTCAATGGTACGCCCGATCTCTCCAGCACGGCAGTGGCGCTCATCGACTCCTCCTCATCCTCGGTTCACTCGGACCCTGCACACAGCCCACGCCGAGGCGGGTCCCGGGTCGCGGGGGCTGCGAGCCCCAGCGACGTCTGCTCAGTGAACGCCCAGCGGCGGTCACGATATTCCCGTCTCGGCTATGCTTGCGGGTGAGATGCCCGACAGCGTCAGGAAGGAACCCTGTGTCTCCGATTCGTCTTCTCGCCCGGCCCATGCTGGCCGCCGGCTACATCAGCAACGGCGTCGCCCGACTCCGCCACCCTGAGGCGGCCGCGGCCTCGATCTCACCCCTGCTCGCTCAGGCGCGCAAGCGGGTCGATGTGCCGCTCGACGCGACGACCCTGGCCCGGGCGACGGGCGCCGCACAGGTCGCCGCGGGCTCCCTACTGGCGATCGGCCGCTTCCCCCGCTTCAGCGCCTCGATCCTCGTCGGGACCTACCTGCTCGACACCATCGGCGAACGCATCGCCGCCGAGAAGGCCACGTCGAAGGAGGAGAAGCGCGCACGCCTCGAACGCACGCTCACCCGCACCTCGATGCTCGGCGGTGCCCTGCTCGCCAGCGTCGACACCGCCGGCAAGCCCGGACTGTGGTGGCGCACCCAGCACGCCGCCGAAGACCTGTGGTCCTCGGTCGAGAACACCTCGAAGCAGGCAATGAGTGCCCTTGGCGTCGACTGAGGCCGCGCCCGTGGCCTCCGGGGACTGGCGACCGGCGCCCCCGGCCGGACGGATCGACGCCGTCGTCACCGTCCCCGGGTCGAAGTCGCTGACCAACCGATACCTCGTCCTCGCCGCACTCGCCGAATCCGAGTCGATCGTCCGCGGGTGGCTGCGCAGCCGTGACACCGAGCTCATGGTCGCGGCCCTGCGACAGCTCGGCGCGACGATCGTCGAGGACGGGGACGCGCTCGTCGTCACTCCCATCGACTTCGCCACGGCCGCCTCGGCGGGACCGGCGGTCATCGACTGCGGACTCGCGGGCACCGTCATGCGCTTCGTGCCTCCGATCGCGGCGGCCACGGGTCGGGAGGTCGTCATCGACGGCGACGAGCAGGCCCGGGTGCGTCCTATGGATGTCACCATCGAGTCGCTGAACCGCCTCGGCGCGACGATCACCGCAAGCGACGGCACTCTGCCGATGACGATCCACGCCGGGTCGGCGCTGCGCGGGGGTCACCTCGAGATCGCGGCGGGCTCCTCGAGCCAGTTCGTCTCCGGTCTCCTGCTCGCCGCTGCGGCGATGCCGCTGGGCCTCGACCTGAGCAACCGCGGCCGGCCCGTGCCCAGCCGGGCGCACATCGACATGACCCTCGAGGTCCTCGCCGACGCCGGGGTCGATGTCAGCGAACCCGATGCCGAGCACTGGATCGTCGAACCGGGACTGCCGCGCGGACTCGACGTCGTCGTCGAACCCGACCTGTCCAATGCCGCAGCCTTCCTCGCTGCGGCGCTCGCGACGGGTGGGACGGTGACCGTGCCGGGGTGGCCTGCGCACACGACCCAGGCAGGCGATGACTTCCGGCGCATCGCCGCGGCCTTCGGCGCCGAGGTCGACCTGACCCGGCAGGGCCTGCGCGTGAGCGGACCGGCCGTCCTCTCCCCCGTCGACCTCGACCTCTCCGCGGTCGGCGAGCTCACCCCCGTCGTCGCGGCCCTGGCCGCGCTCGCGCCGGGCACCTCTCATCTGCGCGGCATCGGCCACCTCCGCGGGCACGAGACGGACCGGCTGGCAGCCCTGACCGCCGAACTCAGCGCGCTGGGCATCACCGTCGCCGAGGCCCCCGATGCGCTGACGATCACCGGCGGCCGCCTCGGCGCCGGCCTCTGGCACACGTACCACGACCACAGGATGGTCATGGCGGGAGCGGTGCTCGCCCTCGTCGGACCCGGCATCGTCATCGAGAACGTCGGCACGGTGGGCAAGACACTGCCGGAGTTCGCTCAGCTGTGGGAAGCCATGCTCGGCTCCGAGGCCTGAGATGGCGCGCATCTTCCGCGACGAGGACTACCGTCCGCGACCGAACCGGAAGGGCACTCGCCCCCGCACGAAGAACCGCCCCAGCCATGAGGAGGCGGTGACCGGTCTCGTCATCGCCGTCGACCGGGGCCGCTACCGCGTCGTCCTCGCCGACGCCGCCGGCGCCTTCGACGCCGAGGGAACGACGGTGACCGCGGTGCGGGCCTCCCACCTGCGCCGAGTGGCCGTCGTCCCCGGCGACATCGTCCGCATCGTCGGCGACACCTCGGGCGCCGAGGGCAGCCTGGCCCGGCTCGTCGAGGTCACCGAGCGGCGCACCCTGCTGCGCCGCAGCGCCGATGACACGGACCCGACCGAACGCGTCATCGTCGCCAACGTCGACCTCATGGGCATCGTCACCGCGACGCTCGACCCGGAACCCTCCTTCGGGCTCATCGATCGGGCCCTGACCGCGGCCATCGACGCGGGAATCACCCCGCTCATCATCGTCACGAAGACGGATCTCGCGCCCGCCGACGAGATCGCCCGGCGCTTCTCCGCCGCCGAGGTCGACATCGTCTCCTCGGGCCTGCGCCCCGACGGCAGCCTCTCCGACGACGAGGTGGCCTCTCGGCTGGCCGGTCACATCAGCGTCCTCGTCGGCCATTCCGGGGTCGGCAAATCGACGCTGACGAATGCCCTCGTGCCCGCCGCCGACCGGGCCACCGGGGACGTCAACGACGTCACCGGCCGCGGTCGCCACACCTCCTCCTCGGCGGTGTGCCTGCCGCTGGCGACCGGCGGCTGGCTCATCGACACCCCCGGAGTGCGCAGCTTCGGCCTCGCCCACGTCGACCGGGACGGTCTGCTCGCCGCATTCCCCGAACTCGTCGAGGCGACCACCGAATGTCCGCGCGGGTGCACCCACCTCGCCGATGCCCCCGGCTGCCGACTCGACGCGTGGGTGGCCGAGGGCCGGGGCGGGCCCGGCGGGGTCTCACGGCTGGAGTCGCTGCGGAGGCTGCTGGCCAACGCTGGCTAGAGTGGAGGGATGAACGACCTCGATCTCGCCCTCGACCTCGCCGATCTCGCTGATTCGCTCAGTCTCTCCCGCTTCATCGCCCAGGACTTCACGATCGAGACGAAACCGGATCTCACCCCCGTCACCGAATGCGACCGGGCCGTCGAAGCCGCGATCGTCGAACGGCTCGCGCTCACCCGGCCGGAGGACAGCGTCCTCGGTGAGGAGTTCGGTGCGCACGGGACGAGTGAGCGCCGATGGATCATCGATCCCATCGACGGGACGAAGAACTACGTCCGCGGCGTCCCCGTGTGGGCGAGCCTCATCTCCCTCTACGAGGGTGAGCGTCCGCTGCTCGGCGTCGTCTCCGCCCCCGCCCTCTCCCGCCGCTGGTGGGCAGCCGCGGGGCAGGGAGCGTTCGCTTCGTTCGCGGGCGGACCGGTGCGTCGGATCGCGGTCTCCGGGGTCGACGACCTCGGCGATGCCTCTCTGTCATTCGCATCGCTGAGCGGTTGGCGGGATCTGGGTGTGCGGGACGACTTCATCGCCCTGACCGACCGGGTGTGGCGCTCCCGCGGGTACGGGGACTTCTACTCGTACATGCTCGTAGCCGAGGGGGCCGTCGACATCGCGTGCGAACCCGAGCTCGCCCTCTACGACATGGGGGCGCTCGTGCCGATCGTCGTCGAGGCGGGCGGGACATTCACGAACACGCGCGGCGTCCCCGGTCCCTTCGGCGGGAATGCGGTGGCGACGAACGGGCGGCTGCACACCTCGGTGCTCGACGCCCTCGGTCGGCCGGAGGTCGCCTCATGAGCATGCCGGACCTCTCACGCTCCCCGCTGTGGCGGGAGATGGCCGAGGCGGCGGGACTCATCGGGGCGGACGGGACGATCTCGGAGACGATCTACGGCGAGATGACCCAGCTGGCGATCCGGACCGGGGCGATCAACCTCGGGCAGGGCGCCCCGGGCACGGATGCTCCGCCTGCGCTCATAGAGGCGACCGCCGAGGCGATGCACGAAGGGTACAACCAGTACGCTCCCGGTCAGGGTCATCCCGCTCTGCTCGAGGCCGTCGCCCGACAGCGGGCACGGGACTTCAGTCAGGCCGTCGACACCGAAGAGGTCCTCATCACCTGCGGGGCGACCGAGGGGCTGACGGCGGCGATCCTCGCGCTCGTGCCCCGAGGCGGAACGGTCGTCGCGTTCGAACCGTTCTACGACTCGTATCCGGCCGCGGTGGCCGCCGCCGGTGGAGAGTTCGTCACAGTTCCCGTGCTGCCCGACGGCGACGGCGGCTTCCAGCCCGACTGGGAGGCGTTCGCTGCCGCGATGGCGACCGGGCCGGCACTCGTCATCGTCAACACTCCGCACAATCCCACCGGGTTCGTCTTCTCCCGTGCCGATCTCGCCCGCATCGGGGAGGCGGCCGAGTCGGCCGATGCGTGGATCCTCACCGACGAGGTCTACGAGCAGCTCGTGCTCGGTGAGGCGGCGCATGTGCCTCCGGCGCTCGCGGTCACGGACGCCTCCCGGGTCGTCACCGTCTCCTCGGCGGGCAAGAGCTGGAACATCACCGGCTGGAAGCTCGGGTGGGTCATCGCCGCCCCGCCGGTGCGTGCCGCGATCCAGGCCGTCAAGCAGTTCCTCACGTTCACCGGAGGCGGGCCGATGCAGATCGGGCTCGCCCGCCTGCTGAACTCCGACGACGCCTTCGTCCTGTCGAACCGGCGGTCACTGGCCGAACGGGCAGGATTGCTCGTGCCGGCGTGTGAGAGTGTGCCCGGGGCTGTCGTCTCGAGGCCGGCGGCAGGATACTTCACGGTGGTCGACTTCTCCGCGCTCACGGAACTCGATGCGTTCGCGCTCAACGACCTCCTCGCCCGCGAGCACGGCCTCGTCGGCATTCCCGTGCCAGCCCTGTGCCGGGCGGGGACTCCCGCGCATGCGGCGTACCGGAGTGCGATCCGGTATTCGTTCTGCAAGTCGCCTGCCGACGTCGAGGAGGGTGCTGCACGCTTCCGGACGCTCGCCGCCTCACTCGAGGCAGATCCCGACCTGCTTCGGCGCTGAGTCGCTGTCGTGAAGCGCCGAACGCCTTCGGCACTGACCGATTGCGGCGCTGATCGACTGAGCCGGGAGGCTGACCCTGGGCGCTTTGCTCTAGTCACCTGACCCTGGGCGACCGCTGATCGTGCCGAAGGGCCACAGAGCCGCAGAGACGACGCAGCGGACCGTTCCGGAAGGAACGGTCCGCTGCGTATTGATCGGCGCGAATGGGGCCGAGCGATCAGGCCTTCGCGAGCTCGAGCTCGAGGGCGATCTTGATCTTGTCGGAGACGAGGAGCTCGCCGCCGCCGAGCACGGCGCTGAACTCCATGCCGAACTCCTTGCGGTCGACCGTCGTCTCGGCCGAGAGGCCCGCAACCGGAGTGCCGGCCGGATCGGTGCCGGCGCCGTTGAATTCGGCGTTGAAGACCACGTGCTTCGTCACGCCGCGCATCGTCAGGTCGCCTTCGAGAGCGAACTCGTCACCCGATTCGGCCTTGATGCCGGTCGAGGTGAAGGTGAGCTTCGGGTGCTGATCGGCGGCGAAGAAGTCGCTCGTCTTCAGGTGCTGGTCGCGCTGGGCGTTGCGCGTGTTGATCGAGTCCACGACGGCCTCGGCGGTCACCGAGCTGTCCTCGAGCGTGTCGCCGACCTCGACGGTGCCGGCGATCGTCTCGAAGTTGCCGCGGACCTTCGACACACCGGCGTGGCGGGCGGTGAAGGTGAACTCGGAGTGGTTCGGGTCGATGTTCCACGTGCCGGCGCTGAGTCCGTTCGGAAGAGCGGTCATCTGGCTTGTCTCCTTATGGTTGAAATTTGAAGTACATGAAGGACTATAGTTCAACGTTCAACTACATGCAAGTCCCCCTCGCGCAAGATCCAGCCGCCTCTCAGGATGGGCGGCGAGAGTGAACCCCAGGTTACCGTGTGGCAAAGGTCACTTGTCCAGGATTTGTCTCCGGGAAATGCGCTCCTGTATTGTTGAGACCACGCCGCGGGGTGGAGCAGTTCGGTAGCTCGCCGGGCTCATAACCCGGAGGTCGGAGGTTCAAATCCTCCCCCCGCCACCACAGTGGCAGAACCCCCAGTCAGTTCAACTGACTGGGGGTTCTTCTCATTCACGCACCCTCCCCTGCCTGGTCACTCTCGATCCACGCCGAGGCGGAATATCGGGGTTATAGGACAGAAAGTGTGTCTTTTCCGGGCGCGTCACCCGCGTCGTCCTCCCCACCCCTTCTGGATGCCGATGCCGTC
>NZ_BAABNP010000015.1:0-74578 GCF_038429965.1 Brevibacterium ammoniilyticum
ATCGGAAGACCTCGACGTCTATCCGCGCAGCGACTCGCCGTGTCCTGGAATCACCGATCTACACTCTCAATTACGAAGAGCCATCAAAACTTTACGAGCGCGACAGGTCTCAGACAGAAAGTCACTATCGTTCCAAGAACCACTAAAATCTCAGCCATCAATCTGGTGGCTTGCCCCTGTGTCGGCAACGAGACCGGCGTCTTCAGAAAATCCTCGGCCAGCTTCTTCAGTCCCTGACGGGCAGGAGACGACCCAGAGTCGGTGCCCGAATCTGGTCTGCAACTGGTTCGAAACCGATTCAATTGTCGGATCTGCGCACTTCTGTGGCAGGGACGAATCGGCAGACCCAGTGGAATTCCGCAACTACGAAAGCCCACTCCTGCCCTCGTCTGCCACGCGGTTCAAAGTGCTGTCGATGTCTCTGACGGCCTTCGTGAGATCTTTGATCGAGCTTCGTACGTGATGAAGCGATCCGTCAGGTGCATCTCTGGACAATCTGATCTGAGAGATATCGATCTCGATCTCCATAGCAGGCAATGCACCGAACGGGCCGTCGGCATCGACTCTCAGGGTACGGAGCTGCGGAGCCTCACTGGCCAACAGTTCATGGCCGTTGCCGAGCTGCCACCGAATCGTCCTTCCGGGCGCAAGGGACTTCAAACCCTCGGAAAGGACCTCCTGAGTCCTCAACACCTTCTCGGCATGAGACTCGCTGCTCGGCAACTGCGGGTCCACAGTGATTCTGACGTTCTGTGCGACCGTGGGCCCACTGTTTCCCACGACGAGCTGCATCGCAGTCCCCTGCTGCATGTCAGGCTGAATATCCGCCCACACATATGGCTGTGCTGCGTCGCGAGCAATCTCTCGCTGCAGCTGCGTCTGTTCCCGAGCAGCCGCGACTTGCTCCATTTGGACTGCAGTCTGGGCGGCGGCGGATGCCGCCTGTTTGGCAGCAGTCCTCGCAGCCCAAGCCGTGAAAAGCAGGGAACCGGCCGAAATCGCTAGGGCAATGATGGAGACGACGATCATGGACCGATCGTCTCAGCGACCACTGACACGGCCTACGTAGTCTGCCGGCGACCAGCTCGCTCGGCGAACGCATCGATGGCTGCAAGGATCTCGTCGCTGCGCCAGAACGGGCCCCGCTTGTGCTCTGCCTTCGATGTCACGATCCCGGCATCGGCCAGCGCTTTCAAGGGCGGATAGATATTCGGCTGAGCGACCCCCAACGCCTCTGCTGCAGCGGCTGAATTCAGCACCGGCTGCTCAACGAGGACATCGAGAAGTCGCCAAGCATTCGAGTTTCGCCTGACCGTGAGCTTCGAGTCCCAACCTCGCCGAATCCTCTGCAGGTCCGACACCAGTTGAGTGCTGTTGTCGACTGCTCTGAACGTCGCGTCCACGAAGATCCGAATGATGGGATCGACGTTGCCTTTGCGATACTCGGTCAATGCTCGATGGTACCGAGCGACATCCGCCAGAAGCCCTGCGGACACTGGAACAGCGACGTTTCTGGTGATCCCTCTTCGCCGCAGCATCGCCTGCACTATCGCCCGCCCGGTTCGTCCGTTGCCGTCCGTGAAAGGGTGGATGGTTTCGAACTGCGCGTGCGCGATCGCTGTCACCACCATAGGTGGAATGTCCACTCGCGCGCAGAAGGTCGACAGATCCTCGAGGAGGTCGGCAACCCGCTCGGAGTGCGGCGGCACGAACTCCGCACCCACCGGAGTGTCCGAACGACTGCCGATCCACACCTGTTCGGTCCTGAACTCGCCTGGAGTATGTCGCTCCTGAGGCGCCATCAGCACGCGGTGAATCCTCAGAATCGATTCTGCCGAGACTTCTCCTGAGTCACGCAGAGCAGAGACCAGCGCCCGAGTGTTCGCCACGATCAGTTCGGCATTGCTGCCAGGGCGAGCGCCGAGCTCCGCAGAGAATATTGCGCGTGCACTCGCTGTGAGGTTCTCGATCTGGGACGACGACGCCGCCTCCGAGCGCAGCAGCACGGGTGCGAACCCTGCGAAGTGTGATCCGAGTTCGGCGTCTAGACGACTCAGCTCCCGAGTCGCCTCTTCGGCATCTGCCGCCAACTCAGGATTCACCTTCGGCATAAGGTCCGAGATCAGCGGTGGAACCGAGGCCTCGTATCTCCGAATTCCCCCGCCGATCGTCGCAGCAGGACCGAACCCAGCACGCGACACCCAATCTCGGAACTCGGAACCGAGAGCAGGCCATGATGGAACGTCGTTGCCGCCTGTCGCGGTCGTCCCGGAGTCCATAAACACCACCCTTGAAAGTTATGAGTTGTGTAAGTTTCTCATAAAATCGGAAGGTGTTGTTTATGAGTTCTGCGCGCAGTTGACTCGGCCGCTCCTGAGTCCGCGCCTGCGGTGCAACGGAGGCGCGAATCGCCCCGCAGCCGTCCCCTACTTCACCACCAGCACCGGGCACGTCGCTTCGAGGATGACGCGCTGGACGCTCGAGCCGAGCAGCAGCTTCATCACCGCCGAGCGCCGCCTGGTCGAGAGGACGATGAGTTCAGCCGCCCACTCCTCGGCGAGATCGAGGACCTGGGAGGCGACGTCCGCCTCGGCGCGGAGGACTTCGAACTCGACGCCCGCCTCGGCGAGCTGACCGACCATGGCCGCGGTCTGGGCCGGGTCATGGTCGAGCGGACCCGCGGGACTGTCGGAGGCGAAGACGACGACCCGCAGCGCCGCGTCCTCGAAACGGGCCATGCGCAGCGCGGTGTCGAGCACGGCCGGAGGCGCATCGAGGCGCAGGGCAAGGACGACGGTGCGCTCCGCCTCGGCGAGGTTCTCCGAGGCTGCCACCTGCGGGGACGGCACGGGACGACGGTCACGCGGTGAGGAGTAGAGATCGGTCATGACGGACGCCCCCTATCCGATCGCGATGACGCCGATGAGGACGCCGACGGTGAGCATGACGAGCGAGACGAGCAGCGCCCGCCACAGCACCTTCTTGTGGTGGTCGCCCAGATCGACGCCGGCGAGGGAGACGAGCAGGAGGATCGCCGGGACCAGCGGGGACTGCATGTGCACGGGCTGGCCGGTGATCGAAGCACGGGCCATGTCGGCGGCGGAGATGCCGTAGTGCGCGGCGGTCTCCGTGAGCACCGGCAGGATCCCGAAGTAGAACGCATCGTTGCTCATGAAGAACGTCATCGGGATCGAGAGCAGACCGGTGATGACGGCCATGTACGGCCCCATCGACGACGGGATGACGTCGACGAGCCACGCGGCCATCGCATCGACCATGCCCGTGCCGCTCATGATGCCCGTGAGGACGCCCGCGGCCATGACCATGGCGACGACAGCGATGATCGCCGAGGCATGGGAGGCCAGCTCCGCCTGCTGATCCTTGATCTTCGGGAAGTTGACCATGAGGGCTACGACCATCGCGATCATGAACAGGTACGGCAGTGGCAGCACGTCGAGGACGAGCATGACCATGACGACAAGGGTGAGGGCGAGGTTGAACCAGAAGAGCTTCGGCCGCAGAGTCGGGCGGTTGGGGTCGAGTGCGGTGTCGGTCAGGGAGGATCCCGCCGAGGCGGCCGCAGGGTCCTCATCGGCACCGTCATCGGGTCCGCCGACGGAGGTCTGCGCACCGGCGCCGCCGGAGCCGGCGCCGGTGCCGGTGCCGGTCGAGCCAATTCCGGTGCCCGTCGAGCCGGCGCCGGAAGCAGTCCGCGCCACGGCACCGACGAGTTCGCGCCGCTTCCCGAAGCCCTTCGTGCGGTCCTCGACCCATGCGACCCCGTTCTTCGCCAGCCGGCGGCGTTCGGAGAGGCCGAGGAAGTACGCGAAGACGAAGCACACGAGCAGGCCCGCGGCGAGCGCGGGAACCATGGGCGCGAAGATCTCGTTCGCATCGATCTGCAGCGCCGAGGAGGCCCTCGCCGTCGGCCCGCCCCACGGGACGATGTTGAGCGTGCCGTTGATGAGACCGGCCACGCAGGTGAGCACCACCGGGGACATCTCGAGGCGCTGATAGATCGGCAGCATCGCGGCGGTGACGACGATGAACGTCGTCGACCCGTCGCCGTCGAGGGAGACGGCACCGGTGAGCAGCGCGGTGCCGAGGACGACCTTGACCGGGTCGTTGCCGGCGACCCGGAGGATGAATTCGACGAGCTTGTCGAAGAGTCCGACGTCGATCATGATGCCGAAGTAGATGATCGCGAACAGCAGCAGCGCCGCCGTCGAGGACATCGAGGCGATCGCCTCCATGACCATGTCGCCGATGCCGAGACCGGCCCCGGCGAAGAGACCGAAGATGGTCGGAACGATGATGAGCGCGAGGATCGGCGAGAGTCGCTTGGTCATGATCAGCGTCATGAAGACGACGATCATCGCGAAGCCGAGGATGACGAGCACGGACTTCTCCTTCGAAGACGTTTGTGATGCGCGATACACACATGTGAGGCGGGATACACGCTAGGCCCCGCACTGCCGTCGGCGCGCGTTTGTGTGCACTGATCGCGTTCTGCCCGTTCTGCCACTTTTGCTCATTCTGCTCATCACTGGCTACTGTGGAGACGTGTTCCGCTCGTCTCGAGCCTTCTCCCGCCGTGTCCTGCTCAGCCAGCTCGCGGTCATCATCGTGACCTTGGCCCTGGTCACCGGGGTGTTCGCGTGGATGGCGGCGCGCACCGTGACCGATGTCAGCGAGACCGAAGCGCTGGCCACCGCCCGTGCCCTCGCCTCCTCACCGGAGGTCCGCCGCGGCTCGACGATCGCCTCGGAGTCCCCCGAACCGATGCCGCCCGCCGAGGTGACCGACCCCCTGCGCGTCGTCGCCGACGAACTCAGGCGCCGGTCGGGCATCGAGTTCGTCGTCATCACCGACGACCAGGGGATCCGGCTCACTCACCCCAATCCCGCGCTCATCGGCAAGAAGGTCTCCACCTCCCCCGATGTGGCGCTCTCCGGTCGTGAGGAGGTCAGCCAGGAGGTGGGAACCCTCGGCAGCACGGTGCGGGCGAAGGTACCCGTCTACTCGTCCACCGGCGACGGCTCCGTCGTCGGCGAGGTGTCCGTGGGCATCCACACCTCCGTGCTCAACGCCGACCTCCGCCGCGAGTTCATCGCCCTCGGGTCCGTCGCCGTCCTCGCCCTCGGCATCGGGATCCTCGCCTCGATCGCGCTCGGCCGCAGGCTGCGCCGCGAGACCCTGGGCATCGGCCCCGAGGAGCTCGCGGAGATGGCCCGCGATCAGGGTGCGGTCCTCCGCGGACTCGACGACGGGGTCCTCGGCTTCGACTCCGACGGGCAGCTGACCCTGAGCAATGCCGCCGCGAAGGATCTCCTCGCCGAGGCGGCCCGCACCGACTCGACCGACCCCACGGCCGCACGGCGGCAGACGGCGATCGACGACATCCCCGAATCGATCCGCACGATGATGGCCGAAGCGCCCGAGCGTGGGGCCCTGCGCCGCCGGGTGAGCGTCGGTGACCGGATCCTGCTCGCCACGGCCGTGCGGGTGCGCCGCGACGGGGTGTCTGTCGGCGGTGTCGTCACACTGCGCGACGAGACGACGATGCTCACGATGGCCCGCCAGCTCGAATCGGTGACGACGATGGCCGAGGCCCTGCGCGCCCAACGCCACGAGTTCGCCAACCGCCTCCACACCGTGCTCGGCCTCGTCGGCACCGGAGCGACCGAGGAGGCGAGCACCTACCTCGAGTCGATCCTCGGCACCGGTCCCCTCGCCGCACCCGTCGAAGGCATCGAGGCGATCACCGACCCGTACCTGCGGGCCCTGCTCGAGGCGAAGGGAACGACCGCCGCCGAGGCGGGAGTGACCCTGAGGATCGCCCCCGACTCCCTCGTCGTCGGCAGCGTGCGCGACCCCGAGGACGTCACCCTCGTCCTCGGCAACCTCATCGACAACGCCGTGCGCGCCGTCGTCCGTCGTCGCCTCGACACCCGCGGAGGGCCCGAAGGCCACGAGGGAATCGACGCCGCCGAGGTCGTCGAGGTCTCCCTGCTCAGCTCGGGGCCCGAACTCCACGCGCTCGTCACCGACACCGGCGCCGGCATCGCCGCCGCCGATGCCGAGCGGATCTTCGACGAGGGCTTCAGCGGTGAGCAGGCGAATTCGGCCGCCAACGGTGAAGGCGCCGACGAAGCGAGCACGGGCGGAGGCGATGGCACAGAATCGGACTCGGACTCAGGCGCAGCTTCGGCTGCCGGCGCGGACCCCGTCCATGGTCACGGCCTCGGTCTCGCCCTGTGCCGGCGGGTCGCCCACCGACACGGGGGCCGGGTGTGGCTGAACAGCGGTCACGACCCCGAGCTCGGCGGAGCGAGCTTCGGCGTCCTCCTCCCCGACGTCATCGACGACACGACCCCGATGAACGCACCGGATCGCACCACCCGAGAGGAAGGAGAGCACTGATGGTCAATGTGCTCGTGCTCGACGACGATTTCTACGTCGGCCAGATCCACTGCAAGTACGTCAACGACGTGCCCGGCTTCCGGGCGCTCGATCCGGTCCAGGACCTGCGCACGGCCCGAACGATCCTCGCCGAGGAGGACGTCGACCTGCTGCTCGCCGACTACGTCCTGCCCGAGGGCACCGGCGTCGACCTCATCCGCGAGACGAACGTCGATGCCGCGGTGCTCTCCGCCGTATCCGATCCGCACATCGTCCGTTCGGCGCTCCGCGCGGGGGCGCTGACCTACATCGTCAAGCCGTTCACCGCCGAGCACCTCCACGGCTTCCTCCGCCGCTACGCCCGCTACCGGCGCTACTGGGAGAAGGAGAAGGTGGCGCAGGCCGACCTCGACCGACTGCTGCGCAGCCTCCACGACGTCTCTTCCCCCGGCACCGGATCGGCACCGGCGTCGGGGTCGACGACGACGGCGCGCATCCTCGACGCCCTGTCCGCGGCGAAGCAGCCCATGACTGCGGTGGAGATCGCCGAGGCGGTCGGTGCCTCCCGCGCGACCGCGCAGCGGCACCTCGCGAAGCTCGCCGAATCCCGGGCCGTCACCGTCACCCTGCAGTACGGGAGCACGGGACGCCCCGAGCACCTCTATCAGACCGGCTGAGACCCGCCTTCGCGAGGGGCCGGGCTCAGCTGCGGCTCAGCGTCCGAGGTCCTCGATCGACGCCCGGTCCTCGCGGTTGAAGCGGCTGAGCTGGGTGACGTGGCCCGGTTCGAGTTCGGCGATCGTCGAGACCTGGAGCAGCTTCATCGTCCGCTCGATCTGATCGCGGAGGATCTCGATCGTCCGGTCGACGCCTTCGCGTCCGCCGGCCATGAGGCCGTAGAGGTAGGCACGGCCGATGAGCGTGAAGTCAGCGCCGAGGGCGAGCGAGGCGACGATGTCGGCGCCGTTGCGGATGCCCGTGTCGAGGATGATCTCGACGTCGCCGCCGACCTCGCGGGCCACCGAGGGGAGTAGCTCGAAGGGCACGGGGGCCCGGTCGAGCTGGCGTCCGCCGTGGTTGGACAGGACGATCGCGTCGACGCCGAGGTCGGCGAGCCTCTTCGCATCGTCGAGGGTCTGGACGCCCTTGACCGCGAACTTCCCCGGCCACATCTTCCTGATCGTCGCGAGGTCGTCGAAGTCGATCGTCGGATCCATCGCGGAGTTGATGAGCTCGCCGACGGTGCCCCCGGTCTCCGAGAGCGAGGCGAATTCGAGCTTCGCCGTGGTGAGGAAGTCCCACCACCACCAAGGGCGCGGGATCGCGTTGAGCACGGTCTTGGCGCTGAGCTGCGGCGGGATCGAGAAGCCGTTGCGGCTGTCGCGCAGGCGCGCCCCTCCCACGGGAGTGTCGACGGTGAAGAAGAGGGAGTCGAAGCCGGCTTCCGCGGCGCGTTCGACGAGTCCGTAGGAGACCTCCCGCTCACGCATGACGTAGAGCTGGAACCAGTTCCGACCGTAGGGGTTCGCGGCCTTGACGTCCTCGATCGCGGTCGTTCCCAGCGTCGAGAGCGTGAAGGGGATGCCCGCCGCACCGGCCGCCGAGGCCCCGGCGATCTCACCCTCGGTCTGCATGAGCCTGGTGAAGCCGGTCGGGGCGATGCCGAAGGGCATCGACGAGCTGCCGCCGAGGATCTGCGTCGTCGTATCGACATGGGAGACGTCGTTGAGGATGGAGGGGTGGAATTCGATGTCCTCGAACGCCTGGACGGAGCGGGTCATCGAGATCTCGCCCTCGGCCGCGCCGTCGGTGTAGTCGAATGCCGCAGCCGGGGTCCGCCGCTTCGCGATCCGACGCAGGTCCTCGATCGTCAGCGCCGATTCGAGGCGGCGCTTCTTGGGATCGAGTTCGAGCTTCTTGAACTTCATCAGCTCGAAGATCTCCGCGGGCTTCGGGATCTGCCTTCTCACCATGGATGTGACTCCTTGCTCATCGGTGCGGCTGTGCACAGCTGTGGGTCTGTGGGGCTGCGGGTCCCCCTCGGTCGAATCCAGCCCGATCGTTCGGTACTGTATGACATCTATGAGGTCAGACCATTAATCTGAGCATAGGACCGCACCGAGACCGCGTCAAGGCTTCGCCGCAGATCGCGGCGGCAGGAGCAGTGCCGCGGGAGAGATCATGCGTCGGCAGGAACGACGCCGCGGGAGGACCACCGCCGCGGTCGGACGAGAAGAGGACAGACATGAGCGAGAACGCAGACAGCACCGGAACTGCCGCGCACGCTGCCCGCACGAGCACGGCCGCAGACTCTGCCGCGGCACGCCCCGAGTGGACGCCGGTGAGCCGACCGAGCACGCATGAGCTCGTCATCGAGGCGATCGAGGAGCAGATCATGTCCGGTACGCTCACCGTCGGCGATCCCCTGCCGGCCGAACGGGAGCTCGCCTCGAAGCTCGGGGTCAGCCGCGCGAGCGTACGGGAGGCCCTGCGGGTGCTCGAGAGCCTCGGCGTCATCCGCTCGAGCGGCGGATCGGGACGCGGCGCCGGCACGTTCATCGCCTCCCTGCCCAGCGAAGCCCTCACCCGCGTCCTCCGCCTCCACGTGGCGCTCGCGAACTTCAGCGTCGGCGAGGTCATCGAGTCGCGCGTCCAGCTCGAGCGCTCGAGTGCGGCACTCGCCTCGGCGCGGGTCACCGAGGACGCCCTCGCCCAGCTCAACGCCTCGCTGGCGATCATGGACACCCCCGGCATCAGCCTCGAGGTCTTCAACGACGCCGACACGGCCTTCCACGTCGCGATCGCCCAAGCCACCGGCAATCAGCTCTTCTCCGACCTCACGGGTGCTATCCGGAACTCCCTGCGCCGCCCGATCCTCGCAGCCTTCCGCGACGTCGACGATCCCGCCGCGCTCATGGCCGCCCTGCAGAAACAGCACCACGCGATCCGGGATGCGATCGCCGCCGGCGACGGAGCGCGGGCAGCTCAGCTGACCGAGGAGCACATCCACACCGCCGCCGAGGCACTGCCCGCACTCACCGACCTCTGAGACCGTCGCCGAGGCGCAGTCCCGACGGCGGACTGTCTCGCCGGCACGATCCGGCCAGGCACCGCCAGGCAGGCACCGCCCGGCCGGGCAGCCACCGACCGGCCGGGCAGCCACCGGCCGGGCTGGGAGTTCACTCGGCTGCGTGACGTCCGGTCACCTCGGCGGTCTCCTCCTCGATCCTTAACTCCTCGGCCTCCTGCTTCCTGGCCCTCTTCTCCGCTCGGCGGGCGGCACCCCGCTCCTTGCGCCGTTCGACGAGGAGGTAGAGGGTGGGCACGAGGATGAGGGTGAGCACGGTCGAGGAGGTCAGACCGCCGATGACGACGACCGCGAGCGGCTGGGAGATGAAGACTCCCCCGCCGGTGAGGCCGAGCGACATCGGCACGAGGGCGAACACCGTCGCCGCGGCCGTCATGAGGATCGGACGCAGGCGCAGGCGGGTGCCGTGGACGATCGCGTCGTCGAGTCCCATGCCGTGGTCGCGGAGTTTGTTGATGAGGTCGATGAGCACGATCGCGTTGGTCACGACGATGCCGATGAGCATGAGCAGACCGATGAGCGAGGGGATGCCCAGCGGAATGCCGGTGGCCAGCAGGAGCAGGACCGCACCGGTCGCAGCGAAGGGGATCGACACGAGCAGGATGAGCGGCTGCACGAAGCTGCGGAACGTCGCGATCATGACGAGGAAGACGAGCGCGATCGCCACGAGCATCGCCCAGCCGAGCTGGGAGAACGACTCGGCCTGTTCGGCACTGGCACCGCCGACGTCGAAGCTCACACCTGAAGGCAGATCCATCGACCCCGTCAGCTGTGAGGCGGCGGCGGTGACGGCGTTGAGCTGACCTTCGGCCGGGGTCGCGAACACCGTGACCTGACGTTTGCCGTCCTCGCGGGTGATCGTCGCCGGGGTCTTCGTCTCCTTGACCTCGGCGACCTCGTCGACCGTGATCGGTTCGCCCTTGAGGTCGGGGATCGCCTCCTGCTCATCGGCGAGGCGCTCGTCCTCGGCCTGCGTCCGACGCTGCTCGGACTGGCCGTCGATGAGGTCGTCGATGGCCTGGTTGGCCTCGCGCAGACCCTTCTCCGCGGCGGCGACTCCTTCTTCGGCCTGATCGATCGCATCCTGACGCATCTGCCCGGGGCTCTTCGGCGGAGGCGGGTTCTGCACGTCGCGCAGCGCCTGCCTGGCCTCTTCGAGCTGGTCGGCGGCATTGTCGCGGGCCTCGCGGGCGGACTTGAGCGCATCGGCCGCCTCGTCGTCGGCCTTGCGCTTGGCCTTCGCGGTCCGCCGGTCGGTCTCCTCCTTGATCCGGTCGGTCGCGTCCTCCTGCGCATTCTTCGTCTGCACCTCGGTGACGGGCAGTTCGAGCGCCCGGATCTCATCGGGGGTCGCGTCGGGGTTCGTGGGCGCGATGAAGATGTCGCGCTCCTTGCCCTCGAGGGTGACCTTGCCCGCCTCGGTGCCGCGCAGCGCCGCACCGATCGCCTGACCGAGCTCGGCCTGGCTGTAGCCGTAGTCGGCGGCCTTCTTCCGATCGACGTCGACCTGGATGATCGGCTGGTCGGAGGCGAGGTCGTTGCGGGCGTTCGTCACCCCCGTCGTCTCGCCCATCTTCGCCGTCACCGCATCCGCGGCCTTCCGCAGGGCGCCGAGGTCGGAGCCGGAGAGTTTGATCTCGACGTCCTCGTTGCCGCCGCTGCCGGCTCCCTGGACCTCGATCTCCCCGGCATCCTCACCGAGGCCCTCGAGCTGGCTGCGGATCCGGGTGATCGCGGCCGCCCCGTCGGAGTCCTCGGCGAGGGTGACGTTGAAGCTGTTCTCCGCTCCCGATTCGGGGCCGTTGATCGTCGAGGAGTACGTGTCGACCTCCCCGTCGGCGCCGAGGATCTCTTCGACCTTCTTCGCAGCGTTGTCACTGGCCTCCAGCGATGCGCCCGCGGGCAGAGTCTGGGAGATGTAGAGCGAGTTCTGTGCGGCCGAACCGAGCAGGTCGGTCTTGAGGAAGCTCGCGAGCATCATCGTGACGATGAAGACGACCACGGAGAACGCGATGGTCCGCCACGGGTGGCGCAGGGCCGCGAGGATCGCAGGCAGTCCCCGCTGCTGGAGCCGGTCGATCCGGTCCGAAGCCTCGCCGTCGCCGGGCATGGGCCGCGGCGCGGGCACGACCTGCGCTTCGGGCAGGGGCTCCTTGCCCTTCTCCGCCCGCTTCGCGTTCTTCTTCTCGATCTTCGCCTGACGACGTTCGGCACGCTTGGCCGACTTCGCCTCCTGCCGCTCGATCCACGCCTCGTAGCGCTCATCGGCGGCGAGCTGCCGTTTGGGTGAGAGCGGCTTCGGGCTGCGACGCAGCACCCAGTAGCTGAAGACGGGCACGATGGTCAGCGCGACGACGAGCGAGGCGAGCAGGGCGAGGGTGACGGTGACGGAGAAGGGCCGGAAGAGCTGACCGGCGATGCCGTCGACGAAGGCGATGGGGAGGAAGACGGCCACGGTCGTCAGCGTCGAGGCGGTGATCGCCCCGGCCACCTGACGCACCGAGGCGACGATGTCCTCGACCGTGAGCTCGCTCGTGCCCTGCCGTCTGCGGATGTTCTCGATGACGACGATCGAGTCGTCGACGACGCGGCCGACGGCGATCGTCAGGGCTCCGAGGGTGAGGATGTTGAGCGTGTAGTCGCCGACCATGAGCCCGATCATCGCGATGAGCAGCGACATCGGGATCGAGATCGCCGCGACGATCGTCGACCGGAACGAGCCGAGGAAGGCGAGGATGACGAGGACGGCGAAGAGAAGACCGAGTCCGCCTTCGACGGAGAGGTCCTTGATCGACTTCTCGATCTCCGGGGCCTGGTCGAAGATCGTCGTGAATTCGACATCGGATCCGAGGCTCGACTTCGAGGCCGCGAGCACCTCGCCCACCTTGTTCGAGACCTCGACGACGTTGTCGTCCTGGCCCTTGACCACCGAGACCGTGACGGCGTCCTTGCCGCCGGCCCGGGAGATCGAGGTCTTCTCGATCGCATCGAGGGAGACATCGGCGACGTCCTTCAGCAGCACCGTGCCATCGGCGGTCCGCAGCGGGGTGTTCTCGATCTGCTCGACGGCATCGACCGGGGTGCCGACCTCCACGGCCATCGAGGTGTCGCCGGTCGAACTCTGCCCGGCGGGCACGACCGTGCCTGCGGCTTTGAGCTCATCGGGCACCGAGGTCGTCACGACGCCTTTGTCGTTGACGTCCTTGGCCCGGAAGGCGATGTTGACCCGCTGCTCGGTCTGACCGGTGACGTCGACGCTGGCCACGCCTTCGACGGCTTGGAGTTTGGGCACGAGGTCGGCTTCGAGCCGGTCGCCCAGCGTCTGGGGATCGCTGCCGGAGACGGCGACCATGACGACGGGGAAGTCGTCGATCTGCTGGGACAGCACCTCGACCTCGGCGCCCTCGGGGAGGTTCGCCTTCGCCCCGTCGACCGCGGTGCGCACGGTGTCCGTCATCTTCTCGGAGTCCTTGCCGAACGGCCAGGTCACCGAGGCGGTCATCATTCCCGCCGAGGTGGTCGTCTGCACCGATTCGAGGTCGCCGACGGAGTCGAGCGCAGTCTCGAGCGGCTTCGTCACCGTCTCCTCGACGACGTCGGGCGAGGCGCCGGGGATGGTCGCCTGCACGGTGGTGCCGGGCAGGTCGACCGAGGGCATCGTCTCCTGGTTGAGCGAGGTGGTGGCGACGACGCCGAAGACGGCGATCACGAGGGTGAGGAGTCCGACGATGATGCGGTTCTTCAGACTCATCCTGGTCAGCTGGGACACGGGTTCCTCCGGGTCTGAGCGTCGACGGGGCGTCGACGGTCTTCGGGCGCACGGGATCGCGACCGAGGGTCAGTGGTCGTAGTCGGCTGCCGCAGCGAGAGCTGCGGCCGCAGATCAGTCTTTCAGTCCGAACGGTTTCGCGCGTCCCCCGAAGGTTGTGCTTCGCCTCCCCCATACGGGGGATATTCAGCGGCTTTACGGGGGATGCTCATGGTTCGATCCTAGAGACGGTCGGGCAGGTCCACAGGGGTGTTATCCCCCGTCTTCGACCTGCGGAAATGCTCCTGGTCCGGGAGTGGGGGACTCCGGATGCAGGGTTGGGGATGCGGGGATGGGAGGGGACGGATGCGAGGACGGAGCGGCGGGGTCGGTTGCCGGACATCGGGGCCTGTGACGCAGTTCTGCGGCATCGGGTCGTCCGCGGCAGTTCTGCCGAGTCGGGGGCGGCCGGGGGCGCGGAGTGCGGAGTCTCATCCCATCTCCTCCCAACGGATCGGGTGGTTGGGTCCGAGGACGAGGTGGGAGTGGGGTTCGGTGCCCCAGATCGCGGAGATCTCCCGTCTCAGCGTCTCGAGCACGGCTCCGACGTCGGTGACGGCGCCCTGGTGAAGGGCCTCGACGACGATGAGGCCGCGCTGCGTGCTCGCCCTCACCGCCGCGTGGGCGCCCTGACGGTTGGTCCACCGCCTCGAGTGCACGCGACCGGCGTCGTCGGCGAAGACCACCTCGCCGGGAGCAGGATGCTCGACGCTGCCGCCGAAGGTCACGTGCTCCTCGTCGCCGACGGCTTCACGGATGTGCATGTCACCGGCGACGAAGTCGCGGTCGAAGACGCCGACGGGGATCGCGTACCTGGCGGAGACGTGATTGCACAGGTCGATGAGCGGGTGGATCCGCGGCAGGTGCCCGTCCTTGCCGAGCCGGCGCAGCAGGGCCTCCGACGCGCAGCGGTACTGGGTGGGTTTGAGGCCCATCGCGGCGAAGCCGCGGCGCCAGGCGCGGATCTCGGGCAGATCGCTGACCGAGCGGGATTCGAGCCTCCGGCATGCGGCCTCCCGGTGGGGTCGGAGGCGGTCACCAACCTCGGCGGAGGCGTCGATGCCGTGGGCGTAGAGGATGCCGGCGACGAGAGTCGGATGGGTCTGCCAGATCTCACTGGAGTGGACGACGAGCATGGTCAGCGGGCCTTTCTCTCCGGTTGACGGGGACACTGCCCATCGTCGAGGGCACGAGCGGACGCGCACCGGTCCAACGGCGGACGGAGAATGCGGACCAAGTTCAGATCCATCCGTGCTCCTCGGCGAGGATGACGGCCTGCTGCCGCGTGGACACGGAGAGCTTCGCGAGGATCGCGGAGATGTGGTTGCGCACGGTGCCCGGCGCCAACGACAGCGACCGGGCTATCTGACCCGTCGTCTCACCCCGGCGGCCTGCCCGCAGGACGTCGAGCTCACGGCTCGTCAGCGGCGGCCGGTCGACGCTCAGCGCGTCGGCGGCGACCTCGGGGTCGATGTAGCGGGCACCGCCTGCCACCTGGCGGATGATCTCGGCGACCTCCTCGGCGCCGCGGGTCTTGGGCAGGAATCCGGCGACGCCCGCCGCCAGCGCCCGCCGGAGCACCCCGGGCCGGGCGTGCCGGGTGACGATGACGCACCGGGTGGGCACGGTCCGACGCAGCCGAGCAGCGACGTCGACGCCGTCGAGGCCCGGCATCTCGAAGTCGAGCAGGCACACATCCGGACGCAGGGCGACGGCCTCGGTCAGCGCCTGCTGCCCGTCGGCGCACTGGGCGATGATCTCGATGTCGGGTTCGAGGCTGAGAAGGGCGGCGAGCGCGGAGCGGATCATCCCCTCGTCGTCGGCGAGCAGCACGCGGATCACGGGCGAGCTCCCCGGGGCGGGGCCGGAATGGTGACGACGACGGTGAAGTCCTCACCGCGGAGCACCTCGACCGTGCCGCCGACGGCGAGAATGCGCTGCCGGATGCCCTCGATCCCGGATCCGGAGCCCTCCTCGGCACCCGGCCTGCGGTCGTTGACGATCTCGTAGCGCCACCCCTCGGGCCTGCGGGTCAGGGCGATCCGGGCCCGGGTGCCGCCGCCGTGGCGGATGGCGTTCGTCGCGGTCTCGCGGATGACGGGACCGAGGTCGTCGACGGGGGCGAGGTCGACGTCGGAGTCGTGGCGCAGGTCGACGCTCATCCCGGCTGCGGTGAGCAGGTCGCGGACGTTGGCGAGTTCGTCGCTGAGCAGGACGGACCGGAACCGGGCTGCGAGGTCACGGGTGCCCTGCCGGGCCTCATCGACGCTGAGGCGGGCGGCGTGGAGCTGTTCGCGGGCGGCCACGGGATCGGTGTCGCCGAGGCGGTCGGCGAGTTCGAGCTGGAGGGCGATGATCTGGAGGTGGTGGCCGTGGAGGTCGTGGACGTCGGCGGCCACGCGCAGCCGCTCCTGTGTGGCGGCGAGCTTCGCCTCGGAGGCACGCGCCCGGTCGAGGACGACGACGACGTCCCACCACCACAGAGAGCTCGCGGTGGCGACGGGCAGGAGGACCGTGAGGAGGAGGACCCACCGGTCGTCGCCGGCGATGCTCACCCCCTGGACCGCGTCGAAGACCGCGAGGCACACGAGCACGATGACGGCGATCGCGGCGAGGCGCAGCTTCGCCGCGGTCCGCCAGCTGACGAGGACGAAGGACTGGACGACGGGCAGCAGTCCGAGCAGGCAGCTGCCGGCGGCGATCCCGAGGGCGGCCCCGCAGGCCAGGGCGATCCCGAGGCCGATCCAGGTGCGTGTCGAGGGTGGGGTTCCGGTGCTCGTGGGAGCGAGGTCGGGGCGCGCCGAGGTGGGGGCAGCGAGGGATGGGTCGGAGGGGGCGGCGGCGGGGGTTTCGCTGCGGCGGTGGGAGGCCAGCAGCCACGCCGTCGAGAGCACCCACACGAGTCCGGCGGTTCCGAGGATCGCCGTCGTCGAATCGGCGGTGCCCGACTTCGCCGACACGATCACCCAGCCGGTGACGACGAGGACCTCGTAGACGATCACTCCGATGACCGTGTACCACCAGGTGGCAGAGATGCCTCTGGCCAACTGGCGTGCGCCGCGTGAGGGGTCCGCGGCACCGGGGAAAGTGCTCATGCGCCCCACCCTAAGCCCGTGACTTTTGTCATCGGACTAACCTGCGGAACGCATCCGATTCGATGACGTCGGGTCGTGGCCGATCCCGCGGTGACGCACTCGACCACGTCCGGGGCGAGGCCCGAGCCGGCGTGCGCGGCATCCGGGCGTCCGGGACACGCTGCGTCCCGAACACACTGTGGAAGGAAGTGACATGGTCATCATGGCGATGGTGGCCTCCCTGCGAGAGGCGACGATCGCAGGGAGCACGCTCCCGCACGACCTCGGCTCCGTCTGGGAGCACGACCTCGGCTCCGTCTGGGAGCACGACCTCGGCTCCGTCTGGGAGCACGACCTCGGCTCCGTCTGGGATGATGCCTCCATGAAGGGTTCGGATTTCCTCTCCCTCGATCCCGCCGCCGCACCGGTGCGCGGCCGGACCGACTGGCTGGCCGACCGGCTCCGCGAAGCCATCGCCGAGGGCGCACTCACCCCCGGAGTCCGCCTGCCCGCGACGAGGGATCTCGCCTCCGAGCTCGCGTTCTCCCGCGGCACCGTCGTCGAAGCGTATCGGCGACTCACCGAGGAGGGACTGCTGTCGACGAACCGGGGCGGGGGCACGGTCGTCGAGGCCCACCTCGGCGCCGGGACCCCGCTGCAACCGGGCCCGGGTCGGAGGACACGCCCTGGATCGGGGACGAGCGGAGGACCAGGGACGAGCGCCAGCTCGGGGACGGGCCCAGCGCCGACGGGAGCACCGGGCACGGCTCCCCCGGCAGGACACCTCCTCGACATCTCGAAGGGCGCCCCCGATCTCAGCGCCTTCCCCCGGGCCGCGTGGCTGCGCGCGGAGAGGGCGGTGCTCACCGGGGCCTCTCCCGAGGACCTCGGCTACGCCGACCCGCAGGGGGTGCCCGAACTGCGGGAGGCCCTCGCCGGCTGGTTGGCCCGCAGTCGCGGTCTCACAGTCGGTCCCGAGCGGATCATCATCACAGCCGGGGTCACCGGCGCCCTCAGCCTCCTGGCCCAGGTGATGCGGGAGCGCGGGGTGAGCGAATGCGCTGTCGAGGACCCCGGTGCCGAGGGCAACCGCCGCATCCTCGGCTTCTGGCTCGACCGCCTCCACCCGGTTCCCGTCGACGCCGAGGGCATGGACGTGGCTGCTCTGACCGCGTCCGACGCCCGCCTGGCGCTCGTGACCCCGGCCCATCAGTTCCCCACCGGGGTCACCCTCTCCCCTGACCGTCGCCGCGACCTCATCGCCTGGGCTGAGAGCACCGAGGGCCTCGTCGTCGAAGACGACTACGACTCGGAGTACCGCTACGACCGTGCTCCCGTGCGGGCGATGCACGCGAGCGCGACGGAGCGGATCGTCCACATCTCGAGCCTGTCGAAGGTCATCGCCCCGGCGCTGCGGCTCGGGTGGATGATCGCCCCGAGGCATCTCCACGACGATCTGGTCCGCAGGCGCTGGGCCACCGACCTCGGATCCCCCGCGCTCCCGCAGCTCACGCTCGCCGAGCTCATCACCTCCGGAGTCCTCGAACGACAGCTGCGCAGTCTGCGCAGGCGCCACCGCGACCGCCGCGACGCCGCCGTCGCGGCGATCGGACGCTGGCTGCCGGGCTCCCGCATCGAGGGCATCGCCGCCGGTCTCCATCTTCACGTCGGTCTCCCCGCCGAGGTCGACGACGCCGAGGTGTCCGCCCGTGCCAGGGAGCGCGGCATCGCCGTCCAACCGCTCTCGGCCCTGCGGTTCTCCCCCGGGTCCCCGGGGCTGATCATCGGCTACGGTCCGCATTCCCCGGCGACGCTCGAGCAGGCGATCAGGACGCTCGGGGAGATCGTCTCAGGTTGAGACCGGACCCTCGGGCGATGGGTCACGCTGCGTCAGCCGCACCGTTCACTGCTGGGTGAGCGCGAGCATGGCGGCGAGGCCGACGAAGGTGAGCGCGAAGCCGATGTCGATGCCCCGCATGACGGCCGGCCGTCCGATGACGAAGCGCCGCAGCCAGCCGGCCGCGAAGCCGTAGACGGCGAAGACGGCGAAGGTCAGCCCCATGAAGATCAGTCCGAGCCCGGCCATGAGACCAAGGGTGTCGGAGCCCGTGGGGTCGACGAACATCGGCAGGAAGACGAGGAAGAAGAGGGTGAGCTTGGGATTGAGCAGGTTGACGAGCACGGCCTGACGGATGATCCTGAGCGGCGACTCCTGCCGCTGGACGAGGTCGACGGCGATCGCCGAGGCGGGGGCACCAGACCCCCTCCACATTCCCCACGCGACGTAGAGCAGGTAGGCGACGCCGAGCCATTTGAGGACCTGGAATGCGATGGGACTCGCCGCGAGCAGCGCTGCTGCGCCGGTGAGCGCGAGGATCAGGTGGGGCAGTATTCCCAGCGCGCACCCGAGGGCCGCGATGAGGCCGGCGCGCGGTCCGCGGGAGAGTGCGGCGGCGATCGTGAACAGGGCGCCGGTGCCCGGCGTTGCGGTGGCGATGATCGAGGTCACCCAGAACTCCATACTCATATGTCCAGCGTGCGCGCCCGTTGGACCGGCGAGAAGTGCCAAACCCAGTGGTGTCAGATGGACCAAATCTGCGATGCCGAGAGAGGCAGACCGGCGGCGAACAGCGGTGGTGGGCAGCGGAGCAGCGGTCATCGTCCCCGCTGGCGGCCACCGCCCCTCTGACGGCGAATAAGCACGGTCGAAACCGACGCATGTCCCTCGGCCGCTGGCCTACGGTCGGTGCCCGAGGAGAGTGATATGGCCACGAAGTATTCGCACGAGCGCATCGAAGCGATGACCGAGGAGGTCCTCGCCGTCGCAGACGCACTCGGCGTGCCGTTCCTCGCGCCGCATCCCGGGCGTCCCGGAACGGGACCGGCCGGTGTCACGACGGCCGGCGAGGACGAAGCCGCAGCCCAGGACCTCGTCACCGCTCTGCTCGAGGCGAGCGCCGAGTGGGGCACCACGACCGGGTGCCGCGCCGTCGGACCGTTCGGGACCTTCCTCGCCGGCATGGTCTCGGGCCCCGAATGCTGCGGCCTCGCAGCCGTCTCCGACCTTGTGCACGCACTCGAACGTGACGACCATCCGGCCGCGGTCAGCTCCGGGCCGGAGACTCTCCACCGTCGGGCCGGGTGAGGACCTCTTCGACCCGGGCAAGCGCCTCGGCGATCGAGGTGTCCGGGGAATCCGCACGGAGCCGGCCGGCGAGGAAGGCCGCGACGACGGGACTGACCGTGGAGTCCGAATGCTTGATGTGGGAGGCGAACTCGAGGACGGCCGCGACATCGGCCTCCGAGATCGCCAGCTCTGCACCGGCGAGCTCTGTTCCGGCGAGCTCGCGCACCCTCATCACCTCGGCGGGAACCGGACGACGGGCTGAGCGTACGCCTTCGGTATCCGCCGCGCTGCCGACGGCTGCTCCGTCTTCCCCCGCGAAACCGCCCACGGCTGCTCCGTCTGCCTCGCCGAGCCTCCGGGCGATCCGCTCGTACTCCTCCCGGGTGTCGAAGTCGACGACCTCACCCGGATCGATGTCGACCGGGGTCACTTCGAGCCCGTCGAAGAGGAGCCGGACCGCCCGGTCCTTCGTCTCCCCGATGTCGTCGAGGCGGTCGATGAGCAGCGAGGTCGGCCATGCGGCGCAGAGGAACTGCAGCTTGCCGCGGTCGTCGCTGCCCGCGGCGGGCAGCCCGGACTCCGTGCTCGCGGTCACGAGATCACGCAGATGCGCGGCCGGGATGAGGGGCATGTCGCCGGCGAGGATCACCGTGGTCTCCGCCTCACCCATCGCCCGAACCACCGCATCGATGCCGGCCAGCGGCCCGGAGAACTCCGGGACCTCGCGCACGCTTCGCACTGATCCGGCCTCTGCGTCGGTGAGCCCGTCGGTGGGGCCGGCGAACCATACCTCCGCCTCGGGCAGCGCCGCACGGACGGTGGTGAGGATGCGTGAGATCACCGTCTGCTCGCCGAGGCGGACGCCGGGCTTGTGGACGCCGCCGAACCGTGAGGATCGGCCGCCGCTGAGAATCATCACCGTGATCGACATGGCATGATCATACGCCTTTCTACATTTCGTAGAAGAAGGATGCGGGACGCCTCTGCGGACGCCGGGGAACCACCTCGGCGGGCACCGAATAAACACGGTCGAAACGGCTCCGCGCGCGCGATGACTCTGATGACATCGGAGGCGGAGGACCCCTACCTCGAGAAGGACTCACGATGACTCAGCCCCATCCCCACCCCATGGCCGGACCACCGGCCGCAACGACGCGCGCGCAGCGGACCAAAGCGCTGGTCTTCGCCACCCTCGGGTTCACCGTGACCTTCTGGGCCTGGTCGCTCATCAGCCCGCTCGGCCCTCGCTTCGTCGAGGAGAAGCTCACCGACGACGCAGCCCTCATCGTCGCGATCCCCGTCCTCGTCGGCTCGCTGGGACGGATCCTCGTCGGCGCCCTCACCGACCGCCTCGGCGGCCGCCTGATGATGCCGTTCATCGCGATGATCACCGTCGTCCCGGTGCTCTTCGTCGGCTTCATCGGGCAGTACAACTACACCACCCTCATCATCGGCGGCTTCTTCCTCGGCGTCGCCGGCACGAGCTTCGCCGTCGGCGTCCCCTACGTCAACCGCTGGTTCCCCAAGGAGTCCCGCGGCTCCGCGATCGGCGTCTACGGCATGGGCATGATCGGCACCGCGATCTCCGCATTCACCACCGTGCCCCTGCACAACATCTCCCCGCAGCTGCCGTTCATCGTCGCCGCCGTCGTCCTCGTCGTCTACGCGATCCTCGCCTACACGATGATGCGCAACCCGCCGGACTGGCAGCCCGTGCGCCAGAGCCTCATCGCCACGCTCGGTCGGACCCTGTCGATCAAGCTGACGTGGCAGGCGGCCTACCTCTACGCCCTCGCCTTCGGCGGCTATGTCGCGTTCTCCGTCTACCTGCCGACGTTCCTCACCAACGCCTACGAGCTCGAACCCGCCGACGCCTCCCTGCGGATGGCCGGCTTCGTCATCGTCGCCGTCCTCGCCCGCCCCCTCGGCGGCATGCTCTCCGACCGGATCGGCGCGGTCAAGACCCTCGGTGTGGCCTACTCGCTCATCGCGATCTGCGCGATCGCCCTGTCCTTCGACCCGCAGCACATCGTCGTCTACACCACCGAGTTCATCCTCATGTCCGCCGGTCTCGGCCTCGGCTCGGGAGCGACCTTCGCCCTCATCGCCCAGCGCTCCGACCCCGCCCGGGTCGGCTCGATCACCGGGTTCGTCGGCGCCGCCGGTGGCCTCGGCGGCTTCGTCCCCCCGATCCTCCTGGGCGCCATGTGGTCAGCGACCCAGAGCTACTCCCTGGGTCTGCTCCTCCTCGCCGGCTTCACCGTCCTCGCCCTCCTCGTCACCCTCTGGGTCGGCACGGTCCCCGCCTCCGACCCCACCCCCGAAACCGCGCACCCGGACACCAAGGAGACACGGTCATGACCCCCGAGCACAGGCCGCAGACCGGCACCGACAACTCGCTCATGGATGCGCTCATCGGCAGCCGGAAGCTCTTCACCCCCAGGGCCGCGGTGTCCGCGGACAAGCGCGAGATCCACCTCAAGGGCGGCCGCCAGGGCGACTCCTTCTACCGCAACCGCTGGGCGCACGACAAGGTGGTGCGCTCGACCCACGGCGTCAACTGCACGGGTTCGTGCTCGTGGCACGTCTACGTCAAGGACGGCCTCATCACGTGGGAGTCCCAGGCCACGGACTACCCGAGCCCGGGACCCGACATGCCCGAGTACGAACCACGCGGCTGCCCGCGCGGAGCCTCGTTCTCGTGGTACACCTACTCGCCCACCCGGGTCCGCTACCCCTACGTCCGCGGCGCCCTGCTGCGGCTCTTCCGGGAGGCGAAGGCGAGCCACGGCGGCGACCCCGTGCTCGCCTGGCAGTCGATCGTCGAGGACCCGGAGAAGGCCCGCCGCTACAAGTCCGTGCGCGGCAAGGGCGGACTCGTGCGCGCCACCTGGGAGGAGGCCGTCGAGATCGTCGCCGCCGCCTACGTCTACACCGTCAAGCACGTCGGACCCGACCGGGCGACCGGCTTCTCCCCGATACCGGCGATGAGCCCCGTCTCGTTCTCCTCCGGCGCCCGCTTCCACCAGCTCATCGGCGGCTCGATGCTCTCCTTCTACGACTGGTACGCCGACCTGCCGCCCGCCTCTCCGCAGGTCTTCGGCGACCAGACCGACGTGCCCGAGTCCGGTGACTGGTGGAACTCCTCCTACCTCATGATGTGGGGCTCGAACGTTCCGCTCACCCGCACCCCCGACGCGCACTGGATGGCCGAAGCCCGCTATCACGGGCAGAAGGTCATCGCGATCGCCCCCGACTACGCCGAGAACGTCAAGTTCGCCGACGAATGGCTCGCCCCGGCCACCGGCACCGACGGCGCCCTGGCGATGGCGATGGGCCACGTCATCCTCAAGGAGTTCTTCGTCGAGGAGACCACGGACTACTTCGACGGCTACGTCCGCACGTACACCGACCTGCCCTTCATCGTCGAACTCGAGAAGCGTGAGGACGGCACGTTCGTCCCCGGGCGCTTCGTCACCGCGACCGACCTCGGACCGGAGATCACCGCCGAGGCGGACACCGAGCACGCCGACTTCAAACCCGCTGTCTGGGACCTCGCCACCGACGGTCCCGTCGTGCCCAACGGCACCCTCGGCCACCGCTTCTCCGCCGACGGCGAGGGTCGGTGGAACCTCGACCTCGGCGACATCTCCCCCGCCCTGTCCCTGCGCGAGACCCAGACCGCCGAGGCAGGGGCCACCTCGGCGGGCGCCGAGGCCGTCGAGATCCGTCTCCCCCGCTTCGACACCGCCGGCCAGGGCGAGCGCGACGAAGTGGTCCGCGGGGTGCCCGTCCGCCGCCTCGGCGACCGGATCGTCACCACCGTCTTCGACCTCCTGCTCGCCGAGTACGGGGTTGGTCGGGACGGCCTGCCCGGGCAGTGGCCGGTGAGCTACGAAGACCCGGAGAGCCCCTACACCCCGGCCTGGCAGGAGGAGATCACAGGGGTGCCGTGGCAGGCGGCGGCGCGCATCGCCCGGGAGTTCGCGACGAACGCCCGCGACTCCAAGGGCCGGTCGATGATCATCATGGGCGCGGGCACGAACCACTGGTTCCACTCCGACCAGACCTACCGGACGTTCCTCACCCTGACCACCCTGTGCGGCACGCAGGGCGTCAACGGCGGCGGCTGGGCCCACTACGTCGGGCAGGAGAAGATCCGCCCCTTCACCGGCTGGCTGCATCTGGCCAACGCGCTTGACTGGGCCCGGCCGCCGCGGCAGATGACGCAGACGACGTACTGGTACATGCACACCGATCAGTGGCGCTACGACCAGTTCGGCGCCGACATGCTCTCCGCCCGCGCCGGGCAGGGGAAGTTCGCGGGCATGTCGACGGCCGACGCCGTCGCCCAGGCCACCCGGCTCGGCTGGCAGCCGTACTACCCGACGTTCGACGTCAATCCCCTCGACCTCACCGAGGCGGCCGCCGAGGCCGGGAAGTCGAGCGTCGACCACCTCGTCGACGAACTCAAGGACGGCCGCGTGCGCTTCGCCGTCGAGGACCCGGATGCGGAGAACAACTACCCGCGCATCTGGTCGATGTGGCGGGCGAACACCCTGGGCTCCTCGGCGAAGGGTGACCAGTACTTTCTCAAGCACCTCCTCGGCGTGGACAACTCCGTCAGCGCCGAGGAGACGCCCGAGCATCTGCGGCCCCGCGACGTCGACTGGCGGGAGAAGGCACCGCAGGGCAAGATCGACCTGCTGCTCACCCTCGACTTCCGGATGACGACGACGACCCTGCACTCCGACGTCATCCTGCCGGCGGCGACCTGGTACGAGAAGCACGACCTGTCGACGACGGACATGCACCCGTTCGTCAACACGTTCAACCCGGCGATCTCCACGCCCTGGCAGTCGCGGACGGACTGGGAGACGTGGGCGACGATCGCGAAGAAGTTCTCCGAACTCGCCCGCACCCACCTGGGCACCCGCCGCGACATCGTCGCAGTCCCCCTCCAGCACGACACCCCCGATGCGCTCAATACCCCGCACGGGAGGGTCAGGGATTGGAAGTTCGGCGAATGCGAGCCGATCCCGGGGGTGACGATGCCCAAGCTCGTCGAAGTCGAACGCGACTACACGGCCATCCACGAGAAGTTCACGACGATCGGTCCCCTGCTCGAATCCCAGGGCATGACCACCCGTGGCATCCGCTACGAGGTCGACCACCACGTCGAACGCCTGCGGCGGATCAACGGGGTCGAGACGAAGGGCGTGGGCAAGGGGCAGCCGCGCCTCGACACGGACCGGCGGGCAGCGGACTACATCCTCGGGCTCTCCGGCACGACCAACGGACTGCTGGCCACCGAGGGGTTCACCACTCTCGAGCGGCGCACCGGGCGCCGGCTCGCCGACCTGTCCGCCGAACACGAGGGCAAGCAGGTCTCCTTCGAGGACGCCAAGGCCGCCCCCGTACCGGTAATCACCTCACCGGAATGGTCCGGGTCCGAGTCCGGCGGGCGCCGGTACTCGCCGTTCACGATCAACGTCGAACGGCTCAAGCCGTGGCACACCCTGACCGGGCGCTACCACTTCTACATCGACCACGACTGGTTCCACGAGATGGGCGACATGCTGCCCGCGTTCCGTCCGCCCCTGGACATGAACGCCCTCTTCGGGGAGCCGCGGGTCGGCGATTCCGACGGCACGTCGATCGCCGTGCGCTACCTCACCCCGCACAACAAGTGGGCGATCCACTCGATGTACCAGGAGAACTTCTTCATGATGTCCCTGGGCCGCGGCGGGCAGACGATCTGGCTGAGCGTCGAGGACGCCGAGGCGGTGGGCATCGCCGACAACGACTGGATCGAGGCGATCAACCGCAACGGCGTCGTCGCCGCCCGCGCCGTGGTCTCCCACCGGATGCCGAAGGGAACGGCGTTCATGCACCACGCGCAGGAGCGCACGGTCAACGTCCCCCTGACGGAGACGACGGGTCAGCGCGGAGGCATCCACAACTCGCTCACTCGGATCATGATCAAGCCCACCCACCTCGTCGGCGGGTACGGGCAGCTCGCCTTCGCCTTCAACTACTACGGCCCGACCGGCAACCAGCGCGACGAGGTCACCGTGATCCGCCGCCGCTTCGACCAGAACGTGGAGTACTGATGCACACGATGACGATGGGGAGTGATCAGCGATGAGGATCATGGCGCAGATGGCGATGGTGATGAACCTCGACAAGTGCATCGGCTGCCACACGTGTTCGGTCACCTGCAAGCAGGCGTGGACGAACCGCAAGGGCACCGAGTACGTGTGGTTCAACAACGTCGAGACCCGGCCCGGACAGGGCTACCCGCGCGGGTACGAGGACCAGGAGAAGTGGGAGGGCGGCTGGGCGCTCAGCCGCAGCGGCCGGCTCCGGCTCAAGGCCGGCGGGAAGCTGAAGAAGCTCGCGAACATCTTCTCCAACCCGAAGCTGCCGGGCATCGAGGACTACTACGAGCCGTGGAGCTACGAGTACGACAACCTGCTCTCCTCCCCCGAGCAGCGGAACATCCCCACGGCCCCGCCGAAGTCCCTGCTCACCGGGGAGCGCCTCGACATCAAGTGGTCGGGCAACTGGGACGACGACCTCGGCGGGACGTATGCCAAAGGCGATCTCGACCCGATGCTCAGGTCGATCTCGGACAAGGTCAAGCTCGAGTTCGAAGAGACCTTCATGTTCTACCTGCCCCGGATCTGCGAGCACTGCCTCAACCCCTCCTGCGTGGCCTCGTGCCCGTCGGGGGCGATCTACAAGCGCGAGGAGGACGGCATCGTCCTCGTCGACCAGGACTCGTGCCGCGGCTGGCGCATGTGCATCTCCGGCTGCCCGTACAAGAAGATCTACTTCAACCACCGCACGGGCAAGGCCGAGAAGTGCACGTTCTGCTACCCGCGGATCGAGAACGGCGAACCCACGGTGTGCGCGGAGACCTGCGTCGGCCGCCTGCGCTACATCGGCCTCGTCTTCTACGACGCCGACGCCGTCACCGCGGCCGCCTCGGTGCCCGATGAGAAGGACCTCTTCGCCGCGCAGAAGGACCTCATCCTCGATCCGTTCGACCCCGATGTCATGAACGCCGCCGAACGCGCAGGCATCCCGCACGACTGGATCATGGCCGCCCAGCGCTCCCCGGTGTACAAGCTCATCAAGGAGTTCGACCTCGCCCTGCCGCTGCACCCGGAGTACCGGACGATGCCGATGGTCTGGTACATCCCGCCGCTCTCGCCCGTCGTCGATGTCGTCAAGGATTCCGGCTACGACGCGGAGAACGCCGTCAACCTCTTCGCCGCCATCGACGAGCTGCGGATCCCCATCGAGTATCTGGCGAACCTCTTCACCGCCGGGGACACGGACGCCGTCGCCGATGTGCTGCGCCGGATGGCTGCAATGCGGGCGTTCATGCGCGACATCAACCTCGGCGCCGAACCCGATGAGCGCATCCCGCACGCCGTGGGCATGACCCCGGAGGCGATGGAGGACATGTACCGCCTGCTTGCGATCGCGAAGTACGGCGAGCGCTACGTCATCCCCGCCGGGCACTCCGAGCAGGCGCACAGCCTCGAGGGGATCGGCTCCGACTGCCCGCTCAACGCCGAGGGCGGACCGGGCATGGCCGACATCCCCGACATCGACAGTCCCGGGTTCTCAGGCACCTCGGGACTCGAGGATCCGCTGGCCGAACGCGGTGCCGAGGCGCCCGAGCGCTCGCGTCTGCGGGGACGGGTCAACCTGCTCAACTGGAACGGGAAGGGCCGTCCCGACGGCCTCTTCCCCTCGCCCGAGAAACCGCAGGGAGCCTGAGATGTACCGACCGCTCGCCTTCCTGAAGAAGTGGAGAACGCGCGCCGACGAATACGCCGACGGCGGTGAGGGCACGGCCGACGGGCTCGACGAAGCGGGACTGCGCACCGTGTGCGCGGTCGTCTCGTGGCTCATCGACTACCCCGATGAGCAGCTCATGGACCGGCTGCCGCAGATCCGGGCGCTGTTGGCCGCCGCCGATCTGCCCGACGGGATCCGGCAGGACCTCCAGGCCACCCTCGACCACCTCTACGAGGACGACGTCTACCGGCTGAGCGCGGACTACGTCGAGACCTTCGACACCCGGCGCCGCGGCTGCCTGTTCCTCACCTACTTCACCAACGGGGACACGCGTCGCCGCGGTCAGGCGCTGCTCGAGATCAAGGAGATCTACCGTGCGGCCGGCCTCGACATGGACGATGCGCAGCTGCCGGACCACCTCACGTGCGTGCTCGAATTCGCCGCCGGACACGACCTGCGTTCCGGGATCCGGATCCTGCTGGCCAACCGGGCGGGTCTCGAGCTGCTGCGGCTGCACCTGACCGAGATCGATTCGCCGTGGGCGGGCGCGCTGCGCGCCCTGTGCGCGATCCTCCCGCCGCTCGAATCCGACGACGTCCACGCCGTGGAGCGGCTGGCCGCCGAGGGGCCCGCCGAGGAGACGGTGGGCCTCGACGGACTCGGCGGGTACGGGGACGACCCGACCGCCTCGGCGCCGCCGACGATGATGCCCACCGGCACCTGCGGACCGGTGCCCGGCCCGGGACCGGACGAGTCGGACGGGTCTGGGCGGAACTCCGGCCCGGTCGGCGCCGCCCCACCCGATGCCTCACTCATTCCGCTCACCGACGTGACAGGAGATCGCTCATGAGCACGCCCACCGTCCTCGACACGATTCTGTGGCTGATCATCCCGTATCTCGCCCTCGCCGTCTTCATCCTCGGGCACATCTGGCGCTTCCGCCGCGACCGCTTCGGGTGGACGAGCCGGTCGAGCCAGATCTACGAGTCGAAGCTGCTGCGCATCGGCTCCCCGCTCTTCCACTACGGGATCATCTTCGTCTTCCTCGGCCACGTCATCGGACTCGGCATCCCGAAGACGTGGACGGCAGCCGTCGGCATCTCCGACCACGTCTACCACTTCATGGCGATCAGCATCGGCCTCGGCGCGGCAGCGGCGACCGTCGGCGGGCTCGGTCTGCTCCTCTATCGCAGACGGACGAACACTCGCGTCTTCGGGGCGACGACGCGCATGGACAAGCTCATGTACCTCATGCTCACGATCGTCATCCTCGCCGGCGTGTACTCGACGATCGTCGACTCCGCGATGGGCGGCTACGACTACCGCGAAGGCGTGTCCCGGTGGTTCCGCCAGTTCTGGATGTTCCAGCCCGACGTCATGCTCATGGCGCAGGCCCCACTGGGATTCCAGGTCCACGTCATGGCAGCGATCCTCCTCTTCGCGATCTGGCCCTTCACCCGACTCGTCCACGTCTTCGCCGTGCCGCTCGGGTACCTGGCCAGGCCCTACATCGTCTACCGCACGAAGGACCGGGACAGGCAGCCGGAGAAGCGCGGCTGGGAGCGCATCGACTACTGAGCAGTCTTGAAACAAGTTCACTTGTTCTCGGTTCGGGGTCGGCGACGGAAATCGTAGGGGCGCCTCGGTGCGGGTGGGCGATACTGGTGGGGCAGCCGCAGCACCGGAGATCCGAGAAGGAGCAGCCAGAATGACGAAGTTCGATGTGGTCGAGGCGTCCATCGCGACCCTGCGCCAGGCACTCGAGGACGGGGAGACCACCTCGGCGGAACTCGTCGATGCCTACCTCGAGCGCATCGCCGCCTTCGACGGCCCCGAGACCGAGACGAAACTCAACTCCGTCATCGTCGCCAACCCCGAGGCCCGCGCCGAGGCGGTCGCCTCCGATCAACGGCGTGCCCGCGGTGAGACGCTGGGTCCCCTCGACGGGATCCCGTACACCGCGAAGGACAGCTACATGGTCTCCGGGCTCACCGTGGCCTCGGGTTCCCCGGCCTTCGCCGACCTCGTCGCGCAGAAGGACGCGTTCACGATCGAGAGGCTGCGTGCGGGCGGGGCGATCTGCCTGGGCCTGACGAACATGCCGCCCATGGCCAACGGCGGCATGCAGCGCGGACTCTACGGCCGCGCCGAGAGCCCCTACAACGCCGACTGGCTGACCAGCGCCTTCGCCTCCGGATCCTCGAACGGTTCGGGCACGGCGACGACGGCGAGCTTCGGGGCGTTCGGCCTCGGCGAGGAGACCTGGTCGTCCGGCCGGGCACCCGCTTCGCACAACGCCCTCATCGCCTACACCCCCTCGCGCGGGGTGATCTCGGTGCGCGGGAACTGGCCGCTCGTGCCGACGATGGACGTCGTCGTCCCCCACACGCGCTCGATGGCCGACCTCGCCGAGGTCCTCGACGTCATCGTCGCCGACGACACCGAGACCCGCGGCGACTTCTGGCGGGTCCAGCCGTGGGTGGAGATCCCCGCAGCCTCGCAGGTGCGCCCCGACTCATACTCCGCGCTGCTGCCCGCCGACAGCGAGGCTGCGCGGGGCGTGCTCGCGGGCAAGCGCCTCGGCGTGCCGAAGATGTACATCAACGCCGACCCGGAGGCAGGCACCAACCCCGAAGGCGGGATCGGCGGGCCCACCGGGCAGCGCGTCGAGACCCGGGATTCGGTCATCGCCCTGTGGGAGGCAGCCCGCCGCGATCTCGAGGCCGCCGGCGCCGAGGTCGTCGAGACCGACTTCCCCGTCGTGAGCAACTATGAGGGCGACCGTCCCGGGGCCCCGACGATCGGCACCCGCGGCTTCGTGAGCCCCGAGTACCTCGAGAAGGAGATCGTCGACCTCTCGGCATGGTCATGGGACGACTTCCTGGCAGCCAACGGCGACCCGACCCTCAGCAGCCTCACCGAGGTCGACGGCGCCCTGATCTTCCCGCAGCCCGAAGGCGCCCTGCCCGACCGGTACACGGGCTTCGACGACGACATCGCCGAGTACCCGGAGCATGTGCGCACCCACCCCTACGCCGCGATGACGGACATTCCGCTCCTCGAGTCGGGGGTGCGCGGACTCGAGGAGACCAGGCGCGTCGACCTCGAGGAGTGGATGGACGACAACGGCCTCGACGCCGTCGTGTTCCCGGCCATGGCCGACGTCGGCCCCGCGGACATGGACGTCGACGAGGCTTCGGCCGACCTCGGCTGGCGCAACGGCACGTGGGTCGCCAACGGCAACCTCGTGCCGCGGCATCTCGGAATCCCGTCGGTGACCGTGCCGATGGGCACGATGGCCGACACCGGCATTCCCGTGGGCCTGACGATCGCAGGGCGCGGCTGGGACGACTCGGCCCTCATCGCGCTGGCCGCGGCCTTCGAAGCCACCGGCGAACGCCGCGAGGTCCCCCCGCGCACTCCGCGCGTCTGAGCGCAGCGGCTCCGTGTCGCTGGCCGTGCGCTGCCCACCCGCGGCCCCTGACATTCGGACGCTCAATGTCGATTCTGGACTCGAAAATCGACACCGAGCGTCCTTTAGTCGCGGGCGTCGCGCACACTCCACCAGCTGTGCACCTTCGCGACCAACGCGCTGCGCGACCCTAGTCGCCGAGGCTCTGCTCGCCAGCACCCCGTTTCGAGGACGCTGAGTGTCGATTCCGGGCTCGAGAATCGACACTCAGCGTCCATTAGTCGTGGGCGCCACGCCGCCGCCCGCGCACCCTGTCCCTCCGCGCTGTGCTCCATCCCAGCCCCTCGGACCTCGCCGCGAGTCTGAAATCTTCGGGTGAACTGCGGTCGGGTCTGGCGCAGGAGGCGGCAGTGGTGGAACAGTGGGCTTCATGACTGATCTCACCGTTCTCGCCGACCGCGCCGCAGCTCTGCTCGATGCCCACCACCAGGCGAAACCCGTGGTTCTGCCGACAGTGTGGGACGCATGGTCGGCCACTGCGATGGTCGACGCCGGCTTCTCCGCGCTCACCATCGGATCCCATCCTCTCGCCGATTCGCTCGGCTTCGAAGACGGGGAGAACATGCGCCTGGCGGACGCCCTCGCCGGCATCGCGCGGATCACCGCGTCGGTCGACGTGCCCATCAGTGCGGACCTCGAATCCGGCTACGACACCCCCGCTCCCGATCTCATCGCCGGACTCCTCGACGCCGGCGCCGTGGGGCTCAACATCGAGGACACCGTCCACAGCGAAGGGCGACTGCGCAGCGCCGAGGAGCACGCCGAGTACATCGGCGACCTCCGCCGAGCCGCCGAGGCTCAGCGCGTCCACGTCGTCATCAACGCCCGCACCGACGTCTTCAAATCCCCTCAGGGATTCGACGACCCCACCGCCGAGGTGATCCGCCGTCTCCAGCTGTGCGCCGAGGCCGGCGCCGACTCCGTCTACCCCGTCGCGATGCCGGACACGGAGACCCTCAAGCGGGTCGTCGCCGAGGTGCCGCTGCCCCTCAACGTCACCGCCCGCCCCGTCGAGGGCGCGATCCCCGACGGACTCGGACTCACCCAGCTGACGGAGATCGGCGTCAAGCGAGTCTCCTTCGGCCCGCTCCTCCAGGCGGCCATGCGCCCGCAGTTCGCCGAGCTCACGCAGAGCTGGCGCTGACAACCACCTCGGCGAGGGGAACCAACCACATCCCCGTCGCCGCCCCAGAGTGCACCACCCCTTCAACCCCATACAGCACCACAACGAGGAGATGCTATGCCTGAGAATGCCCGTGAAGGTCAGCCCGTCTGGATCGACTACGTCTGCCAGGACTTCGACGCGATGAAGAACTTCTACACGGAGATCTTCGGCTGGGAGATCGTCGACCAGGGACCCGATTTCGGCCACTATCACATGGTCCGCAAGGACGGCGTCGACGTCGGCGGCTTCATGCGTGCGATGAACATGGACGGGACCCCGAGTCCTGAGATGCCCACCGCGTGGTCGCTCTATCTCAACACGAAGGACATCGCCCACACGTATGCGAAGGCCATCAGCGATGGTGCCGCCGAGGTGGTCGGACCGATGCCGGTCGGCCCGCTCGGTCAGATGGCCGTCGTCGTCGATCCCACGGGTGCCGCGGTCGGCATGTGGCAGGCGGGCGAGTTCACCGGGTTCGAGACCCCGCTCGTGCCCGGCACACCCGTCTGGTTCGAGCTCATGACGACGAACTACGACGCCGCGTGCGAGTTCTACGTCGACGCCTTCGACTTCAACCTCGTCGAAATGGAGGGCCAGGACATCAAGTACGCGACGAACGGCGGCAATGAGATGGCCGTGGCCGGCATCTGCGACGGAAGCCAGTGGGTGCCGAACTCGTACTGGCGCACGTATTTCAACGTCGCCGATGTCGATGCGACGGCGGCGCAGATCGTCGAGCTCGGCGGGGCGGTGCTCGATGGCCCGATGGATTCGGAGTTCGGTCGCGTGGCCACCGTCACCGATCCCGAAGGCGCGACGTTCCAGCTTCACCAGGACCTCTGAGTCACGTTCTTCAGGCCGAGATCGACGATGACCGACCTTCCGGGTCCCGATGCTGGTGGCACACCCGTCGCGGCGTCCCGCCCAGACCGTTCGCTCGCACGCGAACGCTGGGCGGGTCTGCGGCGACGCTGCCTCAGCCTCGGGACCGGGGAGTTGGTTGCGGCCGCCGTCTTCGCCCTCTTCTTCGGGTTCGGGCTCAGTCCGGTTGCCTACGCCAATGAGGTCGAAGCCCTGTGGTTCGCGTTGGGACCGCTGCTCTTCATCCTCGTGCAGGCGGGGATCTACTGGCTGATCGTGCGCTCTCGCGTTCCACATCCTCTGCCGCCCGGGGTGGCGGCGGTCTACCGCGTCCTGCGCGTGCTCAACCCGTTCGTCCTCGCGGCAGGAGCTGTCGGCGTCGCGCTCAGCCTCGACGGACCGACCCCGGCGATCGTGCTCTTCGCTGCGATCTGGCTCTTCGGGGTCATCGAGTACGTCAACTACTTCATCGTCCGGCTCGCCTACCCGGTCTCGAGCTGGCTGACCGAGGTCGGCCGATGGAGCACTCCGCGACTCGTCCGCGACATCCGCATCCCCCGCGGCTGAGGCTCATCCGCCTCATTCCGGGCCCGACGTCTCACCCCCTCATGGCGAGCGCGAACGGCAGCACCGCGCTCGCACCGGCCTGTCGCAGCTGCCGGGCGGCGATCGCCATCGTCCACCGTGAGACGATCTCGTCGTCGACGAGGAGGACGGACCTGCCGGCGACCGCCTCGGCGACCTCCTGGGGAACGACGAACGCATCGTGGAGGTCCTTGACGCGGAACGCGCTGTTGACATCGGGTGTGCCGTGGTCGTGGACCTGGAGCAGCTCTCCGCCGTCGATGAGCCGACCGGCGGCGGCGAGGTTCGCCGCGAGCGAGCGCACGGTCACCGGGCGGCGCGCGCTCGGGATCGAGACGACGACTTCGGGACGCTGCGACCAGTCCCACCCGCCGAGCACCTCGAGGCACCACTTGCCGATCTGGGCGGGCACCTCGGCGTCGGGGGCATCGGCTGCGAGGAACTCCCGCAGCACCTGCCCCTGTCCGAGGTCGCTGAGGCGGGCGATGACGCGTCCTTCCTCGGCGAGCTCCTCGGCGGGGATCCGACCTTTGAGGGTCACCCCGATGTTCGCCATGCCGCTGGGCCAGGTGCTGCGCGCTTCGATGGGCAGTCCGATCCGGTGGAGCGTCCCGGCGGTCTCACGTCGGCGCTCCTCGGAGATCTCCGCCGACCACCACTGACCGGCGCAGTTGTCGCATCGTCCGCACGGCCGCGGGTCGGGGTCGTCGAGCTGGCGGATGAGGAACTCCATCCGGCACGCCCCGGTCGATTCGTAGTCGAGCATCGCCTGCGCCTCGGCGGCGCGCACCTCGGCGACCTTCTCGTAGCGCTCACGGTCGTAGGTCCAGCCGCGCCCCGTCGAGACGTACCCGCCGCGGACCTTCTCCACGGCCTCCTCGACCTCAAGGGTCTTGAGCAGCAGCTGCAGGCGGGTCCGCTTCGTGCCCACGAGCGTCTCCAAGCGGGCGACGGACAGGGGTCCGTCCGCCTCGGCGAGGGCAGTGAGCACGGCATCGGCGTCGGCCTGGCTCGGCATCGACGCGGTGGCGAAGTACTCCCAGATCTCCGCATCCTCGGACCCGGGCAGGAGGAGCACGTCGGCGGAGGCCGTGGCGCGACCGGCACGGCCGACCTGCTGGTAGTAGGCGACGGCCGAGGACGGGGCGCCGACGTGGACGACGAAGCCGAGGTCCGGTTTGTCGAAGCCCATGCCCAGCGCCGAGGTGGCCACGAGTGCCTTGAGCCGGTTGTCCTTGAGCTGCTGTTCGAGTTCGGCCCGTTCCTCGGCGTCGGTGCGGCCGGTGTAGGCACGGACCTCGTGGCCCTGGTCGCGCAGGATCCGCGTGATGTCCTCGGCGGCGCTGACCGTGAGCGTGTAGACGATGCCCGAACCCGTGAAGTCGCCGAGGTGGGAGCTCAGCCACGCGATCCGCGCGCCCGGGTCGAGGCCGGGCTGGACGCCGAGGCGCAGGGAGTCGCGGGCGAGTTCGCCGCGGACGACGGTGGTGTGCTGCCCGAGCTGTTCGGCGACGTCGTCGACGACGCGGGTGTTCGCCGTCGCCGTGGTCGCGAGCACCGGAGTGTCGGTGGGCAGTTCGGCGAGGATGTGGCCGATGCGCCGGTAGTCGGGCCGGAAGTCGTGCCCCCAGTCGGAGATGCAGTGGGCTTCGTCGACGACGATGAGGCCGAGGATGCGCATGAGGTGCGGGAGCACCTCGTCGCGGAACTGCGGGTTGTTCAGCCGTTCCGGGGACACGAGGAGGACGTCGATGCTGCCCGAACGCAGGTCGTTAAGCACCCCGTCCCATTCGGTGACGTTGGAGGAGTTGAGTGTGGCCGCGCGGACTCCGGCGCGGGACGCGGCGTCGATCTGGTCGCGCATGAGGGCGAGCAGCGGGGAGATGATGAGGCTGGGTCCGGCGCCGGCGGCGCGCAGCAGCCGGGTCGCGACGAAGTAGACCGCGGATTTGCCCCAGCCGGTGCGTTGGACGACGAGCACCCGCTTCCTGCCTTCGACGAGGTCGCGGATCGCCTCGAGCTGGCCGTCCCGGAAGCGGGCGTCCGGGTTGTTCGTCAGCTCCGCCAGGACGGTCTGTGCGTGGGCGTCGAAGTCGGTGAGCAGGGAGTTCTCCGTCATGCGCCCAGTCTAGGCGGGGGCACTGACACGGCCGTGGCCACCGCCTCGGCGAGATCAGCGCAGGGCGACGCTGACGCCGAGGGAGGCGAGGACTCCGAACACGACGCCCCAGAGGATGATCGAGATGATCTGCCAGAAGGCCACGACATTGCGGTTGGCTCCGAAGCTCACCATGGCCATCGAGGTGATCTGCGAGGGCAGCACGGTCTGGCCGAGGAGGGAGACGCCGGGGACGCCGAACCTGTCGAACATCCTCTTCAGCCGCTCCCGCCGGTGCGAGATCGGCTTCTCCTTGCCCTTCGTCGCCTTGTCGCGGATGGCTCCGGCGCCGTAGACGAAGGCGAGCATCGAGATGGTGTTGCCGATGACGGCGACGAGGACCGCGACGACAGGATTGAGGCCGATGGCCACGCCGATCGCCGACCCGAAGTACGACTCGACGAAGGGGATGGCCGAGACGATCATCACGCCCAGCCACTGCAGCCAGTCGGGGAAGGAATCGGCGAAGGACTGAATGCTCTCGATCATGATGCGGCTCCACTCTCTTGGATGCGGGTCTCCGGGATGCAGACCTCGGGATTGCGGGGTCGGTATGGTTTCTAGTACAGCGTACTAGTACACTGTACTATACACAATGGGTACAGTGACTGCTCGGAGAGGAGAACCGATGTCCCGGCGCGATGAGATCATCGATGCGGCGATCCGCCTCGCGGAGTCGTCCGCTCCCGGCGAGGCGACGCTGAGCGTTCGTGCGATCGCCAAGGAGGCGGGCATCGGGGCCTCGACCCTGCGGCACTACTTCCCCACTCAGAACGCGCTCTACCAGGAGGTCGCACGGCGGTCGATGCAGACCGTCGTCCAGGACTTCTCGATCGCGGATTCGAGCATCGACCCGGCCGAGCGCCTCTACGAGGTCTGCGCGCAGTTCCTCATCAACGACGAACTCAAGGACATCCAGCTCGAGACATGGTTCAAGATGCACCTCAATGCGCTCGGACCCAATCCGCGCGAAGGCTCCCATTCCCTGCTCGAGCATGCCCATGAGATCACGTACGACAGCCTCCACCGCTGGCTGGGTATCCTCGCCGAGGAGGGTCACCTCGACCCCGCCGAGGTGGCCCCCAGTGCGACGCTCCTCTTCACCGCGATCGACGGCATGGCCCTGCACTCGATCATCACGCCCGAACGCATGACCGTCGATGACGTCCACGCCAACGTGAAGTGGCTGATCGGGAAGATCCTCGCCTGAGGAGACCCCTCCCTCGCCGAGGCGGGCGCCGGCCGCCCCAGTCCGGCCTCCGCCCGGTCGGCAGCGTGTCAATCCTTACCGAGACATCCGACCCTCACCGCATGTGTTCGGCGGCCCGGCCGAGCGCCTCGGTGAGGCGGGCGAGCTTGTCAGAGGCGAGCGTCCAATGGTGCCAGTAGAGGGGGACGTCGACGGCGGGGTCGGCGGTGATCGGCACGAGGTCGGCGTCGATGCCCTCGAGCTGCATGACGGGGATCATCCCCCATCCGACGCCCGCGGCGACGGCGGCGGCGAACTCCGCTGAGCTCGGCACGACCGACATCGGCGGGACCGTCGCGATGCCGCGGCGCGCAAGGAAGTTCAGCTGGAGGTCGTCGTCCCGGCCGAAGTTGACCATGGGCAGGGTCGCCAGGTCCACCTCGGCGGGGGTGGGGGATTCCGGGTCGAACCCGAATTTCGCGAGCAATTCCCGGGTGGCGACGGCGAGGTAGCGCATCGATCCGAGGTGCCGGACCTGGGTGCCGTATCCGCTCACCTCCGCCGAGGTGATCGTCCCGAGGACCTCGCCGGAGGTCAGCAGCGGCACGGCCTTGTCCTGGTCGACGACGTCGAGGCGGATGACGACGTCGTCCCAGTCGGCCACCTCGGCGAAGACGGGACGGAACCACGTGGCCAGGGAATCGGCGTTGACCCCGATCCGCAGCACCGTCGGCTCACGCCGGACCCCGGGGTCTCGGAGTGCGCCCTCGGGTGCGTCGGCGGCGATGCCGTGGAGGCGGTCCATGGCCTCGGATTCGAGGAGCTCGACCTGGCGGGCGTAGCGGAGGACGGCGGTGCCCGCCTCGGTGACGGTGATGGGGTTGGTGCGGCGGATGAGGACCTGCCCGAGCCGGGATTCGAGGGCGCGGATGCGTTGGCTCGCCGCCGAGGCGGTGATGCCGAGGACGAATCCCGCACCCTCCACTGTGCCTTCGTCGACGGCGGCGGCGAACGCGCGGACGTGTTCGAGGTTCATAAAGATATTCTGCATCAGGTGAAGATCCTTTTGTTTTTCTTTACATATGGATCGTCCTAACCTGAATGCATGATCACCCACCTCATCAGCGGACTCCTCGCCGGCTGGTCGCTCATCATCGCCGTCGGCCCGCAGAATGCGCTCGTGCTCCGGCAGGGGATCCGGCGCGAACACCTCGGCGTGGTGCTCACGATCTGCATCGTCGCCGACGTCCTGCTCATCGGGGCAGGTGCGGTGGGGATCGGCGCAATCGTCCTCCTCGCCCCGTGGGCGCTCGAGGTCCTCCGCTGGCTGGGTGTGGCCTACCTGCTGTGGTTCGCGTGGACGAGCCTGCGGTCGGCGAAGGAGGCGAGCGGACTGCGCGCCGACACCGAACAGCGCGGCCTGCGTTCGATCATCGCAACGACGCTGGCCCTGACGTTCCTCAATCCCGGGGTCTACCTCGACACCGTCGTCATGCTCGGCAATCTCGCCAACCAGCAGGGTCCCGGCGGAGTGCTGCCGTTCACGCTCGGGGCGATGCTCGGATCGGTCACGTGGTTCCTCGGCATCGGCCTCGGCGCGCGCTCGCTGTCGGGCTACCTCGCACGGCCCCGCGTGTGGCAGGTCCTCGACGTCGTCATCGCCGTCGTCCTCATCATCCTCGCCGTGCGGCTGGCGCTCGGGTAGGGGCGGGCGTTCCGGGGTTGGCTCTGCCTCGCCGAGGCGGGGCGAGTTCGCTTCCGAGGAGGATACGATGCGAACTGGCGCCGCTTTTCGAACCGGATCCTCCCCTGTGGGGCGGCCGACTCGGCCGAATCGACTTGCGTGTCAGGGGACCGCGCTAGCCTCTGTGCCATGGATCCCAGAGTCAGCCTCCCGCTCAGGTCGGTCGCGGCACACGCCCACTCCCCGCCGGAGCTGCCCGCCTGGTTGGCGTCGATTCCGGCTGTGCGCGATCTGCTCGGCGGGTTCGAGTTCGAGGCGACGACGGTCCTCGTCGGCGAGAACGGGTCGGGCAAGTCGACGATCATCGAAGCGATCGCCACGGCTCTCGAACTCCCGCACGGCGGCGGCACGGCGTGGGAGGTGCGTGACCACGCCGAAGAGGCTCCCGAGCTCGGCGATCACCTGCAGATCGTCAAGGGTGCGACGACCAATCGCTCCGGCTTCTTCCTCAGGGCCGAGACGATGCACGAGAGCATGGTCCACCTGCTCGAGATCGGCGCGGAACGAGGACACCGACTCGTCCACAAGTCCCACGGAGAGATGTTCGTCGACATGCTCACCGGAGTGTTCACCGATTTCGGTCTGTGGATCCTCGACGAGCCGGAGAGCGCACTGTCGTTCACGGCGTCGCTCACCCTTCTTCAGCTCATCCGCGAGCGGGAACGCGCAGGGCTGCAGACGGTCATGGCGACCCACTCCCCCGTGCTCGCGAGCGCCGAGGGGGCTCGCGTCGTCGAGCTCGGTGAGTGGGGAATCCGGGATTCGACGTGGGACGACCTCGAGATGGTCGCGCACTGGCGTCGCTTCCTCGACGACCCTCGGCGCTACACCCGGTACTTCGACGAGGGGTGATGCCGCGACCACCGAGGCGATGCTCCGCCGCGAAGGGCACCCACCGGGGCGGCGTGGAGCGTCAGCCGGCTGGGCATGTGGCCCAGTGGGGCAGATGGACCAGCGAGGCCGGTGGCCCGGCAGAGCTGCTGACCCGGCTAAACAGGCGACCCAATGGGCTTCCGACCCAGCGGGGCAGGCGGATCAGCCGGACAAGTGGCTGGGCGAGACAGCCAGCGCGACAGCTGCTGTTCAGCAGCGGTCGGGCGCATGGTCCCGCACCGACTCATAGCGAGAGGCTCGGGTGGAGCTGGGTGAGGGTGACCATGCGCTTGCGGCTGCATACGAGCACCGTGGCAAGGAGGCAGATGACCGTCATGAACAGCAGCACCACCGCGGACTGCACCGCGATGAACAGGTCACCACCGGCGATGAGCGTGCGCAGTCCCGTCACCGCGTAGGTCATCGGCAGGAACGGCGAGATCACCTGGAAGATCACCGGCGCCGTCTCGACCGGGTAGGTCCCGCCCGCCGAGGCGATCTGGATCATCAGCAGCACGAGTGCGATGAGCCTGCCGACTCCCCCGAGCGCCGCGACGCACAGCTGGTGCACCGAATGGAAGCAGGCCGCGACGAGGATCGAGAACACGAGGGTGCCGAACCATGCTCCCGCGGAGAAGTCGAGGGCGAACCACAGCACCCCGTAGAGGATGGCGACCTGCGCGATGCCGAAGAGGAGACCCGGCACATAGCCGGCCCATGCGATCCGGTTCGACTTCGCCGTCGAGGCGAGCGCCCGGTACGGGATGGCGTTGAGCACCATGTAGGTGATCATGCCGCCGATCCACAGGGCCAATGAGATGAAGAACGCGGCGAGCCCTTCGCCGTAGGTGCTCACGGCGTTGTTCTTCACCTTCTCCGCATCGACGGGGACGGCGACGACGTCGGAGCGCTTCTCGCGGTCCTCTTTGTCGTACGTCGGAATCTGCTCGGCACCCTTGGTCAGGCCGTCGGCGAGCTCTCCCGACCCGTCGTCGAGCTTGCCCGCTCCCTTGTCGAGGTCCGTGGCGCCCTTGGCCAGCTGCGAGGACCCGTCCTTGAGCTGCCCGACGCCGTCCTTCGCCTTCGCGGTGCCGTCCTTGAGGGCGACCGCGCCGTCGTGGAGGTCGCCTGCGCCCTTCGCGAGGTCACCTGCCCCCTTGTCGAGCTTGACGAGACCCGAATGGAGGTCGCTCGCGCCATCGGCGACCTGCTGTGCACCGTCGTCGAGCTGTCCGATCTTCATGTCGGCGTCGCGGATCTTCTTCATCACTCCGTCGACGGCGTCCTTGACCGGCTTCTCGAGCCCGCGGGCGTCATCGGCGGCGGTCGTGGCCCGATCGTGTGCGGAGTCGAGGTCGTCACCCAAGGTGCCGACCTCCTCGGCGAGCTTGTCAACGTTGGGATCGTCAGGATAGTCCTTCTGCAGCTGCTTGATCCGATCCTCGATGTCGCCGCTGACCGTGGTCCGTGCGGAGTCGAAGTCGCTGGCCGCGTCGTCGAGCTTGGGCCGAGCGCTCTCGACGAGGTCGTCGGCCTTGCCCTTGAGATCCTCGGCCTTGTCGGTCGCGTCGTCGGCGACACCGCGGAGCTGGCTTGTGCCATCGGCCACCTGACCGGCACCCTTCTCGAGCTTCTTCGCCCCCGATTCGGCATCGCCGGTGCCCTTCGCGAGAGTGTTCGCACCGGTCTCGAGGTCGCCTGCGCCCTTCGCGAGCTTCCCGGCCCCGTCGTCGAGGTCGCCGATGCCCTTCTGCAGGTCCCCCACACCCTTGTCGAGGTCGTGCGCGCCCTTGGCGAGCTTGCCCGAACCGTCATGGAGTTCCACGGCACCATCGTGGAGGTCGTTCGCCCCGTCGGCGGCCTTGGCCATCGAGGACTGGATGTCGTTGAAGCCGACGTAGACCTGGGAGACGTATTCCGAGGTCGTCGTCTCGTTCAGCCCGGCCTTGATCTGGGCGAGGACAGTGCCGGAGAGCTGTCCGACGATGAAGCTGTGTGCGTCGTCGGTGCGCAGCTCGAGCCCGGCCTGTTCCGGATCGTCGCCGCCGGTGGAGACGAGCTGCTTCGAGAAGTCCGAGGGGATCTCGAGGATCGCGAAGTACTTGCCGTCGGCGAGGCCGTCCTTGGCCTCCTGCGCCGAGGTCTCCTGCCAGTCGAATCCGCCTTCGCCCTTCGGGGTGATCTTGTCGACGAGCTCATCGCCGGCGTTGAGTCGCTCCCCGTCGGAGTTCGGCTTCTCCGCCCCGGTGTCCTCGTTGACCACGGCCGCCTGCAGACGGTCGAGGTGACTGGTGGGGTCCCAGTTCGAGGCGAGGTAGAGGCCGCCGTAGATCGCCGGGATGACGGCGACGACGATCATCGCCAGGCGCGTGATCGTGTGCCGTTTGAACCGTGTGAGTTCGAGCCAGGGGAGAGAGAACATCGGTTTCCACCTTCACGGGAATCTGAGTGACGGAGGTCGATCGCGGACGAGGGCCCGCGGAATCGAGAGGATCAGGGGGTCAGGTTGAGTTCGGTCACCGAGGTGGGTCGCACTTCGGTCTTCAACTGTGCGAATGCGAGGTCGATCTCTGAGGAGTCCTCGCACGTGACGATGAGGGTGAGGGGTCTGCGCGGGTGACGGTCGCGGCGCAGCTCCTGGTAGATGAGGAGCGCGGCCCACGCGCGGGCGCGGTCCTCGCGTTCGCGGAGGAAGTCGATGTTGTCGACGACGACGATCGGCTTCTGCGCGAGCGTCGCGAGGCCGAATTCGAGGAGGAACTTCTGCAGCTCGCTGAGGTCGGAGACGAACGTGTCGCCGTCGGCGTCGACGAGGAAGTCCGCGCTCTTGGCGTCGCTGGTGGTGAAGGTGTCCGACGGGAGGCGGTCGATCACCTTGGTGGCGGTGTCGAAGGTCGACCGGATGAGGTCGATGACCTCGCGCAGGGATGTCTTCGAGACCCACGGCTTGTACCAGGGCTGGAGCATGATGAGGCGTTCGGCGATGTGCTGGGCGACGGTGAAGTCGTTCTCAAGATCCGTCAGTCCTGCCACATGGCCGATCGAGACGGTCTCGCGAACGGCTCTCGCCTGCTTGCGGATGTCGAGGTCGAAGACGTGACCCTCGCCGGAATCGACGCGCATCCGTCCGGCGATCGAGAGGAGCAGCGAGGTCTTGCCCGATCCGGCGGCCCCGCGGATGATCGCCAGCGCCCCCGATTCGACGGTGAGGTCGATGTCGGAGAAGACCGGTCCCCTGCTGCCCGACATCCCCCAGTCGCGCAGCGTCACTGCGGCGTCGGCGGTGTCGTCGGTCGTGTCCTCGGTTCCACCGGCGAGCGTGTGCGAATCGCTCTGCATTGTCCTGCTCCCTCACCTCGTCGCGGGCACCGCCCCGTTGTCGCCGATGTCCGTGTGAGTCGATGTTCCATCGCTGCCGCATGCGTGCTCGCACCTGTCGGAACGCCGACCGGACGAGCACTCGTTCTTCTGCACATTACGGCAAACATGCGGCCTTGTTGCCGCGGCGGGCCCCTCCCGCCAAGTTACCAATAGGTAACTATACGGTTGGAAACTGGGAATCCGCCAGGGCCGGCGGGCAGATGTCTGCAATCCCACAGTCTGCTCGGTCAGGGCTCGAGTCTGCTCGGCCCGGGCTCGGGGACGAGAGAGAAGCAGGGCACTGCGCGAGGGCAGCACCTCTGGACACAGCGAAGCGGGGGGGGGGGGNGAAGCGACGGCCTTCCGGCTTGGACGGCATGAGCATGAGCACAATGAGGATGATGCTGCCGACGAACGGGATCAGACTGAGGAAGAAGAACGGACCGGCGAGGTTCGCATCGTGCAGGCGACGCCAGGTGAGAGCCAAGGTCGGCACGAGGAAGGCGAGGGCGATGATGAGCAGGAGGATTCCGCCGATCATCGCCAGTGCCGCACCGCCCGGCGAGGGGTCGGCCGCGGGGGTGCCATAGGGCGTGTACGACTGCGACGCGACAGTCGCCGTCACCATCGACAGGCCGATCGAGTAGAGGATCCCCGGCACGAGCATGATGAGAGCCTGGAACAGCGCGACCCACCAGTACTCGCTGCGCGAGGCGCGGCCGGTGAAGACCGAGAACTTTTTGAAGAAGCGGCGGACGGCCTGGCCGAACGATGCTCCGTAGAGGGGACGGGAAAGGTCATCGGGGCTCTTCGCACCGTCGAGGTCCGAACCGAAGACGGCGCCGGGGCCGACGCCGGCACCGGCGCCGTAGGCGTTGTTCGCGTCGTAAGACATGATGGCTTCCTTTTCGAGGGGAGGATCCACCCGGCCGGAAGTGACCGGATGGGTGGTCTGCTGACACCATTCTTGCATCCAGCACACAGGATTGACACATAGACATGTTCCCGTCCTGGAACAGACATCCGGCTCCTCGCGACGGCGCACACGCCGATGCGCGCGGCGATCGCACCCTCAGGCGGGAACGACGACCACAATGCCGGTACCCGCAACCCCGCCCCGAGACTCACCCCTCGACTCCGCAGACTCTCCCCTCACCTCCTCGGACAGACGGCGGCGGTCCCGCAGAGACCTCGTCGGAATGAATATCCGGACGAGGTGTCCGCCGAACCGATGCCCCTGGTCAGGACCGATACTCCTGGTCGAGACCAATGCCCCCCGGTCAACACCAAGTCACGACTGGTTCAGGACTGACCCGTCGCCCTCGGTCCAGGGAACCGTGCGCTCACGCATCTCCGCCGGTTATGGCGTAGGCCTCGTCGACCGGGGATTCCTCGAGGTGGCCGTCGATGCGCTTCAGCGACTTCCAGCCCAGCGCAAGGACGACGATGGAGAGGACGACAGCTCCGGCGCCGAAGACGTACGGCGCGCCGGCGCCGATGCTCACAGACACGGTGCCTGCGACGATCGGGGCCATGGCTCCGCCGATGAACCGCACACCCGAGTAGGCACCGGAGGCGACGGGCCGAGGCAGCTCGCTGACCTCCATCGCGGATTCGGTGAACACGGTGTTGAGGATGCCGAGCACGAGGCCGGCGGCGATGACGCAGACGATGAGCCCGACGAACGAGTCCACCAGGAACGCCATCGCGACGAGCAGCGCGGCCATGACGACGAGAACCATGATGAGCGTGGTCCGCCGCTTGAAGTGCTTGGTCAGCAGCGGGGCACCGAACACCGAGGTGATCGCCAGGCAGATTCCCCAGCCGAAGAAGACGTAGCCGAGTCCCATCGCCCCGAAGTTCTCGATCCCCATCCGCTCGGCGGCCGCCTCAACGGGGAAGGGGCTGTAGGCGAGGAGGATGAAGAATGCGAAGTTGTAGAGGAGGGCGGAGGCGGCCATGACGGCGATGCCGGGGTGGGCCAGAGCGCGGAAGGTGGCTCCGATGTGGACCGGATCGCCGTCGTCCCTGATCGCCGAGCCTTCGGACTTCGGATTCGGCAGCAGGGTGACGATGGCGATGAAGCCGATCGCCATGAGGGCGGTGGTGCCGAAGAACGGTCCGCGCCACGAGATCCCGCCGAGCAGTCCGCCGATGAGCGGTCCGGTCGCGATGCCGAGGCCCAGGGCCGCCTCGTAGAGGATGATCGCCTTGTCAGCTCCTCCGGCCGCCGCACCGACGACCGCCGCCAGCGCCGTGGACAGGAACAGCGCGTTGCCGAGTCCCCACCCGGCGCGGAAGCCGATGATCTGGTCGACGCTGCCGGAGAGACCGGCGAGCGCCGAGAACGCGATGATGAGCACGAGCCCGATGAGCAGAGTGGTCTTCGTTCCGATCCGCGAGGAGGCGAAGCTCGTGAAGAACATGACGCCGCCGGTGATGAGCAGGTAGCTCGTGAAGAGCAGCATCGACTGGGCCGGCGTGGCCTCGAGCTCTCGCGAGATCGCAGGCAGGATGGGATCGACGAGGCCGATGCCCATGAAGGCGATGACGCAGGCGAAGATGACCGCCCACACCGCCTTCGGCTGTCTGAGAATGGACCCTTCGTTCACGTCCTGGGAATCACCGTGTGTCACGCTCATCTTCTCTCCTGCTTGCCCTTTCCGTTGTCGGTGGTGTCTGTGGTCGATGCGGCCTCGCCGTCGGTGAGCTCGTCCGTGATCGTGCCGGGAAGAACGGGCACGCCGTCATCCCCCGGGGTCCCGAACGCCTCATTGTCGACGCCCTCGTCCCGGTCGACCGGGTGCTCGTTGTGGAGGTACTCGCCGACGAGTCCGAGCGCGCGATGGACACGCAGTCGATCCTCGGCGCTGAGACCCTCGAAGTAGGGCACCATCTGCTCGGTCATGATCGTCCGGTACTTCGCCAGCCTCACCCGACCGAGGTCGGTGAGCGAGAACTGGGATGCTCGGCGATCGGTCGGGCTGGTCTCGCGGACGACGAGTCCCTCGTCTTCGAGCCGGGCGAGCAGCTTCGTCGCCGCCGGCTGCGAAGAGAGATAACCCTGCGCGAAATGACCGACGCGAACGGGCTGGTACTGCTCGACCACCGCGAGTGCTCGGAGGGTGACGAGCTCGCTCTCATTGCCGATCAGTCTCCGAAACGCCCTGGTCAGACGCGTGGAGACGACGACGAGAGCACGCACGAGCTTTTTCGGGTCCACATCTTCCATAACTCGTTTATATACCTCGGTTATACATATGCGCAACCAGGACTCGCTCATGCCGGCGCCGAGAGGCTCCGGCCGTCGGCCGTGTGCGCCACCCGTCGGCCATGCGCGCCGCCCGTCGTCCGCGCACGGTCGAGTCACCCGCTATCACGCCTTCACCCCACCGCCCGCCCATCCCATGTGACGGACGTCATGGTCGGCGGCTGAGACCGCGTGCTAGCCTGATCCCAACATGTTCCGGGGACGGTGAAATTCCGTGCCGGCGGTGACAGTCCGCGACCCGAGCGCAGAAATGCGATCGGCTGACTCGGTGAGATTCCGAGACCGACAGTAAGAGTCTGGATGGGAGGAACATGGCGACCGCGGTCGTCGTGCCTGCGTCTTCCGACGCACCAGTCCGACACCCGTGGACCGCGATGGCTGCACCCGCACGCTCCTCCCTCCCGGCACCTGACCGGGAGGTTTTTCTATGCGTGCGACGTCCGAGGAATCGGCGACGTCCGAGGAGACGGCGGCGATGGCTGCCGCGCTTGCCGCTGCCCGTGACGGTCACAGAGGCGCGAATCCCCTGGTCGGAGCCACCGTCCTTGCCCCCGACGGACGCACCGTCACCGGCCGCCACCTCGGCGCCGGCACCCCTCATGCCGAGGTCGATGCGATCGCCGCCGCCCGCCGGAACGGATTCGACCTCACCGCCTCCACGCTCTTCGTCACCCTTGAACCCTGCGCCCACACCGGCCGGACGGGTCCGTGCACGCAGGCGATCCTCGACGCCGGCATCCCCGATGTCGTCTTCGCCCTCCCCGACACGACCGCGCTGGCCGGCGGCGGTGGGCAGATCCTCGCCGAGGCGGGCGTCCGGGTGCGCTCGGGGCTCGGCGCTGCCGAGTCGGCCCGGCTCAACGCCCGGTGGCGGACCGCCGTCGGGAGCGGGCGCCCCTTCGTCACGGCGAAGATCGCGCAGAGCCTCGACGGGAAGGTCGCCGCCGCCGATCGCACGAGCCGGTGGATCACCTCGGCGGCCTCCCGGGAGCACTCGCACCGCCTGCGCGGCACGGTCGATGCGATCCTCGTCGGCACCGGCACGGTGGCCGCCGACGATCCCCACCTGAGCGCGCGCGACGCGGACGGCGAGCTCCTCGACTCGCAGCCGATCCCCGTGGTCATGGGGATCAGCGAGCCGCCCGCCGACTCGCACCTGGCCGCTGACCCCACCACAGTCCACCTGCGCACCCACGATGTCGACGCGGCCCTGCGCGAGCTTCACGACCGCGGAGTCCGCCACCTCCTCGTCGAGGGCGGACCCCAGGTGCTCGGGGCGTTCTTCACCGCCGACGCCGTCGACGAGGTCCTCTGCTATCAGGCTCCCGTCCTCCTCGGCGATGGTCTGCCAAGCGTCGCCGGCCTGAACGTCTCCACCCTCGCCGAGGCGGTCTCCCTCGTCCCCGACGACACCGCGATCCCAGCGGTGTCCGCGCTCGGACCCGACGTCCTCCTCCACTTCGCCACGGGAGCGTCGCAATGACGACGCTCAGCCACCCATTCGCCTCACCTCACCGCACACCATCACAGGAGGAACCCGTGTTCACCGGAATCATCGAAGGCATCGGCCAGGTCGTCGACCTCGAGGCACGTGAGGATTCGGCCGTGCTCACCCTCGACGCGGGCGACATCGTCGCCGACCTCGAGCAGGGCGGGTCACTGGCCGTCAACGGCGTGTGCCTCACCTCGATCGTCGCCGAGGCGGAGAGTGACGTTGCTGGTGGCGCGGCGGGTGACCTGCCTGCCTCCGGCCGGTTCGTCGCCGAGATCATGGGCGAGACCCTCCGGCTGACCGGCGTCGGGGCCCTGACCTCAGGCGATGAGGTCAACCTCGAACGGTGCACCCCGGCCTCCGGCCGCCTCGACGGCCACGTCGTCCAAGGTCACGTCGACGGGCTCGGCAGCATCATCTCCCGCATCGACCATCCCGAGTGGACGACGCTGCGCATCGGCATCCCCGCCGGCCTCGCCCCCTTCACGGCGGTCAAGGGCTCCATCGCCCTCAACGGCGTCTCGCTCACCGTGACCGCGGTGTCCGACCCGCCCGAGGTCGCAGGCCACCCGGCCACCGCCGAGGCATGGGTCGAGGTCGGGCTCATCCCCGCGACCTTGGCGCATACGACGTTCGGGGGCAGCGGCCTCGGCGATCCCGTCAATGTCGAGGTCGACGTCATCGCGAAGTACACGGCCCGCCTCCTCGCCTTCGCCCCACCCGCCGTCGCGGCCACCACCGCACCCACTGCCACCCCATCCACCACCGACAACCGAGGAGTCGATCATGACTGAGACCTCACCCACCACGGCAGCCCTCGCGACGGACCCCGCCGCCGAGAGGCTCACGGCCCGCCTCGACACGATCGACCGGGCCGTGGCCGAGATCGCCGCGGGCCGGCCCATCGTCGTCGTCGACGACGAGGACCGCGAGAACGAAGGCGACCTCATCATCGCCGCCGAATTCGCCGACGCCGAGACGATGGGCTTCATCGTCCGCCACAGCTCGGGCGTCGTGTGCGCACCGATGACCGCCGACCGGGCCGCCGCCCTCGACCTGCCGCCCATGGTCGCAGCGAACGAGGACCCCAAGGGCACCGCGTACACGATCAGCTGCGACGCCGTCGGAGTGACGACGGGCATCAGCGCCGCCGAACGCGCCCTCACCGGTCGCATCCTCGCTGCCGAGCGCCCGGACCCTGCCGCGATCACGCGCCCCGGGCACGTCTTCCCCCTGATCGCCAAGGACGGCGGTGTGCGCGAGCGTCCCGGCCACACCGAGGCCGGGGTGGAGTTCGCGCGCCTCGCCGGTGCCCGACCGGTGGCGATGATCGCCGAGGTGGTCCACGACGACGGATCGATGATGCGCTTCGACGCCCTGCGCGACTTCGTCGATGAACACGATCTCGTCATGGTCTCGATCGAACAGCTCATCGCCCACGTCGAAGACGCCGACCGCCAGGAGGAGGAAGCCTCCTCGACTCCGGGCTCGGCGGCACCCGCTGCGCCTGCGCGGCTGCCGACCCCCGTCTCCGAGGCGAGTGCGGACCCCTCCGACGAAGTGCCGCTGCCGACGAAGTACGGCGGCTTCAATGCCCGCGCCTTCACGGTCGACGGGCATGACCACCTCGGCGTCTATCGGGGTGTGGAGTCGTCGACGGCTCCGCTCGTGCGCGTCCACTCGGAGTGCCTGACCGGGGACGTCTTCGGTTCGCACCGCTGCGACTGCGGGGAGCAGCTCGATCGGGCGATGCACCTGATCGCCGAGGAGGGAGGCGCGATCATCTACCTCACCGGGCACGAAGGCCGCGGCATCGGTCTGAGCAACAAGATCCGTGCGTACGCCCTCCAGGACACGGGCCTCGATACGGTCGACGCGAACCTGCGACTCGGGCTCAGCGATGATGCCCGCGACTACCGGGCCGCCGCTGCGATCCTCACGGAGATGGGCCTGACCCGGATCCGCCTGCTGACGAACAATCCCGCGAAGACGCAGGCGCTGGAGAACCTCGGGATCACCGTCGAGGCGGTCGTGCCGCTGGAGGTTCCGTCGCGGCCGGAGAACGCGCGGTATCTCGCGACCAAGCAGACGCGCATGCACCACACGCTGCATCTGGCCTGCTGAGAAGCACGCCTCCACCACGCACCACACCATCACCACCCACTGCACCACGACGCATCATCAAGGAGACTCACTCATGGCCCACTCCGGCGCACCCGACATCACCCTGGCAGAAGGCGACTTCACTGTCGCGATCGTCGCCGCCTCCTGGCACACCGAGGTCATGGAAGGCCTCATCGACGGCGCCCAGCGCGCGGCCGCCGACGCCGGAGCCCGCACGACGCTCATCCGCGTCCCCGGCAGTTTCGAACTCTCCGTCGCCGCGGCCCGCGTCGCCGAGCACTTCGACGCCGTCGTCGCCCTCGGCGTCGTCATCCGCGGGGGCACACCCCACTTCGACTACGTGTGCTCGGCGGCCACGGACGGACTCAACCGTGTTGCCATCGACTCCGGCCGCCCCGTCGGCTTCGGGCTGCTCACCTGCGACAACGAAGAGCAGGCGCGCGACCGTGCGGGCCTCGAGGGCTCCCGCGAGGACAAGGGCCACGAGGCGATGACGGCGGCCCTGGCGACCGCCTCGGCGCTGGCGCCCTACCCGCTCTGAGCCCGACGCCCGCGGTCACCAGTGGTCGGCACCCGCAGTCACCAGTAGCCGGCACCGGTAGTCAGCACTGCCCGGCACCGGGTGCGGACAGAATTCTGGACCCTGAGTGTCGATTCAAGCGCTTCGAATCGACACTCAGAGTCCAGAATCCGCGTCTCAGGCGAGGTGCGCGCCTCCTGCGGGGGTACGCGCGGTGCGCGGGGTGCACGCCTCCCGCGAGGTGCGCGGGGTGCGCGCCTCCTGCGGGGCACGCCGAGTGCGCGGGTACCGCCTCGGCCGGCCTCAGAACAGCTGGCGGACGTTCGTGCGGGCGAGGTCGATGAGCTCATCGCCCTTGCCCGAGAGCACCGTGCGGATCGCGTAGAGTGCGAAGCCCTTGGCCTGTTCGGCGGTGATCGACGGCGGCATCGAGAGCTCCTGGCGTTCGGTCGTGACGTCGAGGACGGCGGCCCCGTCGTGGTTGAGGAACTCGGTGACGACCGCCGGCAGGTCCTTCGACTTCTCGACGCGGAAGCCCTTGATGCCGACCGCCTCGGCGATGGTGGCGAAGTTCGGGTTCTCGAGGTCCGTGCCGAAGGTGACGAACCCGGCGGCCTTCATCTCGAGCTCGACGAAGTTGAGCGAGGAGTTGTTGTAGACGACGACCTTGACCGGCAGATCGTTCTGGGTGAGCGTGATGAGCTCGCCGAGGAGCATCGCCAGTCCCCCGTCGCCGGCGAGCGCGATGACCTGCCGCCCCGGATAAGCGGCCTGGGCGCCGACGCTCTGGGACAGCGCATTGGCCATCGAGCCGTGGCTGAATGACCCGATGAGGCGGCGCCGCCCGTTCATCGTCAGATACCGCGCCGCCCACACGACGGGTGAGCCGACGTCGGGGATGAACACCGCGTCGTCGGTGGCCGCCTCGTCGATGAGCTTCGTCAGGTACTGCGGGTGGATCGTCCGCTTCGACGGGGTCGCGAGTTCGTCAAGGTCCTTGCGGGTCTTCGCGTAGTGCTTCGTCGCCGACTTGAGGAACGAGCTGCTGCGCCCGGTGCGGATGAGCGGGAGCAGCGCGTTGACGGTGTCGGCGACCGTGCCGGCGAGCGCGATGTCGACCTTGGTGCGCTTGCCGATCTGCGAACCGCGGACGTCGACCTGGATGACCGTCGCCTCGTCGGGATAGAACTGCTGGTAGGGCAGGTCGGTGCCGAGCATGAGCAGCGTGTCGCACGACTTGAGCGCATGGTAGCCCGACGAGAACCCGAGCAGACCCGTCATCCCGACGTCGAAGGGGTTGTCGTATTCGACGAACTCCTTGCCGCGCATCGTGTGGACGATCGGGGCCTGGAGGGCGTCGGCGATGGCGATGAGCTCGGAGTGGGCGCCCTCGGTGCCGGCTCCCGCGAGGATCGCGACCTTCCTGCTCTCGTTCAGCGCTGCGGCCGCGTCGGCGATGAGCGGTTCGGCGGGGATGACGCGGGAGGGGAAGAAAGAGATCTTCTCCGCCTCGGCGTGGATGTCGGCGAGGCCCACGTCGCCGGGGATGACGAGCACGGCGACGCCGCGCTTCTCGACGGCCTCCCGCATCGCGATGCGCAGCAGACGCGGCATCTGCGAGGGGTGGGCGACGTGTTCGACGTAGACGCTGCACTCGCGGAAGATCTCCGTCGGGTGCGTCTCCTGGAAGTAGTTCGACCCGATCTCCTCGCTGGGGATGTGCGCGGCGATCGCCAGCACGGGCACGCGGGAGCGCTGGGCATCGTAGAGGCCGTTGATGAGGTGGAGGTTACCGGGTCCGCAGCTGCCCGCGCACACCGCGAGCTCTCCGGTCAGGGCCGCTTCACCGCTGGCGGCGAAGGCCGCGCCCTCCTCGTGGCGGACATGGACCCATTCGAGTTCGGGGTTGACCCGCAGGGCGTCGGTGAAGCCGTTGAGCGAGTCACCGGGGATTCCGTAGACCCGCTTGACTCCGCTCTCGACGAGGGTGTCGACGATGTTCCTGGCGACGGTGGGCATAGTGCTCCTTCGGTCGGACACGGCCACCGGAGCCCTGGTCTGCGCCCCGGTGAGAGGCATGGACTGCTGCTGTCAGTCTAGACCTGAGCATTGCCGCCGAAGGTGTGAGTGCGGCGACACCTCGAGTGCCGGAGCCGGGGCCGCCGAGGCGGTCGTCAGCGCAGCTGTCGGCCGCGAGCCGCACTTCCCGCCGAGGCGGTCGTCAGCTCACGACCGCGTGTGCCCGGTGCTCGGCGATCGACTTCTTCTCATCCCGGTTGATGATCGCGAGGAAGACGACCGCGAGGAGGCAGAGGGCGATGAGGAGCGCGAAGGTGAGGTCCCACCCGAAGTTGTGGACGACCAGTCCGACTCCGCTCGAGGCCATCGTCGCGCCGAGGACGTAGCCGAACAGGCCCGTGAAGCCGGCCGCGGTTCCGGCTACGTTCCGCGGGGACAGATCGAGCGCCTGCAGTCCGATGAGCATGACGGGACCGTAGATGAGGCCGCCGATCACCGTCACCGTCGCGAGCGGGATCCAGAGGGGAACATCGGCGGGGGCCAGCCAGTACACGGCGGTCGCGGCGGCCACCGCGATCATGAAGACGATGCCCGTGATCGAGCGGTTGCCGCGGAAGATCTTGTCGGAGAGCCAGCCGCAGAGGATCGTGCCGACGATGCCGGCGAGCTCGAACAGCGAGAAGCCGGCGATGCCCCCGGTCAGGCTGGCATTGCGCACCTCGGAGAGATAGACGGGTGTCCAGGTGAGGATCCCGTAGCGCAGCGCATACACGCAGACGTTGGCCAGGGCGAGGAGGACCATCGTCCGATTGCGCAGCACGTACTTCTCGATCGTCTGCCACGTGCTAAGCGTTTCGGCCTCGTGTGCGTCGGCTTCGACCTTGGCCGGGTCGTCCCTGTACTTCTCGATCGGAGGCAGTCCCTGCGATTCGGGGGTGTCGCGGATCATGAGGAAGGCGAAGAGGGCGACGGCGAGGGCGACGAGCGCCGGCAGCCAGAAGACGGACCGCCAGTCGTCACCGGTGAGCTGGAGGCCGAGTGCGGCGAGGACGCCGACGAAGAACCCGCCGACGTTGTGGGCGACATTCCAGATCGAGGTCTTGATGCCCCGCTCGCTCGTGGAGAACCAGTGGACGAGGACGCGTCCGCTGGGCGGCCAGCCCATGCCCTGCACCCAGCCGTTGACGAACATCACGATCGCGAACATCGCGATCGACGACGACAGCCAGGGCACGCCGGCGATGAGCAGGTTCGCCACCGCCGAGAGTGCCAGGCCGATCGGGAGGAACAGGCGGGCGTTAGAACGGTCGGAGACGATCCCGGAGAAGAACTTCGAGAACCCGTAGGCGATGAGTGCCGCGTTGGCGATGATCCCCAGTCCGACGGGGTTCATCCGGCCCTCGTCGATGAGCAGGCTGCCCACCAGGGGGACGTTGTTGCGGATGAGGTAGAACCCCGCATAGCCGACGAAGATGCCGATGAACACCTGCGCCCGCAGTCGGGGGTACCGTCGCGCCACCTCGTCATCGGGCAGCCGCGGTGCCGGGCTCGGCGCTGCGAGCCATCCCAGACCGGACCTCAGTCGCTCTCCCACAGGTTCCCCTTCTGTTCACATTCAGGACACCTAATGTTCACAGTCAACCCAGAGGAATTCAAACGGGATCCACCGGGTCAAGGCGGGAATGGGGCAGAGGTCACAGTCGCGCGGAGGGCCTGACCGGCGACTCGGTCAAACTCGCCGTACGGTGCACGTGTAAAGCAGTTTGACGCGTACGCCTGACATGTAAAATTTTTCCCACTTTTTTTACACGTCCATCCTGCTCAATGCGCTGACTCTGCTGGAGTCGCAGGCAAGCTCGGAGATCGAGAACATCGTCACGACGACGGACGAACTGTTCCAGCTGGCGTCGGTCGAAAGCGTCCGAGCCAACCCCGCGACGAAAGAGACATTGCGGTACCGATCTGCCCTCTACCTCGGTGTCGGAGAGCTTCGTTTCCGTCCGATCTCTGCGGCGATGGCGGCCCGGATCTGCTCCGGTGTCAACGGACATGAGACCACTGTGAGGGAGTTGCCCAGCACGTTCATCGGCGACCCTGCAACTCGCACTGTGCGTTACACGCCGCCCAGCGGCCGCGAGGTCATCACCGAGAAGCTGGTCGAGTGGGAGTCCTACATTCACGGTCAGCAGGCCCTTGATCCGCTTGTCGTCATGGCAGTCGCGCACTACCAGTTCGAAGCGATTCATCCTTTCCCCGATGGCAACGGCCGCGCCGGACGAATCCTCAACATCCTCATGCTCATCGACGCAGGTCTGCTGAAAAAACCTGTGCTGTATCTGTCCCGGTACATCATCGAGAACAAGAACGAATACTACCGACTGCTGCTCAATGTCACGAAGGACTCCGATTGGCAGAGCTGGCTTCTCTTCATGCTCAAAGGAGTCCGATCGACCGCCGAACTGACGCTGAACCTCATCGACGACATCCAACAGTTGCAGATGGAGTTCAGGACCGAGATACGTGAGAACTCAGTCGTACGGTCGGACACCGATCTACTCGATCTTCTCTTCGAACGCCCGTACCTGCGCACCGCCGACGTCGTCGATCGCTGCAACGTCTCCCGTCCGACAGCCAGCAAATGGCTCAACGACCTGGTGGAACGGAACCAGCTGAGAACAGTCAAAGCGGGGCGAGAGCGGCTGTTCATCAATTGGCGGCTGCTTCAGCTTCCGTCGCGGCCCCCTTCAGAACGCCTGAGCGACTAGGAGACGATCACCCGTGTTCGGCCAGGCCGGGCCCGGCCTGTGCCTGCAGAGCCGTCAGGGCGGTGGCCCAGGGGATGCGCTCCTGTTCGAGGCGGACATTGCCCTCCGCCCGGATCCGAGCGAGCGCCCGGTTCTCGGTTCCGTTCAGACCGCTCAGTCGGCCGGTGTGCGGGCGGGGTTCGGTCACCCACAGGTCCCGATGGTCAAGGAGTGTCGTTTCGTCCATGAGCACCGAGGCGGCGGCCGGCAGATGCGCGCGCAGCCGGGCGAGGATCGCGAAGCCGTGGCTGTCGAGATCACCCCAGTAGATCACCCGGGCAGACGCGACCCAGCCGAGTTCGGCGACGGCGTCGACGGCGTAGCCGGAGCCGTGGATGACGACCGCGCCCGCCCAGGCGGGCATCGCGAGCACGGATTCGAGGTTCTCGAAGACGAAGACGACCTCGGGTGAGAGGTCGAGTGCGGCAAGCTCCGTGACAGGGGCGGTGACGTCGCCGAGACCGTGCGGAGCCAGGTGTTCGTCGAGGATGCGCATCCGGATCCGGGCTTCGGCGTCGAGGACGTCGAGCGCAGCGGGGCACCCGGCGGCCGTGAGGAGGGCGGTGACGAGGCTGCGGTGGCCTTCGAACCATTTCGAGTCGACGCCGCGGATCGGCAGCTGGCGCGGGCGCAGGCGGCCCACGGGGTGGGCACGCAGCCAGTCGACGACGTCGATGAGCGTGGTGAAGGCCTCATCGTCGAGGCCGAGGATCCGTTTGCCGTGTGCGCGGATCGCCGAGGCGAGCGCCTCGGTCTCCCCGAATCCCGAGCGCATGGTCGCGGCCCGATCGCGCAGGCACCGCCACCGGCGGGCCGGGTCGCCACCGACGAAACCGGCGACCGCCTCGGCGTCGGTCAGCCTCAGCCGGACGGGAACCTGCTGGCGCCCGACCCGCGCCCAGGACCGTTCGGCCCAGTCGACGCGCACGCCGTCGGTGGTGGATGACTCGGTGCTCGACGATCCGGTGCTTGGGGATTCGGGTGCGGCGATCGCACGCCAGCTTGCCGCCCAGTCGGCGGCCGCTCGCTGATCGGCGAGCACCTGGGCCTCTGTCGGCGGGTGGAGGGCGATGTCGATGCCGGCCGCTTCGGCGGGCCGTGCCGCCCAAGCGGCCATGCTCGCGGTCAGCTTCGTGCGGGCCTTCGCGCGCGCCTCGGCGACGGTGAGCATCGTCATCGGTCTCTCACCGTCCCGCGCTCACACGGTCTCCGGACGGGCATCGCCTGGTCACCCGGCCTCGGGACTCTCGGCCGCCGCAGCGCTCTCGGCCGCGGCAGCATCGTCCGTCTCGTCCCACACCATCGTCGCCGTCAGCGTCTTCTGCCGGCTGGGATTCTCGATCGACGTCGCCGCGCCGACGTAGGGTTCGATCGTCTGGAGGAGCTTCTGCGGGGTGGCGAGCACCATGTGGAAGCCGAACTCGATGAAGATGTCGAGCGCCATGCGGGTGTAGCGGGTGTCGGCCTTGTCGAAGGCCTCGTCGAGGATGATCGTGCCGTACTTCGAGATTGCCTCGTCGGGGTCGGCGAGCTGGTAGCGCAGGGCTGCGGCGAGGCAGAAGATGACGAGTTTCTGCTGCTGACCGCCCGACATCGCGGCCCCGGAATCGTAGGTGGCGTGGGCGCGGCCGTGGTCGTCGATCTCCTCGGCGAGGAAGCTGACGTGCAGGCGGGTGTCGAGGCACTGGGTGCGCCACACGCGGTCGACGTGCTCGCTCGAGGCGAAGCGGCGCATCACCTCGGCGAGAGTGGAGTACTTCTGTTCCGCAGTGTCCATGTCGTCGTCGGCCCAACTGCCGCCGGCGATCGTGCGGAGGTCTGAGATGAAGGCGTTGACGGTCTCCGACCTGCGGGTCTTGACCTTGAGCCGAAGGTAGCGGTCCTCGTCGAACTGGGAGCGCAGGAGCGAGGAGTTGATGGGCGCGACCCGGTCCTCGATCTCGTGCGGGGCAGCGTAGATCTCGTTGAGGAGTTCGCCGATGAGGTCGCGGGAGCGTTCGCGCAGGAGGTCGCGGAAACGGGTCTCGTGGTCGGGCAGACCGTGAGCGAGGATCTCGTCGAGCATCGCGATGTAGTCGTGCCGGTCGGCGACCTCGGCGGTGAGCTGCGAGGTCACCGAGGGCCAGGCGGCCTTGAACTCCGCGGCGAGGCGGGTCACGGTCCGTCCGGCTTCGCTCGAGGCGGCCTGGGCGCGGTCCTTCTCCGCCTGCAGGGACTGCGAGACCTGTTGGCCCACCTCGGCGAGCGCCTCACGGCGGATGCTGCGCTGGACCTTGCGGAAGCGGGCGTCGAGGGCCTCGGCGAGCTCAGGGGCCACCTCGGCGATGCGGCCGGCCTCGACGTCCTCGGTGAGACGTTCGATGGCGGCGCGCAGGGTCGTGATCTCCTCATTCGCCCGGCGCAGGGCGTAGTCGGCGTCCCGTGATGCGGCTTCGGCGGCCTCCTTGGCGGCTTTGGCTTCGCGTTCGGCGCCGATCGCGCGCTGGAGGTCGCCGTCGGCGTCTTCGAGTTCGCTCAGCTGCTTCTCGAGGGCGGCGATGGCCGCCTCGGCGCCGGCCCGGTCGACGTCACGCCAGGACTGTTCGCGGATGCCGGCGAGGATGCCCTTGCGACGGTTGGCCTGCGCGGCCTCCGCGGTGGCGGCGCGGACGATCTCCTCGGCGTCGGCGAGCTCGGCCTGAGCCTCGCGGAGGGCGTCGATGAGGGCTTCGAGTTTGGCTTCGCGGTCGCCGAGCACCCATTGGCTGCGGTCGTCGAGGCGGCGGCGGTCGTCCTTCTCGTACCGGGTGCGCGAGGTCTTGACCTGCCCGGCGAGGGTGACGGCGCGGGCGTGGTCGTCGAGTTCGTCGGGACGGTCGACGCACGCGAAGTCGAAGCGCTCCGACAGCGTCGAGCGCACCCACTGCCCGAATCCCGAGTCATCGACGTCGACCTTGTTGACCAGGGATTTCTCACTGTTCGCGGGGCGCAGCTTCGGTGCTTGCGCGGGGATCTCCTCGAACACGAGGCGGCCGCGGATGCGGTGGGCGTCGACCCATGAGCGGACGGCGGAGAGGTTCTCGCTGCGGACGAGGACGGTCAGTGCCAGCGGGCGGAGCACGCGTTCGATCGCGCCCGTCCACTTCGCGTGTGCGGGGTCGACCTCGATGAGTTCGGCAGCGAAGGGCAGGGCCTTCTCGCTCAGACCGGCGCCCTCGGCGATCTCCTTACGGATCGTGAGCAGTGCATCGGGCACGGTCGAACCGGACCGTCGCAGCGAGTCGATCTCCGTCTCGATGTCCCTGACCCGACGGCGGGCTGCAGAGAAGCGGTCGTGGTCGGCGTGGCTGGGTCCGGCGTCCGGGGCGTCCTCGTCGAGGGTCGCTGTGATCTGGTCCTTGAGTTCGGCGAACTCCGCCGCCGAGGTGGGAGCCTGGTCGATGCCGGCCTGCTCGAGTTGGCGGGCGAGGCCGGCCCACCGGTCGGCGATCGCGCGCCGGTCGGTTTCGGCTGCTGCGATGCGCTGCTGGAGGTGTTCGGCTTCCGAACCGCCGAGTTCGAGGGTGGCGCGGCGGGCGAGGTCGTAGTCGTCGACGGCCCCGGTGTGGTCGCGTTGGGCGCGGTCGGCTGCGACTTCGAGTTCGACGAGGTCACGGCTGCGGGTGGTGAGGTCGGTGCGCAGCAGGTCGAGTTCGCGGCGCTTCTGGTAGGGCAGGAGCGCATCGTTGAGGGCGACGGCCTTCGCTTCGGCGTCGTGGGCGGCGTCGAAGCGGCGGGCCGCTTCGCGGAGGCCGAGGAGGTGATCGCGTTGACGGCGGAGTTCGACGACGTGGTCGTGGGCGTCCTTGAGATCACCGAACTGGCCGACGGCCGTGTCAGCGAGGGCGAAGGTGTTGGGCGGTTCGAGCATGTGGTCGCGGAAGAGCCGATCGAGGCTGTCGAGGCTCTTCGCCGACTGCGTCTTGTGGAGAAGTTGGAGGGCGGATTCGCTGGCCATGCCGAAGACCTTGCGCATGCGGGCGTAGAACTTCGCGTGCGCACCGTTGGAGGTGATGAGAGCGTCGGGCCGGTCGGTCTTGAGTCTGCGGGTCTCGAGTCCCGTGCGCGCGTACTGCTGGAGGTCGGCGAGGTCGAGTTCGGCGCGTTCGAGGATGCAGACGTCGCCGAGGTCGGCGGTCTTCGTGCTCGAGCCCTTGATGAAGAAGAGGCGGGCCAGAGACAGGGGGCGGTCGGTCCCGTTGTCATACCGCAGGACGATGCCGCTCCAGGTGGCGCGGGGGCGCAGATATTTGCTGACCACGCGGTCCTCGTCGGCGTCGGCGGTCCGCGTCCAGGCGCCGCGGACGTAGCTGACGAGGCTGCGCTGGTCGACGCGACTGCCCGCGGTCTGCGCGGCGACGTTGAAGCGCAGCCACTTGTCGGGGGTGAGCACGGCTGCGATGCCGTCGAGGAGGGAGGATTTGCCGGAGCCGGAGGGCCCGGTGATGAGGTGGCCCTGGTGGGAGACGGGGATCCGGTGGATGTCGGAGTCGAAGGTGCCCCAGTTCGCGATCTGGATCTCCGAAAGTCGCCATTGGCTGCCGACGTCGGGCCGATGCGCGCCGCGGGCGCGGGCCTGGTCGGCGATGAGGGCGGCGTCGAGCGGGAAGAGGGCCTCGGTCATGCGTCGTCCTCAAGGGTGCCAGCGGGGGTGTCGGCGGGGGTGTCGGCGGAGGTGCCGGGGTCGGATGCGGGTGCGTCGGCGGGGTCGGTCGCCTCGGCGGGGTCGGCATCGACGTCAGGTGCGTCATCGCGGTCGGTCGCCTCGGCGGGATCGCCTGGGTCGGAGGGATCACTTGTGTCGGTCGGCGCGGTGCCGGCGATGCGTTCGTAGACGTCGATGAGTTCGCGGACCCGGTCCTCGTCGATGAGGAACTTCACCATGGGCGAGATTTCGAAGCGGTCCTCGCCGGCTTTGTGGAGGACGCGCAGGCGGTTGCTCATCCGGCCCCACGCGCCGTTGAGGTTGCGCACGAACGTCGATTCGTCGCCGGTGCGGTAGATCGCGAGGCGTTCGTAGACCTCTTCGCGGTCGACGATGACGCGGCGTTCACCGGGGGCGGCGAGGAGGAGTTGGCGCAGGACGAGGAGCATCGCGGTGTCGAGGAAGGTGAGGCGTTCGCTGCGCACGGCGGCCGGCACGTCGAGTTCGTCGGTGACGACCTTGCGGGTGAAGGCGAATTCGTCGACCTTGTCGATGACGAGGTCGAGGAAGAGCTCGTGGAGGCGGGAGCGGACGAGACCTTCGTCGGCGACGAGCGCTGCCCACAGCTGCGGGCTCTGAGTGCCCGAGACATAGGGGCCTTTGAGGAGTTCGAGGATGACGCGGCGGGTGTTCTGTCCCAGGGTTCCCGTGTCGCCGGTCCACAGTGCGCTCGGGTTGCCGTAGGCCTGCCAGTCGTCGGCATCGGACGCCGCGGCGGCCCGGTCTGTCGTGGCGTTGGGCGTCTCGGCGATGGGAGCCGCTGCCTCCGCGGTCGTGGCGACGGGGGTCGCGGCATCGGGGGTCGCGGCCTCGGGAGTCTCGGTCTGGGGGGTCTCGGTCATAGTCGGATGCCTTCGGTGAAGTGGTGGCGGCGGATGACGGCGCTGCGTTCGATGCCGTCGATTCCGTTCCAGACGATCTGCTCGCGAGCGTCGGGCTCGACGGTGCCGTAGGTGCTCGCAAGGGAGAGGAGCCCGACGACGCTGGCCAGGCCCTGGGTGGCGGGGAATCGGTGGAGCACCTCGGCGACGGAGATGCTCCCGCCGCCGTCGAGGGCGGCGTTGACGTTGTCGGTGAGCTCGGCGAAGTCGATCTCGGATTCGCGGGCGATCGCGATGAGCTCGGCGAAGTCGATCACCGACTCCCCTGCTTCGCCGAGTTCGTCGCCGGCGTCGAATTCGGCGGGGTCGTGGAGGATGACTTCGCCGAGGCTGCCGAGGGGAACGCTCGAGAGTTCGAGGTCGACGTCGAGGTCGTCATAGGGCTTGCGGTGCTCAGCGACGGGCGCGGCCGCGGCAAGGGCGTCCTGGATGAGGGTGCGCATGACGCGGTCGCGTTGGAATTCGTGGGAGTGGACGTAGCGGCGCAGGCCGCGGGCGAATTCGGTGAGGATGTCGGAGACCTCACGGGAGCCGTCCTTCATCTGCCGCATGAGGGTGCGCAGGGAACGGCGGGTCTCCGGGGTCAGGGCCGCAGAGAAGTCGCGGTCGAGGATCGCGGCGATGTCCTCGTCGAAGGCAGCGGCCTGTTCGGGGTCGCGGACGAGGGCGGAGAAGGCGGAGAAGGTGCGGCCCTCGTCGGAGGATTCGATGAGGTCGACTCCACGGAAGACCTCGTCGAGGACCTTCGACTGGGAGCTCTCGGCGGAGAGGATCGAGATCCGCAGGTCCTGGTTGAGCTCTTCGAAGCGGGCGCGCACGCGCGCGAAGTCAGCCGGCAGGCCACCGGCCTGCTGCAGGATGTCGGCGACGCGTTCGTTGGCGCGGCGACGGTCGAGGACGAGCGAGCGCGGGTCGCCGCGGCGCACGCGGGCGATCTCGGCGTCGATGCGGTCGCGTTCGGCCCGCAGGGAGGCCAGCCGCCGCGAACTGTCGGGGTCGGTGTCGATCGCGAGTTGCCGCACCGCCTGCGCGAGGCTGACGAGGCGGGACTCGGTGGCCGTCTGCGGCGGGGTGCGCAGCTGTTCGAGCATCCGGATCGCGTCGAAGCCCGCGGCCGTGAGCTCGTACGTCTCGCCTCGCGCCGCGGTGGCGGGTCGGCGCACGAGGATCCCCGCCTGGCGCCAGTCGTCACAGTACGCCTTCGCGGTGCGCGTGGCCTGCGGGAAGTGGTCGCGCAGGTCTTCGAGGTCGGCGTCGATGCTCTCGTGGAGGTCCTCGGTGGGCGTGCGGGTGCCCGGTCGCCCGAGGTGGGCGTCGAGGGTCGCGGCCATGACCGGGAGGTGGTCAGCACGGAGCATGCGCAGAGTCGCGTTCGACTCGAGCAGTCGCTTGTACGCGAGTGCGGAACTCAGGGCTGACATGCCCTCCATTGTCGTGGTCGTCAACGGGCGGCGCCAATTCGGGGTGCCGTCGGCTTGGCGTTCGGCTATTCGACCACTCCAATCGGGTTCTCTCTTCTGTCTCTGCTCAGTTCTCTCCTTCCCGACCGCCGAACGTCGCCGGGTCGACCGGGCGGTCCTTGATCGGCAGCTTCGCCACGACGAGGCAGTAGGACTCGAGGACGAGGTCGTGGAGAAGGCCGGCGTCGAAGGCCGAGGCCGGGTCGCCGCTGCCGGACACGGTGATCCAGTGCCGCTTGTTCATGTGGTAGCCGACGACGATCTCCTCGTAGGCGTCGCGGAGGACTTCGCCGTCGAGCGGATCGATCTTGAGGTTGATGCTCGGGACGCCGCGCAGCTCGTACTGCATCATGAACATCTTCCCGCGGACCTTGTACACCGTGTGCTCGGGGCCGAACGGGTGGTCGATGACCACAGACGGGTACTGCATCGCCTGGTCGTGGGCGAGCCTGAGCACGGTGTCCGGATCCATGTGGGGAGGGTAGCAAGAGGCAGTGACGCGGCGTCGCTCCACCGGTCGCAGCCCTGGCCGCGCGGGCCGCCCCAGACGGATCTCGCTAGACTCGGGACCATGCCCGACACCGCTTCCGCTCTGCCTCCTCACCTGCTCATCGCCGCCCTCGGTGGGACGATCGCCTCGACCGCCGACGGCAGCGGCGGGGTCGCTCCGGCGCTCAGCGGCGCGGAGATCGCTGCGGCCGCCGGGCTCGACCGGATCTGGCCGGATCTGCAGACGGACTTCACGCAGGTCGCACAGGTCTCGAGCGCGAACGTCACGCTCGAGATGCTCTTCGACGTCGTCGAGCTCGCGCGGTCGACGGATGCGCACGGCATCGTCCTCACGCAGGGCACGGACACGCTCGAGGAGACGGCGTTCGCGCTCTCGGTGCTCAATGATTCCGGTGTTCCGATCGCCGTGACCGGGGCGATGCGCAATCCCACTCTGCCCGGCGCCGACGGTCCTGCGAACGTCCGTGCCGCGGCGCTCACAGCGCTCTCACCGCTGGCCCGACATCTGCCGGCCGTTCTCGTGTTCAACGATGAGATCCACGATCCCCGTCACGTGCGCAAGGCGCACGTGTCCTCGACCGCCGCGTTCACCTCGGGGCCCGTGCTCGGGGCGATCGGCTGGGTCAGCGAGGACGTCGTCCGTCTCCCCCACGCACCCCAGCAGAGTCTGGCCGGCTCTCCGTTCGCCGGCCGTGGCCGTCCGGAGTCGCTGCCTCCGGTGGCCCTCGCCGAGGTGGGACTCGGGGAACCGGCGGAGACGTTCGACCGCCTCGGCGAGGCCGGGTTCGCGGGTCTGGTCATCGCCGGAGTCGGCGGCGGGCACGTGCCCGAGCATCTCGTCCCGGCGGTCACCCGCCTCGGCGCGCAGATGCCCGTCGTCCTCGCCTCGCGACCCGGGGCGGGGGCGAGCCTGACGAGGACGTACGGCTACGTCGGCGGCGAGATCGGCCTGCTCGAGGCCGGACTCATCCCCGCGGGTGTCCTTGATGCGAGGAAGGCGCGGATCGCGCTGACCCTGGCGCTCAGCCATAACCTCGATCCCGCCGAGGTATTCGCGCACTTCGCGTGAACCAGGCTCCTCGCTGAAGGCGCAGAGCACTACACGATATCCATCGCCCGTCCCTGGGAGAACCGAAACACGAGCACTATCCGAAACAAGTGCATTCACACGTCTTCACAACTTCTAACATTTCATGACATACTCTTTCATGACGGTGTGTCACAAGGCACAGTCAGAAGACAAGGAAGTCGAGCATCGGATGACCGCAATCCCCGCACGCACAGTGCCCACCCGCAATTTCTTCGGCTTGTCCAGTTCCCTGTTCTGGGGGTATGTGGCAATCGCATTCTTCATGACAGGCGATGGCCTCGAACAGGCATTCCTGTCCGACTATCTCGTCAATGCCGTTGGCTTCAGCACGGATCAGGTCGGAACGATCTTCACCGTGTACGGGCTCATGGCGGCGATAGCCGCCTTCGCCTCCGGCGTCCTCGCCGAATACTTCGGTCCACGCCGAGTCATGGCGCTGGCGGTCGTCGCCTGGATCATCTTCCACATCGGATTCCTTCTCTTCGGAGTCATGCAGGGCGATTACGTCATGACCCTTGTGCTCTATGCGATCAGGGCGTTCGCCTATCCGATGTTCGTCTACGGCTTCGTCGTCTGGATCTCCTATGCGGCTCCCTCAAACCGGCTTTCGTCGGCGATGGGTTGGTTCTGGTGCTTCTATTCGCTGGGCGTCGGAGTGTTCGGTTCCTACCTGCCCAGTCTCGTCATCCCCGTCGTCGGCGAACTTCCCACACTGTGGAGCTCGATCGGCTTCGTCTTCGTGGGCGGGCTCATGGCCGCATTCCTGGTCAAGGGTCGCGGACCCGACCACTCAGGCCCCCGGACGTTCGGAGGGCTCGGAAGAATCCTCGGCGAGACGATCGCCATGCCGTTCCACAATGTCCAGCTGGCCTACGGCATGGTCCAGCGCATCATCAATCAGATCTCGCTCTATGGTTTCATCGTCATGCTGCCCATAGTCTTCGTCCGTGACATCGGCTTCGCACAGACGACCTGGCTGCAGCTGTGGAGCCTCGTCTACCTCGTCACGGTGTTCACCAACCTCATGTGGGGCGTCCTCGGCGACAAGATCGGCTGGGTGCGCACCATCCGCTGGTTCGGTGCCATCGGGATGTTCGTGGCGACCCTTCTCATGTATTTCGTTCCGAAGCTCTTCGGCCCCAACCCCTGGCTCGCCGCGATCGCTGTCGTCGTGTTCGGATTCGCGATCGCAGCTTACGTTCCACTCTCGGCACTCATGCCTGCGCTCGACCCGCATCGGCGCGGAAATGCGGTAGCCCTGCTGAACCTGGCGGCGGGTCTGTCGCAGTTCGTCGGGTCACTCATCGTCACCCTCCTGTGGAGCACGATCGGCACTACGGGGACGGTCATCGCCCTTGCCTGCACCTACCTCGTGTCGTTCGCCCTGAGCTTCCTGCAGAAGGTCGACCAGAATTCCCTCACCAAAGCGGACGAGGAGACGGCTGCCGCACTCACAACAGCCGAGCCTCCGGAATCGGGAGCACCGCGTGCCTGAGTCCGAATTCGATGCCTGCCGCCAACGCAGCAGTTGTCATACGACGTTCGGAATCGAAGCCCTGTACGGCCCGAGCTGCTCGGACTCGGGATCGAGCTCAGTTGCGAGAGTGGCGATGTCCTCGGTGCGCACTGCCGATGCTGTTGCCTCTTTGCCCAGCTTCTGTGAGTGGACGCCGACGACGACTTCCGAGGCCGCCCGTGAGAACGCCCTTTTGACCTCCGCTTCCTCGAAGGTGTCCTCTGAACATCCGCTTTCGTCGATGGCCGCCGCCGAAGCGAAGAACAGTGGGAATCGCATGGTCTCGAGCGTGGCAGAGGCTACTGGCCCAACGAGAGAGTCGCTTCGCTCATCTGCCGTTCCGCCGGTGAGCACGGCGACGACTCCCGGCCTCCTCTGCAGGGCTTCGAAAGTGAGCAGGCCATTCGTCACCACGGTCAGCCGACCAGAACCGGTGAGCATGCTTGCCAGGCGATGCATCGTCGTCGACGAGTCCATGGCGATTACGCCTTCGGACGGCACCAGCGGCAACAGCTTCTCGGCGATGAGTCGCTTCTCAGCCGCATGGCTGCGGTCGCGATTCTCAAAGCTCATCGGACCAGCTGTCACTGCCCCGCCGCGAACCCGACGGGCCAGCCCGACCGATTCGAGGACGTCAAGATCTCGACGGACGGTCATTTCGCTGACACCCAGAGCCTTGGCAGCGCCGACAAGCGAGACCGAATCAGCGGTCTTGAGCTCGGCCACCAACCAGTTGCGTCGTTCCTCCGATGCCAATGAACCCATGATCCAATCCTAAGGTGGCCGCCCCTTGACCGTCGGACACGTCACCCCGGTCCCATCGAAGAGCCGATCAGTTCCAGCACAAGCAATCCGAAAGAAGAAGGCAATGACAGTGAAGGTCCTCGCAGCCGGCGACAATTTCATCCTCCCCGAAACGTTTTCCAAGGCACTCGCATCAGAACTGGGAGATCGCGTGGACATCAGCGAACTCCTGCTTCCTTGGCCGGACACGCCTTTCGGTGCGGTCGGCGAAGTCGACGAGGCATCGGGGTCCGAGGAGGAGCTGATCGCCGCATTGGACGGAAGAGCCGCACTGGTCACCCAGCTCGCCCCCGTTACGGAGCGCGTCCTCGACGCGGTTCCCGGGCTGCGCTTCATCGGGGTGTCACGCGGAGGCCCGTCCAATATCAACGTCGAGGCGGCCCGCGCACGAGGAGTGCTCGTCGTCAACGTTCCCGGTCGCAACGGGGTCGCTACCGCTGAGATGACCTTGGGCCTGATCCTGTCTGCATTTCGTCGCATCCCCGTCGCTCACGGCAACCTGCTCAGACGCGAATGGCGAGGAGACTTCTACCGCCACGACCATGTGGGACGTGAGGTCTCGGGCTCGACGATCGGCCTGGTGGGCGCGGGAGCCGTGGGCTCTCATGTCGCGAAGGTGCTCGCCGCGATGGGCGCTGAAGTCATCGTCTACGATCCGTATCTGCCTGCAGGTGCCCTCGAGGGAACAGCGACGGTCGTTTCGGATGTCGACGACCTCTTCGCCAGAGCGGATGCAGTGTCGATTCATGCCCGTCTCACTCCGGAGACCGCGCGCCTCGTCGATGCACGACGGATCGGACTGATGCGCCCTGGCAGCATCCTCGTCAATGCCGCCCGAGGCGGACTCGTCGATTACGATGCCGTCGCAGACGCGCTCGAATCCGGCCACCTCGGCGCTGCGGCATTCGATGTGTTCCCCGACGAACCTGTGAACATGGACGAGCGGATCCTCCAGCTCGCCCGACAGGGCTACGACGTGGTTTGCACGCCCCACATCGCAGGCGCCAGCACGCAGACGGCTGAACGCGCTGCCAGCGGTGTCGCACGCGAACTGCGACTCGCCCTCGACGGCGCCCAGCCGATGCACCCTCTCACCGACGCACAGCCCTTCGTCGCCTCAGCCGCAAGGGCCGAGAGATGAGCACGGCAATCCTCCTCGGCATCGACGTCGGCACATCCGGAGTCAAGGTGGTCGCGTCGACTCTCGACGGCAGAATGCTGCGCGACGGCGTTGCACGCTACCCCACCGCCGTCGGCACCGGTGACAGCGGTGCCGAACAGGATGCCGAGGCGTGGTGGTCCGCTCTGACGGAGATCTGCAACGGGGTCGTGGCTGACTCCCCAGTGGCGTCGGTGGCAGTGACCAGTCAGGCACCCACATTGGTTCCCATCGACGACGAGGGCCGAGCTATCGGACCCGCGCTCACGTGGCTCGACCGACGCGCTGTCGATCAGGGAGAGCGGATCGCTCAGATCGCTCCAGGACATCGGCACGGCAGTGACCCGTTCTTCGGCACGGCCAAACTCGCATGGCTGATCGAAGAGCGGCCCGAGATCGCCGCGCGGACAGAGCAGGTGCTCAGCGCCAATGGGTTCATCGCGTTCAGACTCACAGGGGCTGCGACCCTCGATGACAGCACGGCGTCACTCATGCAGGGCTTCGACGAAACGACCGGTCGGTTCGACGATCGCCTGCTGGGGACCGGGCTGGGCGTCGAGCTCCTCCCCGAGGTGGTACCGACAACCGAGATCATCGGGCATGTCACCGCCGACGCTTCGGCTGCCACCGGAATACCCGAAGGCACTCCGGTGGCGGCCGGAGCCATCGACTCGGTAGGCAGCGCACTGGAAGCCGGGACACTCGAAGTAGGCGATCCCCTCGTCGAGATGAGCGGGTTCTCCAGCGTGACTATGCTGGCGGTTCCCCGCGCAACAGCGGTGCCCGGGTTCATCCATTCTCGGCACTGCATCCCGGACGTCGACCTCCTCATCACCGCACAGGTGACTGCAGGCGCGACTGTGGACTGGCTCAACCGCACCGTCGGAGGAGAAAGCGACCTGCGCGAAATCGGTCCCCTGAGGCAACGTTCGCGTCCTTCGCGCCTGACATTCGTTCCCGCACTCGCCGGCGAGCGCACGCCGAGCTGGAATCAACGAACGCGTGGGCTCATCGACGGCATCGACTTGGCCAGCGACGGAGTCGACATCATGCTGGCAGCCATGGAAGGCAACGCCTTGGCTCTGGCCACGGATATCAGGGTGCTGCGGGAGCGAGGCTTCGATGTCCGGACGATGCTCAGCACCGGTGGCGGCTCGGCGTCCGATGTCTGGATGCAGATCAAAGCGGACGTACTCCAGTTGGGGGTCGGGCGACCGCGGGCAGGACATGGTGCAGCTCACGGTGCGGCCTTCCTCGGCGGGATCTCGGTCGGAATCCTCGGCATAGGCGATATCCGGGGGTTCGGTGGCGAAGTCGAGTCGAGGTTCACTCCGGATCCGATGATGGCATCGCCCTACGCGCAGAAGCTCGAGCGTTTCGAGACATTGCTCGAGATGGCGCGGGATCGATAACGGCCGCGAGCGACATCCTGTCCGCCGGAGGCACGCCCAATCGGTTTAGGATGTGGACCATGCCCATCGGCTCGAGTCTTTCATCGCAGGAGCGTCGCCAGCGCCTCCTCGCCATGCTCGATTCCGGCGGTGAGATCCGAATCGACTCCTCCGCCGAGTCATTGGATGTCTCGACCATGACCATCCGTCGAGACCTCGGCGAACTCGAAGCCGAGGGGTTGCTGCGTCGGGTCAGAGGCGGCGCTGTGCCCGCCGTTTTCGCGAGGCCCCACGAACAGAGACAAGCAGTCCGCGCCGCAGCGAAGGCCGTCATCGCACAGAAGACGCTTCCCCTCGTCCCCGCAGAGGGCTTCGTCGCCTTCGACGCCTCGAGCACGATCACGACTCTGGCTGACGTCTTAGCACCGCGCGATGGTCTCACCGTGCTGACGAATTCGGTTCCGACCGGGGAAGCACTCGACCGATGGGCGGGTGTCGACGGCCTGCTCACGGGCGGACGACGTGATCGTGCCACCGGGAGCCTCGTCGGCGAATTGGCCACGAGGAATGCAGGCGCCTTCCACACTGAGGCGTTCTTCGCATCAACCGGAGGGCTTGATGCGGAGATCGGATGCACCGAAGTGTCACTGGCGGAGGCCGAGGTGAAGATGGTGCTGTCCGAGCGAGCGCGCACGACGATTCTCTGCGCAGACTCGTCGAAGCTCGGTCAGAGGTCGACCGCCTCGTCGCTCTCACTCGACGGCGTTTCTGTGCTCGTCACCGAACTGGATCCCAGTGATCCTCGCCTCGACGCATTCAGGGACCTCGTCGAACTCCGGTGACGAACATCCCACACTGGATGAATCACACCGAGTTCCACGCGAGCGCGCTCACTGCGACTCATCCCCACCCACCTCGGCGAGCCCCTTTCACATCATGCATCTCTGCGGTGCTCAGTCATCGCCGTGAAATTCCAGGAACGTATGGCGCGTCATGTTATTTAATGTTACTTTTAACATGTTCAAACATACGACCGCCCATGCAAGGGAGCACTCGTGGCAACCGTCAACAACACCGTGGAACAGCTCGTCCAGCGATCGAACTCTCTCGGAGCAGATCCGCGCAACACCAACTACGCCGGAGGCAACACCTCGGCGAAGGGCACCGACATCGATCCCGTCACGGGAGAGGACGTCGAGCTGCTGTGGGTGAAGGGGTCGGGGGGAGATCTCGGAACGCTGACCCCGGAAGGCCTCGCGGTGCTTCGCCTCGACAGGGTGCGCGCGATGACACAGACCTACCCCGGTGTCGACCGCGAAGACGAAATGGTAGCCGGATTCGACTATGCGCTGCACGGCAGAGGCGGAACTGCCCCCTCCATCGACACGGCAATGCACGGTCTCGTCAACGCCGATCACGTCGACCATCTCCATCCGGACTCCGGCATCGCGATCGCCACGTCCGCCAACGGGGAGGAGCTGACTCGGAAGATCTTCGGCGACAAGGTGCTCTGGGTGCCGTGGCGTCGGCCCGGATTCCAACTCGGACTCGACATCGCCGAGATCAAGGAGGCCAGCCCGCAGGCAGTCGGCGTCATCCTCGGCGGTCATGGCATCACCGCGTGGGGCGATACCTCGGCGGAATCCGAAACGAACTCGCGGTGGATCATCGACACAGCCGCGAAGTACATTGAGGATCACGGCAGCGCGGAGCCCTTCGGTGCGACTCGAACGGACTACGCGGCCCTTCCCGAGGACGAACGCCGCAGCAAAGCGGCTCGGCTTGCTCCGCATCTGCGTGGGATCGCGTCTCACGATCACGCGATGGTCGGCCACTTCACCGACTCCGATGCCGTCCTGGAATTCCTCGCGGGAGACAAGCTGTCCGCGCTCGCCGAGCTGGGAACGAGCTGCCCGGATCACTTCCTGCGCACCAAGGTCAAGCCGATGGTCATTGATCTGCCGTCGGAGACACCGGTGGACGAGATCCTTGCAGCCCTGCCGGCGTTGCACGAATCCTACCGAGCCGACTACCGCGCATACTACGATCGTCACGCCGCCTCGGATTCTCCGGCGATGCGCGGGGCAGATCCCGCAATCATCCTGGTCCCGGGGATCGGGATGTTCTCCTACGGGGCGGACAAACAGACTGCCCGAGTAGCTGGAGAGTTCTACGTCAACGCCATCAACGTGATGCGCGGCGCAGAGTCTTTGTCGACCTACAGTCCGATTTCGGAAGCGGAGAAGTTCCGCATCGAGTACTGGTCGCTCGAAGAGGCCAAGCTGAGAAGAAAGCCTGCCCCGCGACCGATGGCGACGCGAGTCGCATTCGTCACCGGCGCCGCGAGCGGGATCGGCAAGGCGATCGCCGCTCGACTCGCAGCGGAAGGGGCCTGTGTCGTCATCGCCGACCTCGATCTTGAGAAGGCGCAGACTGCAGCGGCCGAGCTCGGTACCAGCGATGTCGCCATCGGCGTTGCCGCGGATGTGTCGAATGAATCGGATGTGCAGGCAGCGCTCGCCGAGGCGAGCCTGGCGTTCGGAGGTGTCGATCTGGTCGTCAACAATGCCGGTCTCTCCCTGTCGAAGCCGCTGCTCGAGACTTCCGAGAAGGATTGGGATCTGCAACACGATGTCATGGCCAAGGGATCCTTCCTGGTTTCGAAGAATGCTGCTCGGATTCTCATCGATCAGGGAATGGGAGGCGACATCGTCTATATCTCGTCGAAGAACTCGGTCTTCGCCGGCCCCAACAACATCGCCTACTCCGCGACCAAAGCCGATCAGGCCCACCAGGTTCGACTGCTTGCAGTCGAACTCGGCGAGCATGGAATCCGTGTGAACGGGATCAATCCCGACGGCGTTGTGCGTGGATCGGGGATCTTCGCCGGCGGCTGGGGGGCGCAGCGAGCCAAAACCTATGGGATCGACGAGAAGGACCTTGGGAAGTTCTATGCGCAGCGGACGATTCTCGGCCGCGAGGTCGTCCCGGAGACTGTCGCCAACGCTGTGTTCGCCCTGTGCACGTCCGACTTCTCACACACGACGGGGCTCCATGTTCCCGTCGACGCCGGAGTCGCGGCCGCGTTCCTGCGCTGAGGTCGATGTGCCTTCGGGCATTATGCCGTTCGGTCTCATTCGACGACCGCTGCCGCCTCGGCGAGAAGATTGCCCCTGATCTCTCGCCGAGGCGGTGGTCACTCCGGCTTCGTCGATTCGCGCATGATCAGCTCTGGAGTGAAGCGAAGATTGTGATGCCCAGTCGAGCCCGCCGATTCTTCGCTGAGCAAGGTTTCGACTGCTGTGCGACCGAGCAACTCGGCCGGCTGCCGCACCGAAGTGAGCGGCACAATCGTCGAATACGCATAATCGATGTCGTCGTAGCCGACAATCGCCAGGTCGTCGGGGACCGTCAGGCCTGACGACATGATGACGGCCTGCATGACCCCGACGGCGATCAAGTCGTTCGCGCAGAACACGGCATCGGGTCGTTGCGACCGGGGCATCGCGACGATTTGCTGGCCAACGGCTCGGCCGGCAAGGATCGTCTGCTCACCAGAGTCGAACACCTCGAGCCCGAGACCAGCGTCGTGTGCCCGCAACGTGGCCCCTGCCAAACGATCGGCGACCTGCGGAAGCGTCAATGGGCCGCCGACGAACGCTGGCCGGACACTTCCGCCCGCAATGAGGTGGTCGAGAGCAAGACGTCCGCCCGCCACATTATCGACTGTCACCGACGACAGCGATGCGCTTCCGGGCTCACGGTCGACGAGCATCACCGGTGTCCCCCGTCGCGACGCACCTTCGAGTCCGCTGAGGTCAGAGCCCGCAGGAGTGACAAGAAGCCCGTTGACGCGCTGTTCAGCGAAGAGGTCGACGTACTTTCCCTCTCGGCGCTCATCGGTTCCCGAATCTCCGAGCAGCAGTGCGAGGCCGGCGCGGTCGCATGCATCCTGTGCACCCCGAGCAACGGAGGCGAAAAAGGGGTTCGCTGCGTCGAGCACCACCAGACCGAGGCTGCTGCTTCGTCCGGATCGCAGCTGTCGAGCCGCCGCATTGGGGACGAATCCGAGTTCGGAGATCGACTGATTGACCTTGGCCAACGTTTCCGGCGAGACCTTCTCAGGAGTGTTGACGACGTGTGAGACGGTGCCGATCGAGACTCCGGCATGTGCCGCGACTTCGCGCATGCTCACCTTGGCCATCGTCGTTCCTCGCCGCCTGGTCACAGGGTCAATGCTCAGGCACGTAACTTCTCAACTGACCCTGATCATAGTCTTGATCTCATCGTTTTGCGGCTCGGACCAGGCTAGGCGCGCGTCTGCAAAGGCGAGAGACCGACTCACGAGACCGTCGGCATCGATGCCACCAGAAGCGATGAATTCGACGACCTTAGGCCAGGTGAATGCATAGCGCATAACTCCGTGAAGCGTGACTTCCCGTTCGATCACCGCTGACATCGGCACGGACGCGGACGCGCTCCCGACACCTATGAAAACCATCCTTCCACCAGGTCGAACATGGAAGAACCCATCGTGGCGCACGGAGTCGATGCCCGTGCATTCGATGAACGAGTCCTGATCGTCTGGCGCTGACGCAAGATCCGAATACACCTCAGCGCCAAGCTCCGCTCCTCGCTGACCACGAAATGCCTGCGGTTCGACTAGCCCAATGCGACTTGCTCCAGCTAGCCGGCAGAGTTGAACAACGAAAAGACCCACCGGACCCCCACCAGCGACAAGGACGCGATCCCCCAGGCGGACACCAGCCTTCTCGATGCCGTTGAGAGCGACTGAAACAGTTTCCACCATCGCAGACGCATCATCGCTGACGTTGTCGGGGACGGAATGGGCATTCTCGCTCGGGACGCTCACGAATTCCTGAAGTCCGCCATCCAAGCCAGGAACTCCAAAGAACTTCTGACTCGGGTCGATGTTGTACCGCCCGCTTCGCGCTTCCCGAGATGTCCAGTCCGGCACGAGCGGCTCGACGGCGACGCGATCGCCTATCCGTTGCGGCGATACCGCTTCGCCAACAGATACGATCGTTCCACCGAATTCGTGGCCGAGCACGGTTGGCTAGGTGACAATGTCACTGCTCGCTCTGCCCTCGCGGTAGAAATGCTTGTCAGAACCGCAAACGCCGACTGAGCTTACACGCACCAGCACCTCTCCCCGACGCGGCAGCGGAACGGGGCGTTCTTCCATGCGCAGATCGCCGGGCCCGTGCAACACCCATGCCCGCATCGTTTCCGGCAGATCGACCGCAGACTGCTCGTCGATGTTCATCGTTCCTCCGATAGTTGTTTTTCAGGTTTGGGAGAACTGGGGCGCTCCGCCGGTGAAAAATCTCCATTTCGCAGGGAACTCTCTATTTCTTCGAGGCTTCTTCCTCTTGTCTCAGGCACGAACCGCCAAACAAAGATCAGCGCAGCAACATTGACAATCGCCAGAGCGCCGAACACGAGTCCAGTGCCCAGCCGGTCAGCCAGGAAATAGAGCACCAAGGTCATGAAGAAATTTGTTACCCATAGCACGAACGAGCACAGCGCTACTGCTCTGCCTCGCACTTCAAGTGGGAATATTTCGGCCATGTACAGCCAGGTCATCACGGAAAGACTTCCGCCGTTGAACGCGAAATAGCCGGCCAGACATACGATCACCAAGGCTTGAGTTCCTCCACTCAGCTGCGGAGATTCGGCGGCCGACCAAGGAAGAACTGAAGCGAGTACAGCAAGAACCACAACTGCACCCGGCAAACCGATGAGAACCAGCCTCCGTCGTCCCAATCTCTCAAGCAATGCCATGCCCACAATGGTGGAGACAAGAAGAGACGCGCCGACTCCCACTGACCCGAGAGTAGCCGCGGAGTCTCCGAAGCCTGAAAGGGCCAACAGGGAAGGCGCGTAATAGATAATTGCGCTGATTCCGGTAGCCTGCGAGAAGAAGGCCACTCCGATACCTGCAATGAGCGCTGGTCGCACCCAACGCGCCCGCAACGCCTTCCACGAACCTGGGGTGTGACACTTCTCGTAGACAGTCGTTACCAGGAAGGCACGACAGGGAATCATGTCTACGAATCGCAGGACGTTCAC